>JACQWX010000097.1 GCA_016209035.1 Elusimicrobiota bacterium | reverse complement strand
GCGAGCCATAGGCCGAATACCTGCCGCTCTCCCCAGGGTCCTGTCAATGTCCAAGGGGAGGAAATACTCGGCGTAATGTGGACAGACTCTAGCATTTTTTCACGCAAGAACCCGCTGCGAATTCATCGCCGGGGGTACTAGAGTATCCCGCAGCGGCGGGCCAGGCGGATGGCCTGCTCGTCGCCCTCCGCGAACTGCTTGATCTCCACGGGGGAGAGCTCGGGGACGGTGGGCTGGAGCGTCCATTGCTTGATGCGGCCGTAGAACTCGCGCTTGAGGTCGGGGTCCGTGATGGTGGAGCCCGGATTGAACTTGAGGGTCCGCATATCCACGCCCCTGGAGAGCTGGACGGCCCAGTACCTGGCCTTGAGCTCCAGGATGCGGCGCTCGAACTCGTCCACCCGCGCCCCAGCGTCATCGCATGGCGAGTAGTCCCTCATGGCGTCCTTGAGGTCCGGGAGGTCGTCCTCCCCGAAGTCCGGCGGGTCCACGAAGAAATCGGGCGCCTCGACCACGACGTCGCGCGCCGTCGCCCACGACCGCCCTTTCTTCGCGCGAGCCGTTCTGACGCTCACCAGCACCGGATGGGCCACGGTTGACGCCGGGCCGGCCGCGAACCTGCCCGAGACCACGCCGTCCACCCTCAGCGCCCTGCCGACCTGGGCCAGGACCGCCGGGTCCGCGAGCCTGCTCTTGTCCAGGCCGTGCTCGTCCATCACCTCGGCCAGCGAACGCCAGTCCAGGGTCACCACCTCGTAGTCGCGCTCGAGGCGGCTCGCCAGCTTGACGGCCAGCCCAACCCCCTCTCTCGGGTGGGAGCCGTCCGAAGGAAGGAGGGGAAGGACCGCCACCCTGCGGCCGACCTCGCCCCACGCCGCCCCGGCGGCTCCGAGCCCGAGCGCGACCGCGAGCGCCGCCGCCGCGGCGCTCCGTCCGGCCGTCCCTCGGCCCGCCGGCATCCTCATACGGATAGTATGGCGCACGGCGTTGAACCGGGCCTTACCGTCGGCTTAAGGGCGCCTTACTTCGACGGGCCGTCGGTTCAGGCCGGCGGCGTCTTGGGCTCCGCCGGCCGCGGAGCCGCCGCAGGCGACGGGGATGCGGAGCACGAACCTCGCGCCTCCCTCGGGCCTGTTGTCGGCGGTCAAGGCGCCTCCCAACCGCTGCGCGATGGCCAAGCTCAGGTAGAGCCCCAGTCCCGTCCCGCCCGAGGCCGCGTGTCCCGTGCTGAACGGCTTGAACAGCCGCGGCAGCACCTCCGGGGGGATGCCGGGACCCGTATCCTCCACCACCGCGCTCACCCAGCTCCGGCGGTCCGGCCCCTCCTCCACCGAGGTGGCGACGCTGACCCTGCCCCCGCCGTGGGCGGCCCTGGCGGCGTTGACGAGGAGGTTCAAGAAGACGCGCTTCAAGTCCGCGGAATCACCCCGGATGCCGGGCAGGCCCTCGACCAGGCGCAGGCTCAAGGCCGCGCCTTCCTTCGAGAAATCCCCGGCCGCGAGCGTCGCGGCGCAGACCACGGCGTCATTGAGGCTGCATTCCGAGGCCGCCTGAGTCCTCTCCCGCGCGTGGCCGCGGAGCCCGTCCACGATGTTCCTGCCCAGCTCCGCGGAATGGCGGATGCTCTCCAGGTCGGCGGCGCTCCGGTCGGAGAGCGTCTTGTCCTTGAACCCGAGCTCCACGAAGCCCAGGATCACGCCGAAGACGTTCATGAGGTCGTGGGCGACGCAGGAGCCCATGAGGCCGACGTCGGCCAACCTCTCGGAGCGCTCCAGCCGCTCGCGATTGCCGGCCACGATCTCCTCCAGGTCCTTGAGGCGGCCGCGTTCCTCCCGCAGGGCCGCGCAGGCCCGGCGCTCCCGCTGGGAGACCACCCAGGTCGCGGCCGCGGCGAAGACCAGGGTCCCGTTCTTGAGCGTGAGGGTGAAATAGTCCGCGGCTCCCCAGGTCTCGATGGACACGACCGTCGAGAGGGTGTCGCACAGGACCGTGCCCGCCGCGATCCAGGCGGTCTCGCGCGGACCGAGCAGGACGCTGGCCGAGAAAATGGGCAGCAGGTAGAGGACCCACAGGTTGGAGTCCGCCCCGCCCGAGTAGGCCACCACGGCCGCGATGGCCGCGCAGTCGGCCAGAGTCAAGAGAGCCGAGACCCACGCCCTCTCCGGCCACAGCTTCAGGGCCTTCCCGGCGGCCAGGTTCAAGGCCATGATGAGGATGAAGAGGTAGAGTATCTGGGGGTAGACGAGGTGCGGATTGTCCCTCCACAGGTACGCGACGGCCGCCATGAAGACGCTGAAGGCCGCCTCGTAGCGGCTGACGACCGACCGGTCCGCCTTTGTTTCGTCGAGCATGGCTCCCTCCGGGCTACGACGCGTCCTCGTGGATGCGGTCCGTCCGCCGGTCGAAGGCGAGGCGGCTCAACTTCCGCGGCGGGCCGGATTTGAGGCACGCCTTCATCTCGGCCGCGATGGCCGCCACCTTCGAGAACCGGTCCAGCGCCCGCGCGGCGGTGGTCACGATGCCCACGGAGAGCGTGACCAGCGGGAAAGCCTCGGGCCGGCCCCGCCGGTCCACCGACCTGATGAACCCGCGCGCCCGGTCCTCCTCGGGATAGTGCCGGGCGCGCCGAAGGTCGAAGAGGCCGCAAAGGCTCTGCGCCACGTGCGGCGCCGCCTCCAGGGAGGTCAGGGCCGCGAAATCGTCGCCGCCCACGTGGCCGGCGAAGCCCTCGGCCTGGTCGTGGGTCTCGATGCTCTCGGTCAGGCAGTCCGCCAGGGTCTCGATGAGCCGGTCTCCCGCCGCGAACCCGTAGGCGTCGTTGAACGCCTTGAAGTGATCCATGTCGGCGTAGTGGAACGCGAAAGGGACCTTGTCCCTGATGCGGCGGCAGGTCTCGTCCTTGATGGCCGGGCTGCCCGGCAGGCGCGTGAGCGGGTTGGCGCCGAGGTCCCTCCGGGAGCGGCGGAGCGCGCTCTCCACGCGCGCCCGGACCTCCTCGACCGCGAAGGGCTTGGTCACGTAGTCGTCCGCGCCGAGCTCCAGCCCCGCCACCTTGTCCGCGACGCCGGAGAGGCCCGTCAGCATGATGACCGGGATGGCGCTGGTGCGCCGCGCGCGGCGCAGGGCCCGCAGGACCTCGAGCCCGGAGAGCGCCGGCAGGCCCACGTCGAGCAGGATGAGGTCCGGCGAGTCCTCGGCGGCCCGGCGCAGGCCGTCGTCCCCGTCCGCGGACTGGAGCACCTCGCAGCCCGCCTGGTCCAGGACCCTGGCGAGGGTCCGGCGCACCGCGTCGTCGTCGTCGACCACCAGCACCCGCGCTTTCGAGGCCATGTCCCCTCCCCGCCCTCATCCATAAGCATGGCCGAAACCGTTTGCCGGGGACTTACCCTTGGATTAAGGGCGGGTTAAGTCCGCGGCCCGCGTCAGGCCTCGAACTTGTAGCCCAGGCCCGCGACGTTGACGATGCGCTTGGCGAGCTTGGGGCCGAGCTTCTTGCGCAGGTGGCAGACGTGCACCTCGACCGTGCCCGGGTCGTTGTAGTCGGCCGGGTCGTAGCCCCAGACCGTCTCGAGCAGGTAGTTGATGTTGAGCACCTTGTTGGGCTTGCTGATGAGCACGGCGAGCAGGTCGAACTCCTTGCGCGTGAGCGACACCTCGCGGCCGCGGACCTTGACGGTCCTCGCCTCAGGGTCGAGCTCGATGCCGCCGCGCTTGAGCTTCTCGTCCGCCTGCTTGGCCACCGAGTAGCGCCGCAACACGGCCTCGATGCGGGCGCGGAGCACCGGGAGCGAGAAGGGCTTGAGCACGTAGTCGTCCGCGCCTCCCGCGAAGCCCGAGAGCACGTGGGCCTCTTCCATCATGCTGCCGGACATGATGATGACCGGGATGCTGCGCGTCGCCGCCTCTTTCTTGAGCACCCGGCAGACCGCGTGGCCGTCGAGGCCGGGCATGGCCGCGTCCACCAGCACCAGGTCCGGCTTGGACTCGCGCACCAGCATGAGGGCCTCGGAGCCGTTGTCCGTGGACACGACCGAGAAACCCGCGCCGGAGAGCGATTTCCGCAGGAGCGCGATGATGGAGGGGTCGTCGTCTACGACGAGCATCTTGGCGGGCATGGCGGCCGTGACGCCGGCCTCAGCCCGCGGCCAGGAGGTTGGCCTCCACGGTCGCGCGCAGGTACTCGACGTCGATGGGCTTGGCCACGAAGTCCCTTGCGCCCCGCTCCATGGCGAGCTTGGCGCGCGTCTGCGTGGCGTCTCCGGTCACGATGATGACCCGGACGTCGGGATGCGCGTGGGAGATGTCGTCGACGACCGCGATGCCGTCGAGCTCCGGCATGTGGATGTCGAGCAGCACCACCGCGGGCCGCGTCTTCTCGACGATCTCGAGGACCTTGGAGCCGTCCGAGGCCTCGATGAAGTCGCAGTCGAGGTCCTGCAGGGCCCGGCGGATGAGCCGCCGGATGGAGGCGTCGTCGTCCACGACGAGGATCTTCTTCTTCATGCCGTTTCTCCCAGGATGCCGAATCCGCCCTGACGCCGTATCATACCATTTCATCCTCAGGAGTCCAGAATCTCGCGGACCCTGCGGCCCAGCTCGTCCTGGGTGAAGGGCTTCTGGATGACCGGCAGGTCCCGGCCCAAGCCCTTGAAGGCCGGCAAGGTCCTGTCGGCATAGCCTGTCATGAAGAGGACCTTGGCCTTGAGCCCGCGCCTGGCCAGCTCCGAGGCGAGCTCCACGCCGGTCTTGCCGGGCATGGCCACGTCGGTGAGGACCAGGCGTATCTCGCCGCCCCGCCGCTCTGCAAGGGACATGGCCTCGGCCGCGCCCGCGGCCTGGAGCGCCTCGTAGCCCATCGCGCCGAGCATCCTGGCCGCGGTCTTGCGGACAGCCTCCTCGTCCTCTACCAGGAGCACCAGCTCCGAGCCCCCGGCCGCGGCCGCGGGCTTGGGCTCGGCCTCGGACTGCGCCCGGCTTTCGGCCAGCGCCGGCAAGCTTATGGTGAAGACCGCGCCGCGGCCGGGAGCGCTTTCCACGCCGATGCTCCCTCCCGCCTGCTGAACCGCGGCGTAGACGATGGAGAGGCCCAGCCCCGTGCCCTTGCCTTTCTCCTTGGTCGTGAAGAACGGCTCGAAGAGCCTCGCGCGCACGGCTTCGTCCATGCCCACGCCCGTGTCCTTGACCGCCAGCGTCACGCGCGGGCCGGAGACTTCCTCCCTGGTCGAGATGACGAGCCTGCCGCCCTTGGGCATGGCGTCCCGGCCGTTGACCGCGAGGTTCATCACCACCTGCTCCATCTGGCCCGGGTCCACGAACACCCGGGGGAGCGACGGCGCCAGGTCCAGCACCGTCTCCACGCGCTCGCCCAGGAGCCTTTTGAGCATCTTGCCGAGGTTGAGGACGAGGGCGTTCAAGTCCACTTCCTCGGGCGAGACGGGCTGCTTGCGGCTGAAGGCCAGGAGCTGCCGGGTCAAGGCCGCGGCCCTCTGGCCGGCCTGGCGGATCTCCTCCACGTCGGCCCTGCCGGGGTCGTCGGGCTTGAGCGAGCCGAGGAGGAACTCCGCGTAGCCCAGGATGGAGGTGAGCAGGTTGTTGAAGTCGTGGGCCACGCCGCCCGCGAGCTGGCCGACGGCCTCCATCTTCTGGGCCTGGCCGAGCCGCTCCTCGAGGGCCTTGCGCGCCGTGACGTCCTGGACCGTGCCCCTGAACTTGACCGGCTTGCCTTCGGCGTCGCGGACCACGGTCCCGATGTCGCGCACCCAGACTACGGAGCCGTCGGGCCTGAGGGCGCGCCGGACCACGTCGAAATCCCGGCCCCGCTCCAGGGCCTCGATCATCGATTTCTGAACCATGTCTTTCTCATCCGGATGCACGCTCGCCAGGAAGGTCTCGAAGGAGACGCTCTCCGCGAGCGGCACGCCCATGATCTTGTGGAGCTCGTCCGACCAGAGGATGCGGCGGTCGGCCGGGCCGCGCTCCCAGCTGCCCACCCCGGCGATGCGCTGGGCCTCGGCCAGGGACCGCTGGCTGTGCTTGAGCCGGTCCTCGGCCCGCCGCCGCAGGATGAGGGGCGCCACCTGGGCCGCGACCACGGCCGCGACGTCGGCGTCGTCCTGGGTGAAGATCGCCGACGCCGGAGCGTAGAACGCCAGGATCGCGGCGGCCTCGTCGCCGGCCGTGACCGGGACGCCCATGGCCGAGCGCACGCCGGTCTTGCCGGCCAGGCCGGCCCTGGGGAAATTCGCGTCGAGAGCGACGTCGTCGATGATGAGCGGCGCCTTGCTGTAGAAGACCCTGCCGGGCAGGCCCTCTCCGGGCTTGAACGAATGCTTCGCGCTCTCCTCCCGGAACGCGTCGATGTCGGGGCCGCCGGCGGACCATGAGGCCGCGAACTCGAGGGCGGCCCCGTCTTCCGAGGGAAGCCACGCGTCCCCGCAGAGCCAGTTCATGCCGGAGCAGACCGCTGCCAGGACGGAGCGCAGGGCTTCCCGGCTGTCCCCGGCCATGGACACGGCGAACGCGACCTCGGCCAGCATCCGGGTCTTCCTCTCCTCCCGCTTATGGCGCACGATCCCGGCCACCACGTCAGCCGCGGCCTTGAGGAATCCGGCCTCGTCCTCGCAGTGGGGGTGCCCCTCGTCGAGGTAGAGGACCATGACGCCCGCCGCCTCCCCGGAGAGCATGATGGACACCGCGTAGTGGCCGTGGGGCAGGATGCCCTCGTAGCGGGTCTCGTGCCGCTCGTCCAGGGCCGAGGCATATTGGGTCTCGCCCGTGGCGGCCGCCCTGCCGCAGAAGCACTTGCCGAAAGCGAGGCTCGCGCAAGCCGACTTGATGGGGCCGCTCAGGCCCTTCTCCGCGGCCATCCGCAAGGTCCGCGATTTCCTGTCCGCCAGGAAGACCGCGCCCTTGGCCTGGATGGAGAGCCCCTCGATGGACAGGATCTCCTCGAGGCAGCGCTGGAGCGTCGTCTCCAGGGGCTCATCCGCGAGCGCGAGATTCAGCAGGCGGTTCAGGGACCGCGTGACGCGCTCCCCCCGCAAGCGGGCCTCGGATTCCTTCCCGAGCCGCTCATTGCTCCCGACCAGCTCCCGGGTGCGGACGGAGACCTCGGCCTCGAGCGTGTCTCGATGCATCTCCAGGCTGCGCAAGGCCTGTTCCTCGGCCGCGCGGCGGGATTCCTCGCTCCTGGACAGGCGGCTGCCGGCGTAGGCGATGCCGGCGAGGCCCAGGAGCCACAGGAGCGCGTGCGCCGCGGTCTCGAAGGCCTGGTGACGCCGGGTCGAGGCGTCCATCCCGCCGGCGGGCAGCGAGACGCTGATGCCTCCCAGGAGGTCGCCCTTCTTGTGCTCCCTCGGCGAGTGGCAGGAGAGGCAGCCCTGCTCGACGCGCATGGGCTTCATCAGGCGCAGATGCCTGCGGCCGTCCACGAGGCCCATGCAGCTCGCCTCGGCCGCGCCGGCCTCGAGGGACTTCAAGGCCTCGGCCTCCCAGGGGTCCGGGGCGTTCTCGTGCCGAAGCGGTTTGAGGCTCCTCAGGCGCGCCATGTCCTCCAGGCCTTGCCGCGCGCCCAGCTCGCCGATCCGCCGGAGCATGTAGGAGGCGTCGAAATAGGTCAGCCGCCTGCCCGACGGGGTGGCTATGTCGCGCTCGGGCAGGGACTTGAGCAGCGGGTTGGGCTCGGCCGCGGGCCCGACCGGGACGTAGACCCCTCCGGCCTGGGAGACCCAATGCAGCAAGAGCGCGTCCTTGGCGATGACGGCCCTGGCCTGGGCCAGGAGCGTCTCAAAAGCGTGGTTGCGGTCCTCGCGGACGTTCCAGGCCAGAGAGGCCGCGAGCAGGACGGTCCAAAGGACGATGGCCGCGATCCTGGCCTTGAGCAGCAGTCTCATGATGCTGGATGCCATCATATGAATTATGGCGCTCCCCCGGCCACTTGAGCATCTTGTCGAGCAGGAGCATGCGGCCCCGGGCCGTGGTAGAGGAGGGCGTTCACGCGCGCCATCATCTCTCCGGAAAGGAAGGGCTTGAGCATGAAGGCGTCCGCCCCGTTCTCGAGCCCGCAGGCCCCGGCCGGGACGTCGAGCATGCCGGTCAGGATCATCACGGGCACGTCGCGGGTCGTCTCCTGCGACTTGATCCGGCGCAGGACCTCCCCGCCGTCCATGTCCGGCAACCCCATGTCCAGGATGACCAGGGCGGGCTTGCAGCTCGATGCCAGAGCCAGCGCGGTCTTCCCGTCGGGAGCGGCATACACGTCCATGTGGGCCGCTTCAAGGATGCGGCCGAGCAGCTTCCTGACTCCTTCCTCGTCATCCACGATCAGAACCCGGTTCGTTTCCATGGCCTTCCTCCGGCGCCGGGCCGCTTTCAGCGGCCCTCATCCCCATCATAGCCGGCGTCGCTTGAGCCGCGTTGATGCGCCGCTTAACCGCGGCCTAAGAGCCTATCCCAAAACTGTAGGGCCCTTCGGAGGCCCGAGCCTGAGACGAGTTCAAGGAGCGAGGAGCGCGCATAGCGGTAGCTATGTAAGCGACGAGCGACGCGGAAATCGGCCAGGATCGGGCCTCCCTTCCTCCGAGATCAATGGAGGGGACGGGCAGTTTTGGGATAGGCTCCAAGTCCGTCTAAGGCCCATCGCCGCTAAGTTAATTTCCGGTCAAGCATAGTGCATTCATATAAGGAAAACTGGTTGAATTTGGGGGCAGCCCCCCGCCGAGTGTCCAACGCCGAGTGGACAGGGGCACGGGAGAACCGTGCCTATGCCCT
>JACQWX010000096.1 GCA_016209035.1 Elusimicrobiota bacterium | reverse complement strand
TCGAGCCGGAGCGCTCCCGCGAAGCAGCGCGCAGCCTTGGCCCGCTCCCCTGCCGCGAAGAGCCGGACCCCCTGCGAGTTGAGCATCCGGATCTTGGCCAGGGTCGCGTCGAGAGGACCCTGATCCGCGGACCGGCCGCCGCCGCGGGCCTTCAGGGCGTCCGAGAGGGCCTGGAGGCTCTTGGCGCCGCGGGCCGCTTCCCCGAGGGCCGGACCAGCCCCGCCGGGATCGAGAGCCGCCGCTTGCTTGAAGAGCCGCGCGGCTCGAGCCCGCTCTCCGGCCGCGTAGAGCCGGATCCCCGAATCGACCAGCTTGCGGACTTTCGCCAGCACGTCCTCGAGCGGTCCCAGCTCCAGGCGCCTGTCGTCGGCGTGGACTTTCAAGGCCTCCCAGACGGCCTGGAAGCTCGCCGAGGCCTGGATCGCCCTGAGGACCGCGCCGCCCACCCCGTCGGGATCGAGCTTCGCGGCCTTCCGGAAGAGCCCCGCGGCTCGGGAGCGTTCCCCGGCCGCGTAGAGCCCGATCCCCTGGTTGACGATGCCGGCGGCGCCCAGGCGGCGGATCCTGTCCTTCAGGCCGCGGCGGACTCTCTCGCCCAGCAGATAGAGCTCGGCGGCATGACGCGCGGTCGAGGCCGGAGGCCGAGCGTCCCCTGCGCCATCAGGGAATGTGTGGGCGGCAGGGGGCGCGGTCCCAGCGGCCGCGAGCCGTCCTTGGGAGCGCCGGTAGCCTTTCCCATCGCGTGAGAGCGCCCCGAGCCGGACCAGCGAGCCGAGGTCGCGCCCGAAGCGGCGCTCGGCGCGGCCTCCGGGCATCCGCTCGAGGTCCGTGGCGTCGATCCTCCCGGTCCGCGAGAGGGTCCGGGTGACCTGCATGCGCATCTCGTCCTCGGGGGTCAGGCTCCAGCCCTGGGCGACCGTCAAGGCCGGCTGGAAGGGCGAGCCGGGAGGGTACGCGGCGTGCCTGTAGGCCAGCTTCCCGTAGACATGGCCTCGGCTGGTGGGGCCCAGGCCCATCAGCAGCAGCGGCCCGGCATGGAGGTCGTCGTAGGCGGGAGGGGCGTCGGTCTTGGCGGAGTGGAGGGTATGCAGCCTGACGCTGAACCAGTCGGGATGCACGGTGAACCCGAGCTTGCCCGCGGGCCCGGCGAGCGAGGATGCCAGGCCCGCGAAAGGGACGGCCGCGTCCTGGCCGGAAGCCCCCGGAAGGGGCGGAGTCCCTGCCGAGAGCGGGTAGATCACCACGCTGTCGGGCCTGAGCTCCATGGCCGAGGCGGCGCTGGCGAGGGTCTCCGCGGCCCCGCCTCCAGGCAGCCCGTAGAGCAGGTCCATGTTGACCCGGAACCCGCCTGCCCTGAGGAGCTCCATGCACCTGCGCACGTGATCGGTGGTCTGATATCCCCGGCCGACCGCGGCCAGCACCGCCGGGGAGAAGCTCTGGACGCCGAAACTGACGCGGTTGAACCCGTGCTTCTCGAAGGCGCGGACGCGCTCCTGGGTGGCCGTGTAGGGGTTCGTCTCGAACTCCAGGCTCGCCCCCTCCTTGGGGACGAAAGCGCGGCGCAGGTGGGCGAGCAGCCCGTCGAGGTCGTCGGCGTCCAAGGCCGTGGGCGTGCCCCCGCCGATGGACCAGGCGTCGAAGCGGGTCCCTGAGAAGACCGGGGCGTAGAAGCCGATCTCCTCGTGGAGCCTCCTCAGGTAGGCCTTGACCTCGGCGGGGTCGGGACCGGCCAGGGAGTAGTAGACGCAATAGCGGCACTTCTCTCTGCAGAAGGGAACGTGCAGGTAGAGGCTCGTCATCCCGCGGCCTTCGGGCAAGCCCTTGGCCAGGGCCTGGCGCCACGCCTCGGCGATCGCCTGGCCGCTCAAGGGCTCGGAGCGCAGAGGGTAGTAGTAGTTCTCGGCCGGCGACCAACTCGGCTCCATCCGGGCCAGCTGGCCGTCCAACTCCAGGCAGGCCCGCCAACGTTCCCTGGTCAAGGCCTGGGCGGACGGCTCCCTCGGTCGCGGCGCCATGTTCTATTGAGGAATAATATCATACGCAGGGCTTGACAAATCGAGGTTCTGGGCCTATCCTCATAAGGAAAATAAAAGGCGTACTCCGGGGACCCCATGACTCACCTGACCCGAGCCCTTGCCGGACCCATCCGACGCACCATTGCGACGCGGCTGCGTCCAATCTACGCCGCTGGCTTGGCGGTCTTCCTGAGTCTGGGCGCCGTTCCGCCGGCCTGGTCCGCGACGCTGGAAGAGGAGGCCGCGGCCTTCAAGGCTCGCGTCGCGGCCGAGGCGGCGAAAAACACCTATGACGAGCACCGCTCGCTCGACCTCGACCAGGACCTCGCGGCGCTGGAGAAGAAGGCCCAGGGGTCGCCGAAACTGCTGGCCGAACTGATCTCCTTGCGTCCCGCCCTGGTCCCCGAATTCTACCGCCCCACGGCCACCCGGGACCCCGAGCTCTTCAAGGCCATGCGCTGGTCGGACTTCGTGGCGCTGCGCAACGCGGCCATGGACGGGACGCACCCGCTGCTCTTCCAGGACGCGAAAGCGGCCTGGCACGCCGGAGCCGACAGCCCCGATTTCGTTTTCACCGAGGGGGGGCGCAAGCTTACGACGCCCGAGATCACGGCCCTCTGGAAGAAGTTCCAGGGAGCCCTTGAGGGGAGCCCGGAGTCCATCAAGGCCGACATGGCGGCCATGAAGGCCCTGCTGGCCAGGATTGAGAAGGGCGTCGGCAGCAAGGACGTCAAGGACCGCGAGACCGCGACCAAGGGCTTGGCGCTCCTCTTCGACAACATGAGCCAGGCGGACATGGCGGAGCTGGCGCGCGCCGATCCGGAGATGCTGCGCGACCTGCTGGCCGGGATGAACCGGGCCCGCGAGAGCACGACGCCGGGACATCAAAAGTGGCTCTACCAGGAGGGCTCGGTTCAGCGCTTCGACGAGAACCTCTATGAGCTCGTGAACGACCCCAACCTCTCGCAGGTCCACGCCTTGATGCGGGGATTGAAGCCCCCGCCCAAGATGGAAGACAAGGATTCGGCGCCCGGCGACCCCAAGGCGGACCAAGTCAGCTGGTGGGACGCTTTGACCACGGAGGGCCAGGCCCGTCTGAGCCGCAACGCGATGCTCCAGGAGCAGGTGGAGGTCGCCCTGGGCCTGTTGTGGCGGGGGGACGGCGAACATGCGCAGGGATTCCTGAGCCTTCCGCCGGAGGTCCAGGAGCTCATCGGTCGCGGCGACAAGCTGGCCGATCCGCTTTCCCGGGAGGAATGGCTGATCGAGACCAGGCGCTGCCTTGACCAGTCGAAGAAAGTCCAGGAGATGGAGGGCCTCATCAAGAAGATCGCGGGCAAGGGGAGCCAATTCGAGGGCATGTCCGAGGAGGAGGCGGCCCAGGATCCGGACGTCAAGGCCTTGACCGCCTTCCGGGACGCGCATCGCGAGTTCATGGAGAAGTACTCCATACTCAAGGGCATGTCCGCCCAGTACACGCTCTGGATGCAGGACAACCTGGCCTTCCTGCCGGACGGGACCCGCCTGGACGCGCGTTCGCTCGGCATCCATCCGGACACCCTGCCGCACTTCGACCAGGACGCCAAATGGCTCGTCAAGAGGACCCGGGAGATCGGAGGCAGGACCTTCGTCGGTCTGGAGTACGCCACCAAGTGGAACTACAAGGACGAGCGGGGCGCGGTCGTCATGACCCGTTTCTGGACCTCCGACGCCGGGCCGGGCGGCGTCCCGGTCCCGGTCAACTACACCCTCGACCCCAAGGGCGCGATCAAGCAGCGCGACGTCTACCTGGCCAAGGAGGGCGGCGGGTTCCAGGCCGTGACCGAGGAGGGCGAATTCGACGAAAACGGGCAGCTGGCCAAGGGCCAGGTGAAGTACGGCGGAGAGAAGAAGTTCGAGAAGGTCGAGCCGACGGAAGAGGAGCTCCCGGACGGCAGGATCAAGCGCGTGCGCCGCCTGGTCCATGAGTCCGGCCGGATTCCCTACAGGCGCATCGTCGAGGTCTTCTCCAAGGAGAGGAGGCTCCTGGCCCGCCGGACCTCCGAGATCGACACGGCCACCGGCAAGGAATCCGAGAGAAAGGAAGTCTACTTCGACGACCAGGGCCAGGTCGCGGCCTTGGAGACCGCTACGCTGGACTCCGAGGGGAAGGTGCTCAAGGGCAACGAGTGGTTCTTGGCGCGGGTCAAGCCCACGGAGTGGATCTTCGACCCCGAGACCGGGGAGTACCTCAGCGCCGCGGACCCTGCCAACGCGGCGCAGATCGAGCGCATCGTAGACGCGCTGCAGGAGTACGCCCCGCGCTGGGTGAACCGGGTCACGAACCGCGAGACCAATATCCAGAAGACTCTGTTGGTAGGAGACGTGGAGTGGGAGGACGCGGACCCCGAGGACCCCGGCAAAGGCTCGATGCCGACCCTCATCGGCCCCGGCCTCTACGAGATCCAAACCGACATCGACAAGCCCGAGCGGCCGATCACTTTCCAGATCGAGATCGGCCCCTTGAAGGGGCTGCCGCGCTCGGTCCGCTTGGAGGTCCTCAGCGGCTTCGTGGACCGGGTCTACGAGGCCTACAAGCGCTACCAGCCCCGGGTGATCGCGATCGGGTTCTGGGGCGGCTCGGATGTGGCCGGCAATCCCCAGGCCCTCGTCGCCCTGCTCAACGACGTGGTGGACCAGTCGGACCAGGCGGGGCTCGACCCGGTCGTGATCCTCAATGCCCAGGACCAGGGCAAGACCCCCTACCTCATCACCTTCGTGGACAAGGAGCGCAGGCCGGTACACCGGTTCTACGCCTCGTACCATGAGTTCGCCGGCTACGGCTCGAATCCATGGGGGGCCGGCAAGCACAACAAGGGGAAGTCCGTGCCGAGAGGACTGACCGTGTACGGCATGGGAGGGGACGGCAGGAAGGGGAGCATCCCGCTGCGGCACATCGTGAGCCCCACGGAGCTGTATCTGCCGAAATGGCGCGTGAGCGTGGACAACTACGTTTTCGGGACCGACTGGGGCTCGACCCTGAACAACCTCCTGGGAGCCAGGCAATTCGAAAGGCTGGACTTCGTGCAGTGCGTCTTCGACAAGGACGGGAAGTTCGAGAGGGAGGGCGACCTCGTCATCGGGGACTGGGAGCAGACCTTCGCGGGCCCGACTGTCTTCAAGACCGTATGGGACTCGGTGGACAAGGCCGGGGAGACCATCGTCGCGTTCGCCGGGGTAGCCATCGGCGCCGTGATGTACGCGGCCGCGGAGGCGCATGATTTCACGGCCAGCGCGGTGGAGGACGCGGTGGGGCTCGCCCTCGAGGGGTCAGGCGATCCGGGCGTGGCGCGGGAGTACCGCAAGCACCTCGAACAGGAACGCGTCTTCCGGCGGGCCTTCAAGGCGAATCTGAAAGAGTCGGTCGTCTCCAACGCGATCATGAACCCCCTGGTCGCGAGCTGGAGGGCGCTGGGCATGACCGATGAAGAGATCGTGGAGATGGAGAGGGAACACCGCGGCCACTACGTGTTCGAGGCGCCCAACGTCATGGCGCGGGAGGCCGTCAACTCGGATGCCTGGTACGAGAAGGCATTCTGGGGAGGGGCGTCCGCGTTCACCAACTTCGGGCTCCAGACCGGCAAGGGCCTGGCGGTCTACGGTCCCCTGGGCAACATCGGCGCTCCCCGTTCCTGGGTGGTCAACGGCGTGCCCAAGGTCGGTCCGGTGTGGTCGACCACCGCGGCGGGCGCTCCACGGATCGTCATGGCGCAGCTTGCCGCGCCTCAGAGCGCGCTCCTGACCGGA
>JACQWX010000026.1 GCA_016209035.1 Elusimicrobiota bacterium | reverse complement strand
GTCCGAAGAGGTCTACGTGGACCTGCGCGACGTCTTCGTGCGGTTCCTGAAGTCCTTCCGGATCAAAGGGGCCTGATGGCGACGAGCCTGCCCTTCAAGATGTTCCTGTTCGCCTGCGTCGGCACGGCCATGGAGGTCGTCATCTTCGAGCGCCTCTACCTGAACCTCTGATGCCACGGCCGGACGGTCGGCGTCCGATCCGCTGGCTCCTTGTCGCCGCCGGCCTCGCCCTCCTCGGGCCGCTCGCCTTGTTCTCAACCGCCTGGGTCTCGTATCTTCGGCTCGAGCGCTCCATCACGGCCAAGATGGACCAGTATTGGCTCACGATCACCAACCCGGGACGCGAGGAGTACCTGCTCGAGGACGACGAGCTCTTCGAGGTCCCGTACATGGCCTCCAAGCTCGCGCTCTCGGCCGAGCCCACCAGGATCCTCGACCGCGGCGGCCGGCTGATCGGCGAGTTCTCCAGCGAGAAGGGTCTCTACGCCCGTGACCCCTCCGACCTGCCGAGCTTCCTCAAGAAGGCCCTGGTCGCGGGGGAGGACGGCGCCTTCTACGAGCACCAGGGCCTCAACTACCGCGCCATCGGCCGCGCCATGCTGGTGAACCTGCGCAGCCTCGGCGTCCGGCAGGGGGGCTCGACTTTGACCCAGCAGCTCGCCAAGGTCATGTTCACCACTCGCAAGAAGACCTACGGCAGGAAGATCTTCGAAGCCTTCTGCGCAAGGTCGCTCGAGTCCAAGTTCACCAAGGACCAGATCCTCCTCATGTACCTGGACTTCGCCTACTTCGGCCACGGCTGCTTCGGGGTCGAATCCGCGGCCCGGTTCTACTTCGGCAAATCCGCCCGCGACCTGGACCTGGCCGAAAGCGCCCTTCTCGTGGCCCTCATCCCCAACCCCTCCCGCTACTCGCCGTTCGTGAACCAGGAACTCTCGGCCGCGCGCCTGCGGACCGTGCTCTCCAGGATGGTCAAGCTCGGCTTCGTGCCGGTCACGACCGCCGAGCGCGTGGCGGAGGATTTCTGGAAGGACATGGAGGCGCGGCTCAGGAACCCTGAGACCTCCTTCTGGAGGATGAACGTCAACAAGGCGCCGTATCTGGTCGAGCACGTCCGCCGCGGCCTCGAGAAGCAGTTCTCGAGGGAGCGCGTCATGAAGGGCGGCCTGCGGGTCAAGACCACCTTCGACCTGGAGATGCAGCTTGCCGCCCAAGCCGCCCTGGCGGCGGGCTTGAGGAACGAGGAGGCCGTCGCCAAGTCCGCCTCCCCGTCCGCGCAGCCGCCGGTGCAAGGCGCCCTGGTGGCCCTGCGGCCGTCGGACGGCGCCTTGCTCGCCCTGGTGGGCGGCAAGGGCTTCGCCTTCAGCGACCAGCTCATCCGGGCCACGGACTCCAGCCGGCCGATCGGCTCCTCGGTCAAGCCCTTCATCTTCGCCCAGGCGCTCGAATCCGGCCTAGCCAAGCCCGACGACGTCTTCGACGACAAGCCCCTTTCCTTCACGCTTTCGGCCGGCAGGAAGTGGGAGCCGGCCAACTACGGCAACAAGTACTTCGGCCAGGTCACCCTGAGGGAGGCATTGGCCAAGTCCCTCAACTCCGTGGCCATCCAGCTCCTCAAGGCGCAGGACATCGACCGGGTGATGCGGCTCTTGAGCGACGCCACCGGCGTGCCGGCGGCCAAGTTCCCGCGCAACCTCTCGCTGGCCCTCGGGACCGTGGACCTCTCGCCCCTGGCGCAGGCGCGGGCCTACGCGCCTTTCGCCAACGACGGCATGGCCGTCGAGCCCTACTTCATCTCGGCGATCGAGGACCGCAGCGGCGCCGTGCTGCGCGCGGGCGGGCCGCCGGCGGCGCCGCGCAGGATCCTGGCCGAGGCCACCACCGCCTCCATGCGGGAGATGATGCGCGGCGTCTTCCTCCCGGGAGGGACTGCCCACGCCGCGGCGGCGGCCTCGGGCTTCTCCATGCCCGCCATCGGCAAGACCGGCACGACCAACGACTACCGCGACGCCTGGTTCGCCGGCGCCACCCCCGACATCGCGGCCAGCGTCTGGGTAGGCTACGACGACATGCGCCGCCCGCTGGGCTACGGCCGCACCGGGGGCAACGTCGCGGCTCCCATCTGGATGGCCTTCCTCAAGGCCGCCTACCGCCACCGGCCGACCCGCGATTTCGGCCCCTAAACCGACGGCCGCAGGCGCGACAGGAACTCGCGGGCCGTGGCGGAGAGCACGTCCCAGAGGCCCCAGGCCGCCAGGGCCATGAACGGGACCCACAGGTAGGGGCTCGCGACCGAGAGGGCCAAGCCGCTCATCAAGGCCTGCAGCACGTAGCCCCGCGCCATGGAGGCGGGCCCGCCTGCCGGCGACTTGCCGGGCCTGTAGAGGGCGGCGAACAAGGCCGCGGCCACGCCCGTCGCGGCCATGGCGTTGACGGCCAGCGTCATCAGGAGCTGGGCCGGGACTTTGACCCCGAGACCCAAGCCCAGAGCCGCCGCCACGGCCGGGAACACGGCCATGACGCGGTCCGCGGAGGAGGTCTCGGGGTCCGCGAACTTGCCTTGGAAGGCGCTCTGCCCCAAGGCGGCCGTGGCCAAGGCGGCCGGCAGCGGGCTGATGCCGGCGGCGAGCTTGCCGAGGAAGAGCGCCTGCGAGAGGTCCAGGATGAAATACATCCCGGCCCCGCCCAGGACGCCGTAGCGCACGACCGCGGCCACGACCTGGCCGATGCTCGGGGCCTCCCCGTCCTTGCGCAGGCTGGTCACCAGCCCGTAGAGGCCGCCGACAGCGGCGGCAAAAGCGGTCGCGATCGGATGGACCGCGGCCAAGAAGGGGAGCGAGGCGCCCGCGGCCGCCATGATGGCGGGCACGCCGAGCAGGAGCGCGGCTCCGAACACCGCGACGACGCCGTTCGACAAGCCTTGCGGCTTGGCGGCATGGACCGCGCTCGGAGCGGCGACCGCGGGCTTCGACGGCTCGGCCAGTTCCGGCTTGGCCCTTTCGGGCGCGAGGCTCAGCATCGGTTCCGACTCGGTCGGCACGGCCTCCTGGCCCGGGTCGGGCATGGCGCGGCCGCCTTCCCGTTCGGATCGAAGCGGCACGCCCGCGCCAGAAACGCCGGGCGCGGGCAGGCCGCGGCCCTTGCCATCGAAGAGGCGCTCGAGCTCCCATCCGGAAAGCTCGACGGCGCCCTTCTCGTCGGCCGGCGCGGGAGCGGCGTCATTCAGGAGGCCCAGGCTCCCGGCGGCCTGCTCGGCCTCGGTGGCGCCCTGGATGTCGGACCCGGGCGCGGCGCGGGCTGGAACGACCGCGGTCACGGCCCTCTCCGATTCGACGAAGACGGCCTGCGGGGAGGCCGCGAGTCCCTCCACGGAGAGAAGACCCCCCTCCGCCGGGGACGGGACCTCGACCGGACCGGGCATCACGACAGCGGGAGCGGCCATGAGCCCGGGCGAGAGCGTGAAGGAGAGGCTCAAGGACACGACGGGAAGCTGGACCGGGATACCGACATGAGAGGAGCGCGCGCCCACGACGGCCATCCCGGGCGCCGCAGCGGCTCCGGGAGCGCGCACCGGCATGGAGACGGTCTGGGCCGCCGCCTCGAAGGCGCCGAAGCCCGGAGACAGAATGACGATCGCGAGAGAAAGCGTGGAACGCAAGAAGGTCGCTGGACCGCGCGCCATGACAAGCCTCCTCGGCCCAGGGCTCCAATGGACGGCATGCCCCGAAGGCCGGGAAGCATGATAGCACCCGGCGCAGCCCGGCCGCATGAACCGAAAGGGCCTGGCCGGGCCCGGAAATGGGCCTACCGGCGGGTGGGACCTTCCGACGGCCGAAGCCCTAGGGCGCCGACCTGAGGGCGTTCAGGGCGGCCCTCATCTTGGGCGCGAGGGCCTTGCCTTTCGCCGTCGAGAACCTCGGGTCGTCGCCCAACTGCCTCACCACGTTCTCAAGGGCTTCCAGCGATGCCTTGGCGCCCGTGGCCGCGAGCGCCTGGGCCGCCTCGGCGGCCACTTCGGCGTCTGGGTTGAAGAGGCAGCTCTGGACCAGGGGGCCGGTCTCCGGATCCCCGATGGCGCCGATCAGCCTGATCGCCAGGAGCCTGTTGGCATTCGTCCCCACGGATGAGCCGAGCTCATCTTCCAGCGCGGCATTGACGGCTACGACCGCTTCTCTGCGCAGAGGCCGGAGATCCGCCGCTTTGGCGAGGAGGAGCCCGAGGACCTCTTCCCGCCGCGTCGAGCCTCGCGGCGAGGCGGCCAGGCTCTCCAGCAGCGCCCTGGCTGCGGCCGCCGACCCGGCGGCGCCGGCGTAGGGCCTGGGTTTCGGCCGCGCCGCGGGAGACGGCGGCGCCTTCGTCGGCCGCGCCTCCGGCGCGGCCACCGGCTCAGGGACGGACGGCTCGAGCGGCGGCAGGGCTCCGGCCTCCGGCCCGGAGGACTCGGCCTCAAGCCCCGGAGCGCTGGGCAGCTCCAGCTCCATCCGCCGCCGCTCGGCCGGTAGCGCAGGACGGCTGACCGGCTTGGGCCGCGCCTCGGGCTGGCCGCGCCCCGCCGGTGGGCCCCATCGGACCCCGAGGGTGAACCGATGCGTCGCTCCCAACCCGCCTGCGGAAGTGAAGGCGTAGTCGAAACGATAGTCCCGCACCCTCATGCCCATGCCGGCGGAGAGCCCGCCCTGCAGTCCGGAGAACTTGCCGAGGTCGGACGCCAACGAGGAATCGAACCCGGCCCGGAGGGCCAGCGTCCTCAAGATGAGGTACTCCATCCCGGCGCGCATGCTCACCGCCTCCCCCCTGGAGACGACGAGGTCGAGGACTCCCGCCCAACCCCGCCATTCCGCGCCGACTCCCGTGCGCAGGGATTGGGGCAGCCGGTAGCCCCCGAGCCCGTATCTCGAGCCCATGTTCTGCACGGCGACGCCCAGCGAGACCAGGCCGCCGAGCTGCCGCACCATGACCCCGATGTCGAAACCCGCGGCCGCGTTCTTGTCGTTCAGGATGGATTCCTCGACCGTTTTCGCGACGGCGCCGACGCCGAGCCCGCCTTCCGGAGAGGACGCCGACCACCCGTAGCCCGCCGACACGACCCTGGCCCACGGCCGAAACGAGCCCGTCATCGTGTAGCCGCCCGCGGGGTCGCTGCGCGTCTCCAACTGGGGGCCCGCGTCCAGGTGGGACATCCCGACGGCCAGGCCTCCCCATCTCCCGAATCCGCGCCCCCCGCCCAGATAGCCGTGGTTCATGCCGGCGTAGAGAGAGGCATAGGACGCCTCGAACTCGTAGCCCTCGAGGAACCCCAGGCCGCCCGGGTTCCAGTGGAGCCCGCCGGAGACGTCGCGCGCCAGGGCGGCGTAGGCGCCGCCCATCGCGATGCCCCTGGCGCCGTTGTCGAACCCCAGGACGGCGCCCGCCGTGGTCCCGGCCGCCGACGCCCACGACCCCAGCGCCCAGAGCAGCGACGCGCCCAGGACCCCGCAGCGGGGCCTGGGGACTTTAGTGCTGCGACCGCCGCTCACTCTGCCTTCGCGCATGCTCCCGTCACGACCGACTCCGACGCGCCCCGGATCACCCTGAACTGATAGTGATAGACGCCCCGCGCGACCTCATGCCCGTCCATGTCCTTCCCGTCCCAAAGCGTCTCGTTGTACCCCGCGCGTTTCGCGGGATCGGCGAGGAACCTGACGAGCTTCCCCGTCAGGGAGAAGAGCTTGATCGTCACGTCGGCGCCCTGCGGCAGGAGATACGCGAATCTCGTCCCCCGATGGCCGAAAGGATTCGGATGATTCGTCACGGCTCCGGCCGCCTGGTTGAAGGCGGCGACCACGGCCATGGGCGAGCGCATGACCACGACGCAAGCCCCGGTCCCGGCGCACCCGGCTCCCTGCCAGCCGCCGAACTCCGCGGTCACGGGCCGCTGGGCCGCGAGCGCCACCACCGTCCCATCAGAGTACTCCGCGGTGCAGGAGTCGCCGCAGACGATACCGGACGGGCTGCTGAAGACGGCCCCAGGCCCGGTCTTCACCACCGTGAGCGCGAAGGTCGGGCGCGAGGCCGACACGCAATCGACGTACCAATCCACTACATCCTTCGGATCCGCCTCGAAAAGGGAGCCGGCTTTCTCGCCGGAGCCGTCGCAGACCGAGATCCTCGCCCCGGCGGCCAGGAGGCCGCCGTCCACGTTGACCGCGATGTTCTGGTCGTCGAACGACAGGTGGGCCAGGGTGGATACGACCACGCCGCCCAGGAAGCGGACCGCCGTGGCGGCGGCGGCCATGCCAGAGAAGCTCATGGTCGCCACCGACACCCTCCCCGCCTGCTGGCCGATCTCCAAGCCCCGCTTGGAGCCGGCGACGGCGATGGAGGAGAGGTCGATCACTCCCGCGTTGCCCGCCTCCAGCCGGATCCCCGCCCCCTGCGCCCCGCCGATGACGATGGCGCTCGACAAGGAAAGGTTCACGCTGCCTCCTCCGAGAGAAAGCCCGTCGCCCCCAGGCTGAGCCGCGGCCAGCACGCACATGTCGACCACGGTCCCGGTCGAGCCGGCGATGACCGCGGCCGACGATCCCTGGATGTAGGAGCCGGCGACGGTGTTGGACGACGCCCGCCACAGAGACAGCCCGGGGCCGTTGACGGCCGAGATGGTGCTCAGGCTGATGCTGTTGTAGCCCGACCGGTCCAGCCCGGCGGCCGGGCCGTCCGAGTTCGCGGCAAGGCAATGGGTGATCGTGTTGGACGAGGCGTCATCGAGACGCAGGGCGCGATGGCCCGCCGAGCTCGCGTTCGTCGCGGTGCTGAACGACACGACGCTCCTCATCCCCGTCAGGTAGAGCCCGTCGGCCGCCTGGACCGTGACGCTGGAAGCCGAGACCGCGCTCCAACTCGAGATGGCGATGCCGGCCGTTCCGATCTTCCCCGCGCTGTCCACGTTGACGCTGCTGATGATGACGTAGGCGGAGGACGCGAGCACGCCGTAAGGCATGGCGTTGGTCCCCCGGACGGTGAAGCCCGCGATGGCGACGCTGGCGTTGCGGACGACGAAGGCCCCGGTCGAGGCCGCCGGAGGGCTCACCACGGGCGCGGAGCTGATGAAGCTCGGGTCCGACATGATCCTCACCTGGTATCCGTTGTTCGTGAACCCCTCGACCGTCACCTGCTCGCTGTAGGTCTCGGTGTCCCGGACCACGACGCAGGCATCCCCCGGGAGGGCCCGCGGCAGGGCGTCGACCGCGGCCTGGATGGTGGCGTAGTCGTGGGTGCCGTCTTTCTTCACGTCCCTGCCTGTCGCGCAGGTCCGCGGGAACGCGGGGTCGATGGAAAGCGCGTGGACCCGCCCCTTGGTCCCCACCAGGATCTCGTTGGAGCCTCCGGGGATGATATCGGATATGGCCAGATAGCCGTTCACGGGATCCGGAAAGGTCCTCGACCACAACCCGGTCAGGCTGCCGCAGATGGGGAAGCTGCAGGCGAACACCGTGACCGTGGAGCCGTAGGCCGCGACGATCTCCGCCCTGCTGTCCCCGGTCACGTCGCCCAAGGCGACCCACATGTCGGTCGCGCCGGGGAACGGGAAGGAGTAGAGGATGTCGCGCATGTCGTAGACGATGATCTTCCCGTCGTTGAAGCCCATGACGACCTCTAGATCCGCGTCGTAAGTGACGTCGCCCACCGCGTGGCTGACGGCCCAGCCCGCGCCGATGCCGACGCGGCGCAAAAAGCTCCCGTCGCCGTTGTCCACTCTCAGCGTGGTGGTCGCCGTCATGAAATCGAGAACGGCCGACACGATCTGGGTGCTCGAGTTCACGCCGAGGCTGGCGGCGCTGACCAAGCTGGTCCCCTTCGGCCCGACCAGGATCTTTCCGTCGCCCCAGATGTTGGCCCCATCACTGCTGATGGCCGCCGCGTAAGTCGTGTTGTCGCTGTAGCCGTTGGCCGACATGCCGTTGGACGGAGCGAAGCCGCCGATGGCGATGTCGGCGCCGGGATTCGCCGAGTTGAAGTCCGCGACCGCAAGCGAGGCCCCTTGCAGCGGGAAGGTGTAGGCCCAGTTCGCGGTCTGCGACCCATAGTCCCATTTCTGGACGCCCCGGCTCACGGAAGGGAAACCGTCGTAGTATTGCGCCACGAGCTTGGGCTCGCCGCCCTCTTTGAACGCCCTGAGCCCGGAGACGTTCCACACATCGACGCCGGTGTCGAAGCTCTTCAACAGGGTCCCGGCCCCGCTGTAGGCCCGCGCCTGGCCCAATTGCGAGACGGCCTCCGTTCCGTTGGCGCCCCCGACCATGACCTCCAGGCCGGAATCGCCCTCCATGTCCGAAAGGGACGCCGCCACAAAACCGGGGTCCGAGGAGAGCCCGAGCTCCGTGGTGACGTTCTTCATCCACAGCTCATGGCCGAATCGGTCCAAGAGCCTGAAGGTGTTCGTGGAGACGTCCGTCGGGAAGAGCAGGACTTCCTGGAATCCGTCGTTGTCGACGTCGCCGGTGAGGATCTGCGCCGTGGTCGCAAACGACCATCGCTCGATGAGCCCCACGGTCGCGGGCGCGGCCGCCGCGGCGGATGGCTCGGGGTTCCAGTAGGTGTTGGCCAGGTCGTACCCGCCCTGCCCCCACCCCGCACGGGGGACGACGCCGAATGTCGCGGTGACCGACCTCGCGGCATCCATCGTCACGACGCACGCGCCGGTCCCGGAGCAGCCCTCCCCGCTCCAGCCCCCGAAAACGTAACCGCTGTTCGGACTCGCCGTCAGGGTCACGACCGTGCCTGAATTGAAATCGGCCGAGCAGATCGCTCCGCAAGCGATCCCCAAGGGGCTGCTGGTCACGCTCCCAGCCCCGACCCCGGCCTTCGTGACCGTCAAAGAATAGGAGGAAGCTCCTCCCAGGTCGACTGCGGGCAGGGCGTCGCCCATTTCACCCGGCCCATCGCCGCGCCTGGAAGTGTCGCCGAGGCCCAACTGGCCGTAGTCGTTGTATCCCCAACACTTGACCGTGCCGTTGTCCAGCAGCGCGCAGGTGTGGTACCACCCTCCGGCGATGGCGACTGCCGTGCGTCCCGTCCCGAGAGAGACCGCGGGCAAGCTGTCCCCCATCTCCCCGGGCCCGTCGCCGCGGTGAGAAGTGTCTCCGAGCCCCAACTCGCCGCCGTCGTTGCGCCCCCAGCACTTGACCGCGCCGTTGTCGAGAAGGGCGCAGGCGTGGTAAGCTCCAGCGACGACGACACTGGCTGTGCGTCCCGCTCCAAGGGAAACAGCCGGCAAATTGTCGCCCATCTCGCCCGGCCCGTCGCCGCGCCAGGAAGTGTCGCCAAGCCCCAGCTGGCCGTACTCGTTTTGTCCCCAGCACTTGACCGCGTCGTTGTCGAGAAGAGCGCAGGTATGGCCCCCTCCTGCGGCGATAGCCAGTGCGGTGCGTCCCGTTCCCAGGGAGACCGCGGGCAGACTGTCGCCCATCTCGCCCGGCCCGTCGCCGCGCCAGGAAGTATCGCCGAGGCCCAGTTGACCGTTCCCGTTATATCCCCAGCACTTGACCGCGCCGTTGTCCAGCAAGGCGCAGGTGTGAGTGTATCCGGCGGCAATAGCCATGGCTGTGCGTCCCGTTCCGAGGGAGACCGGAGGCAAGTTGTCGCCCATCTCGCCCGGCCCGCCGCCGCGGCTGGAGGTGTCGCCGAGGCCCAGCTGGCCGACCCCGTTCCGTCCCCAGCACTTGACCGCGCCGTTGTCGAGGAGGGCGCAGGTATGTTCGCTGCCAGTGGCAATAGCCGCAGCCGTGCGTCCTGTCCCGAGGGAGACCGGAGGCAAGTTGTCGCCCATCTCTCCCGGCCCGTCGCCGCGCGTGGAATTGTCTCCGAGCCCCAACTGGCCGTAGTCATTGCGCCCCCAGCACTTGACCGTGGCGTTGTCGAGAAGCGCGCAGGTGTGGTAAGTTCCAGCGGCGATGGCACTGGCGGTGCGCCCCGCGCCCAGCGAGACGCTGGGCAGGCTGGCGCCCATCTCTCCCGGCCCGTCGCCCCGATTGGAGGTGTCACCGAGGCCCAGTTGGCCGTACGAGTTGTCTCCCCAGCACTTGACCGTGCCGTCATCGAGGAGCGCGCAGGTGTGGAAGGTTCCAGCGGTGACTTTCAGGGCAGCGGCAGGAATGCTCAGAAGAGCGAGCGAAGCGAAGGCGAGAAGGAATGCATACGGCCTTCGCGTTCGATCGCTGTCCCGCGCTTTACGCACGGTTCCTATAGGATTAGACTGAAGTTCCCCGCCGACTTTCAAGAGATTTCCTGATAATTTCAGAAGATCTGCCAAAAGTCGACTTCGCCGTTACTGTCTACACTTCGATGTTCTCCATAAGTTCGTAGGCTTGCCGCTGCTTCTCGTCCGGTG
>JACQWX010000015.1 GCA_016209035.1 Elusimicrobiota bacterium | reverse complement strand
GACGCACGCCTCCTCCGAAGCGAACCGGCGATCGAACTCGATCATGTTCCGCGGATAATCCCCGACCTCGCCACCGGCTCGCGCACTACCCATAACCCGACGACATTACCATTAAGTGGGGCTAAGTGCATACCCCCTTTCGGTATAAACGGAATGTCCGATGCTGCAGGCCGCGGAGCGCGTCGTGGAACTCCTCAACGACCCGGACATCACGGGCAAGGACATCCGCGCCATCCCGACCCAGACCCCGACCCGGGGCGTCGGCGTGGTCGAGGCTCCCCGCGGCACGCTCATCCACCACTACGAGACCGACGAGCGGGGCCTCATCCGGAAGGCCAACCTCATCGTGGCCACCCTGGGCGACGACGCCGTGGGGTTCCACGCCTTGCGCCTCCTAGCCGAGGGGCTCTCCGGACGACCCGGCGGCATGGGCCCATTGCCCGTCCGAGGTTGGGACTTTCGTCTCATCCCCATCCGGCCGCAACCATCGTAATATGTCTCCATGAAGAAGCGAACCGCATTCCTCGCGTCCCTGGCTTTTGTCTGTTCGGCGGCCATGCCGTGCCGCGGCCAGACCCCTGTCGCGGCCTCCATCCCGCCGTCGGAAGCCATCCGCCTCAAGGTCAAGAGCATGCATGAGGCCCTCTACGGCCTCGCCGGCGCCCCGGAACTCCGGCCCCCGCCCGCCATCCTGGACATGGGCAGGCCCAAGCCCTGGAGCCCCGCTTTCTGGAGGGGCAGGCTCGCGGGCAGCCCGGTCCCGGAGGTGGGCTTGAGCGGCCTCTTCCCCATCCGCGAGGCCGGGGAGGCCGAGATCGGGATACTGAGCACGGGCGAGGACTCCCTCGAGGCTCGGCTCCAGACCCTGATGAACGCGAAGCGCTCGGTGCGCATCCAGGCCCTCATCTTCACCGGCGACGAGTCCGGCCGCGCCATCATGAGGATCCTCAAGGAGAAGAAGAAGGCCGGGCTCGACGTCCGGGTCATCGTGGACGCCTTCTCCAACATCCTGACCTCGAAGGGCGCCATGGACCTGGCCACCCAGATGATGTATTTCGACCTCAAGGAGAGCGGCATCGAGGTGGAAGGCTACGAGGCCCTGCTCCTGCAGTGGATGAACGAGATCTCCTTCCGCGACCCCAAGCAGCCGTGCAAGCGGTTCCACGACAAGATGTGGATCATCGACGCCGAGGAGCCGGCCGAGGCCGTGGCCATCGTGGGGGGGATGAACATCGCCAACGAGTACTTCCGCACCCGGCCCGACGCGGCGTACCGGTGGCGCGACCAGGACTTCATCGTGAAGGGCGCGGTCGTCTCCGACGTTGCCGCGGCCTTCGACCGCAACTACGCGGACCAGAAGGCGATCAAGAATTCAAGGCCCTGGCTCCTGAACACGGACAAGGCTTGGAAGCTGTGGCGCAAGCACTTCGACGCCACGGTCGAGAGGCTGGGCATCAAGTTCCCGACGAACGCCGCCGCGCTCGCCAAGGTCCAGGATATCCAGGCCCGGGCGGGCCAACGGCGGTTCCCCACGGCCCCGGCCAAGGTCAGGTTCCTCCAGAGCCGGCCGAGGTATGAGGAAAGCTACATCCTCCAGGCCTACGAGGACCTCTTCGCCTCGGCCCGGCAGGAGCTCCTGGTCGTCAACGCCTACTTCATCCCAGGCGAGAGGATCCTGGAGGGCCTCAAAGATGCGGCACGCCAGGGCGCCAACGTCACCGTCATCACCAACTCGGCCGCGACGAACGACCTCCCGCAGATGGCCTACGCCTCGCGCTACGTCTACAAGGAACTTCTGGCCGTGAACGCCGACCCGGCCGCCATCGAGAACGGCGGGCGCCTGGCCATCGCCGAGTGGAACGGGCACAAGTTCGGCGAGGGGACCCTGCACGCCAAGTTCGCCGTGGCGGACCGGCGGTTCGTCATCGGCGGGTCCTACAACCTGGACCTGCGCAGCGAGAACCTCAACAGCGAGACCGTGATCCAGTTCGAGAGCGAGGCCCTCGGCTCCGAACTGGCCTCCCGCATCATCGGGGAGGACCTGCGGAAATGCGAGTTCATCACCCAGGAGGCTGCCGAGGAGTTCCACAATCCCAAGAACCCGCCGGACATGCTCCAGCTCCTCTTCTGGAACGGCATCAAGGGAGAACTCTGACTACTTGAGCGCCTCGACCTTGCCGAAATCGCGGTCGAGCCGGAGCAAGGCCCAGGCTGCGCCTTCGGTGACGGGCTTCCCCTTGGTCATGAGGCTCACCAGGTCCTCGGCCAGGCCGGGGCCGAGCATCAGGCCCTGGCCGCAGAGCCCCGCGCCGAAGTAGCAGCCGCGGGCATCCGGAGCTTCGCCGACCACGGGGCTGCCGTCCGGGGTCTGGGGGTAGCAGCCGCGCCAGACGCGGCGGACCCGGATGCCCGCCATGCGCGGCAGGAGGTCCACGATCTTGCGGGACACGACGGGCAGGAAGCTCGAATGCGACCGATGGTCGGTGCCCGGGTAGAGCGGGTCAGGGGTCAGGCAGAACACGATGCGGTTGATGGAGTTCTGGTAGAAATAGCAGTTCTTCGCCCCGGGCGTGGCGCGAAGGTCCACGACCAAGGGCTCGAAGAAGCGCTCGACCGGCTCGGTGATGCCGGCCTCGTGGGAATCGGGGTGGACCGGGAGGTCCAGCCCTACCATGCGGCCGACCTCGGCCGCGGCTGCGCCGGCGGCGTTCAGCACGAACCTGGCCGCGTACGAGCCTTGGTCGGTGACGACCCGGCTGACCCGGCCTTTCTCCGTCTCGATCCTCTGGACCGCCTCCCTGAAATGGAACTCAGCGCCCGCTTTGACAGCCGCGAAGTAGAAGGCGTTGACGGCCATGAGGGGAGAGAGGTTGCCGTCCTCGGGCGAATAGGCGCCGCCCCTCAGGTCGGCGTCGCGGATGCCCGGGACCAGCTTCTTGACCGCCTCGGGGCCGATCCAATCGATCTTAAGGCCGTGGGCATGTTGGACCGGAAAAAGGCCGCGCAGGGCGCCTTCGTCAGCCTCCCGGTAGACCGGGAATAGGTATCCGCCCTGACGCCAGCCGATGTCGTCTCCCTCATCCGCCTGCCATTCGCGGAAGACCTTGAGGGAGCGCAGGCAGATGAGGATCTTGGCAGGGTCAGAGTGGGTGGCCCGGATGCCGCCGATGGCGGCCTTGTTCTCGCCCTGGCCGGCCGAGGCCAGCCGGTCGAGCACCAGGGTCTTCAAGCCCGCTCTGCGGGCGAAGAGCGCCGTGGGCACGCCTAGGGACCCGGCGCCGATGATCACGAGGTCGTAGGTCTTACCGCTCATCGGGAGGCCTCCTCGGCGTCCTTCACGCCGCCTCCGCCCCCGCAGCCCGCGAAGAGCCCCAAGGGCACCTCCGCGGCCAGAGGCCTCTGGACGAATGGGGTGACGCGGTCGCGGGGGACTCCCTCCTGACGGAACATGGCCAGCAGCAGGGAGCCGCAGGTCGTGCCGCCGCAGGCTCCCATGCCGATATGGAGCAAGGCTTTGAGCTGGTTCAAATCGGTCACGCCGGCGCGGTCGAGGCCAGAGGCCGAGCGCCCCGGCTGGCCTTGGGAAAGGCGTTGCCGGCCGGGGGCGCGGATGAGCCGCCGGACTTGGCCCTTGGTGACCCGCTCGCAGCGGCAGAGGATGACGTCGTCATCCTTGTCGGGCGGCAGGACGGTCGCAACGGGCCGGGTCACGGCCTCGGGCTGGACCCGGATGCCGCCGACCTGGGCCGCAATCTCGGATTCGACCTCCACGACCACCATCCGCGCCGCGTCGAGGATGGAGCTGTCTCCCAGCATGCCGGCGCCAGGCAGGCATTCGCCCAGAGACCCGCAGCCGAGGCACCGTCCGGCCTCTGCGCGGGCCGCCTCCTCGGTCAGGCCTGCCACGACCTCCCGCGAGTTCCCTTGACGCTCCGGCGCGGGCAACTCCGCGGGGTTCCGGCGGGGGGCTTTCTCCACTCCCGCAAGAGAGACCGCCGGGGATGGTCTCCTGGGGTCCTTGCGGCCTGCTGAGAGGTCCATGCCCCGCAGGAAGCGGTGGATGGACTCGGCCGCGCGCTTGCCCGCGCCGAAGGCCGAGACCACCGTGTCCGCGCCGGTGACGGCGTCACCGCCGGCGAAGACGCCGGGCTTCCCGGTCTGCTGGGTCACCGGGTCGGCCTGGAGCGTGCCCCATTTCGTCAAGCCCAGGCCGCGCTCGAGGCCGCCGAAATCGGCCTGCTGGCCGATGGCCAGGATGACGTGGTCGGCCTTGACCTCGAACTGCGAGCCGGGCACCGGGACCGGCCTGGCCCGGCCCGAGGCGTCCGGCTCGCCCAGCTTCATGCGGATGAGCTTGACGGTGCTCACCCGACCGCCCCCTCCGGCGAGCGGAGAAGGGCTTGCGCCTCCGGGGACCTGGCGCCCTTGCGCCAGGCCGGAGCCTTCGAACGAGACCGGGGCCGCGAGGAAATGGAATTCGACGTCCTCGAGCCCGGCAGCCGCGACCTCGAAATCATGCGCCGGCATCTGCTCGCGGGCCCTGCGGTAGAGGATGCGCACGGCGTCGGCGCCCAGGCGGCGCGCGACCCTGGCCGAGTCCAGGGCGGAGTTGCCGCCGCCGATGACGGCCACGGCGCCCTCCAGCTTGGTCAGCGTCCCGGCTTTGGCCTTCCGGAGGAAATCAAGCATGCCGGTCACGCCCGCGAGGTCTTCTCCCGGGACTCCCGCGCCGGAGGCCTTGAGCGCTCCCGGAGCCAGGAACACCGCTTGGAACCCGTGGCCCAAGAGCTCGTCGACGCTGTTGATGCGCGTCCCGGTCTTGATCGTGACCCCCTGCCGCGTCAGACCGTCGAGCTCGTAGTCGAGCACGTCGTCTGGGAGGCGGTAGGGCGGGATGCCCCAGCGCAAGAGGCCCCCGGCTTTCTCGGTCGCTTCGAACACGGCGACGGCGTAGCCGCGGTGGGAGAGCTCGTTGGCGCACGCCAGGCCCGCGGGTCCTGAACCTACGACCGCGACCTTCTCCTTCCTGGTGACGGGGAGGGGCAAGACGGGCCTCGGGTGCTCCCGGGCCCAATCGGCCGCGAAGCGCTTCAGGGCGCAGATGGCCACGGGCTCGTCCACCTTGGCGCGGACGCACTCATCCTCGCAGGGATGGTAGCAGACCCGGCCGCACACCCCGGGCACGGGCAGGTCGCGGCGCAGGAGCTCGTAGGCCTGAGAGAAGCGGCCCGCGGCGATGAGCTGGATGTAGCCCTGGGCCCTCACCTCCGCGGGACAGGCCGACCGGCAGGGCGAGCGGCCCAGGCGGTCATGGACGGCGAGCACCCGGGCAGGCCCCAGGTCCGCGCCTTTCCAGCTCATCACCGTCACCTCGTCGCCGGGATCCAGGCTTTGCGGGAGCTCGAAGGGCACGGTAACGCGGGCCTTGCCGCAGGAGGTCAGGTCCACGAGGGTGATGGCGAGACCCGGGCAGTTGGCCACGCACTTGCCGCAGCCCATGCAGGCGCCGACGAAATCAGCGCGGGGCAGGATGTCTCCCTGGGTGGGCATGCGCAAAGACGAGTGCGGGCAGATCTCGGCGCACGGGTCGCACGGGATGGTCTCCCGGCAGCCCAGGACGGGGAAGATCCTGGCGCCGGCAGGGGCGCGGTCCAAGATGGGCAGGTCCTCACGGCCGGGCTTGGATTTGAGGAGGGCCGTCATCTTCTCCCAGGCCTCGGGGACTTCGACCTTGCGGCCCTGGCGCTCGGCGATGCGGCGGCCCGCGAGCCGGCCCGAGAACATGGCGGCCGAGGCCTCGGCGATCTCCTCGGCGTCGCCGGCCAGGCGGCAGTCCATGCCCGCGGCCCTGGCCATGTCGTAGAGCTCGCAGACCCGCTCCAAGCCCACGGCCAGGAGCAGGGTGTCGCAGGCATAGGTCCGATGGGAGCCGGGCACGACGCTCCAATCCTCGTCCACGCAGGCGACCGTCACGGACTCGACCGCGTCGCGGCCGTTGGCGCAGACCACGCTGGTTTCGGTGTGGACCGGAACGCCCATCCGGCGGATCTTGTCGGCGTGGACCCAATACCCGCCCACCTCGGGCAGGGCCTCGCATAGGCCCACCACGCTGATGCCGGCCTGGAGCGCGTGGTAGGCCGCGATCAGGCCCACGTTCCCGCCCCCTACCACGAAGAGCTTCTCCGAAGGCCTCACCAGGTCGCGGTTGAGCAGGGTCTGGAAGGCGCCGGCGCCGTAGACGCCGGGCAGGTCGCACCCGGGGAAGCCGAGCGCCTTCTCTCGCGCGCCGGCGGCCACGAGCAGGCTGCGGGGCGTGACAAGGCGGTACCGGCCCCCGCTCGCCATGCCGACCTTGCCGTCCACGAACACGCCCACGGCCATGGTCTCGGTCATGACCCGGATGGCCGGCCGCTTGGCCACCTCGCCGGCCAGGATGGCCGCGATGTCCACGCCCCGGGTGCCGGCATAGCACTCCGTCACGGCTCCGAAGAAAAGGTGCGTCTGCAGGACCAGCTTGCCGCCCAGGGAAGTCTTGTCGTCCACCAGGATGACGGAGAGCCCGGCGTCCGCGGCCTCGATGGCGGCTCCCATGCCGGCCGGGCCGCCGCCGACCACTAGCAGGTCGCAGGGAAGGTCTTCGATGTCGGAAAGCTGGAGGTCCGCGCTGCTCATCATGGGCAGCTCCGGGTGCCCCTTGAGGGGCCGGACCTTCATGCCTTCCCGCACCGCGACCATGCAGGCCTTGGCCGGACGGCCGTCCGCGATGACCAGGCACTGGCTGCAAGTCCCGTTGGCGCAGAAGATGCCCTGGGGCGACTGGTCGTGCGGGTGCCGGCCGAAGACGCGGATGCCGTGGCCGAAGAGGGCGCTCGATATCATCTCGCCCTTGCGGGCGCTCAGGGACCGGCCCGCGAAATCGAAGACGACCTCGTCCATCGGCGGGATGCGAAGCACGGGATGGGCTTCGACTCGGCTCATGTTCGGGACCGCCTCCTCACGGCCGATGCGCGGGCAACTATCTCTCCGAGTGAACGGCCTTCATCTGGAAGACCTCCGTCTGCGAGAGCGGCCTGCGGACCGTCTCCGGGGAGACGCCGGCCTTCATGGCCGCAAGGAGCCCCGCGGCCTCCAGGTAGTTCTCCGCGACGCGCAGCTGCCCCGGAGCGAACGGCAGGGCCGTCAGGTCGTTGCGCATGCGGTTGCGGTTCTCGCGCACGGCGATCACGGGGATGCCCTGCTTGACGGCCGCCAGCGTCGGCAGGCCCACGCAGCCGTCGGGGATCACCAGGGCTGAGACGTCGGCGGCGCTCAAGACCCCCGGATGGCGGAAGGCCGTCCGGTCGGTCACGATGCGCGGGCTGTTCTGCAGGCCCTTGAGCACGCAGTGGATGAAGCAGCGGGAGACGTCCTCGGCCGCCATCCTTGGGTCCACGACGCCGAAGGTCCGGCCCATCATCTTCATCGAATCCATCATGGGCGCGTGGGCCGAGGGCATGTCGTAGAGCGTCGAGACCGCGTGCGTCAGCATGGCCTCCACCCCGCCCCAAGGGTTGACCGGGTTGCCCTTGGAGGTGAAGTAGCCCCGGGTCGTCTCGGGCGGCACGGAGATGGCGGTGCCCAATGCCACCGCGTCGTAGGCGCCGCGGCGGCTCTCCAGGGCGTCGCAGAGCCGCTCGAGCTCCTCCACCCTGCCCGCGGCGCGGCCCGAGGAGGAGAGCTCCGCCGACAGCTTGATCGGCGGGTCCAGGCGGACCACGCCCGCGCTCGCCTGGCCGAGCGTGGCCCGGGCGGCGGAGGCCGAGTTCACCATCAGGTCCGTGATCGCGCCTTCCGGGTGCTCGTCGATGACGAGCAGCACGCGGTTGGACCGCACCCTCTGGAGGGCGGCGGTGCCCATCAGCATCCGGCAGATCACGCTGCCCTCGACGTAGAGCCCGTTCTCGGGGAGCTCGTTGATGTCGGAGGCGTTCACGACGTTGGGATGAGTGATCAGGGTATCGCAGACTTTGGCCAGGAGGCGCGCCACCGGCCCGGCGTCGCCGGCGTGACCCCCGATGACCGCGCCGATGCCCGTCGGGACCAGGAGGACGGCGTTGAAGCTGGTCTGGTCCTCGACGCCGCGCGGCAGGAAGTCGAAGATCGAGCCGGGGCGCCGCCGCGGCCGGTCGGGGAGCCCCGTGAGCACGGCCAGTTCGCAGTGGTGGCCCTTGGGGCCGCTGGAGGTCACCGCGAAGCGCACCGGCGACTCCCCGTCGGCGAGGTGCTTGGCGGCGGCGCGACGGAAGTAGCCGATCGGGTCGTCCGCGCCGTCGGCGAGGGGGATGTCGAATTCTTGCTCGTTTAAGTTCATGTCGTCAGCCTCCGCAGCGTGTCTCGAACTCTTCGTATCCGTAGCTCTTCTTCAAGATCAATCGTCCTTCCGGGGTGCGGGCATAGACGCTCGGCAGCCCGATCCCGTTGAACCAGTGCCACTTGGGCATGGTGTAGGCGCCGGCGTCCTCGAAGACCACCTGGGAGCCCACGGCCAGCGGCTCGTCGAAGGCATGTTCGCCGAACAGGTCCCCTGCCAGGCAGGAGCACCCGGCCAGCAGGTACCGGTGGCGGCCGCCGACGACTTGGCCCGCGACCGCCGGGGGCTCCTGGTACTCGAAGACCTCGGGCCAGTGGTTGACGGTCGTGTCCAGCACGGCCACCGTCGCGCCGTCGCTGTCGAAGAGGTCGATCACCGACGCCACGAGGCGGCCCGCCCCGCGGGCGACCGCCGCCCCGGGCTCCACGAAGACCTCCGCGCCGCACCTCCGGCGGATCAGGTTCACGGCCTCCAGGAGGGGAGACGGGTCGGTCTCCGGAGCGAACAGATAGCCGCCGCCGAGGTTCACCCACGATAGCTTCTCCATGAAGCCGCCGACCCTCTCCAACAGGCGGCGCACCGTGGTCAACAGCGGGCGAAAATCCTCGCAGTCGCAGTTGGTGTGGAAATGGATGCCCGTCATCCCGTCGAAGGCGGCGGGGTCGCCGGCCAGCGCGGATTCCAGGGCGGAGAGCGGCACGCCGAGCTTGGAATGCCTGCGGCAGGGGTCGTACCGGGCGTCTTCGACCAGCTTGAGCTGCGGGTTGACCCGCACGCCGCAGCGCGCGCGGCCCCCGGTCCTCGGCGCGAACCTCGACCACTGCGGCAGGGAGTTGAACGCGATGTGGTCGCAGAGGCCCGCGATGACCTCGACCTCGTCCGGCCGCACGCCGGGCGTGGTCAGGTGCACCAGGCCTTCCTCGCCCAACACCCGCCGGGCGAGCCTCGCCTCGAACAGCGAACTGACCGAGAAGCCGGCCACGCGCGGGGCCAGCAGTTCCATGGCCCCGACGAAGCTGAAGGGCTTGAGGGTGTAGAGCGGAGTGCAGCCGGCGTCGCCGGCCAGCCGGGCCAGGCGCTCGGCGCGGTCCATGAGCCAGGCCTCATCGTAGATGAAGGCCGGCGTCTTGACGGGGATGTCCGTCAGCCTTTGCTCCGCATCATCTTTTGTCGAATGATACCATTTTTTTGCCAGGCGCGGTCGGAACGGATCGGCCTCTGTAGGCCTTGACCTGGTGGACGAAGGCCTCCAGGCGCAGCGCCTGGGAGGCGCCTTCGGCCTCGCCGAAGACCAGGTTCACCACCGGGATGTTGCCGTGGTCCTTGCGGAGCCTGGAGATGATCGCCGCCGACACGGAGCCCACCATGCAGTTGAAGCACACGGCGTTGATGATCCCGTCGGCGCCCTTGCGCGCGAAGTCCACCATCTTGGCGGTGTTGACCATGAGGATCTCGTTGGCCCGTTCCCCGACATAGGGAGCGGCGATCTCCACCACCTCCCGGTAGGAAGGCTCGTCCGCGGGCCGGAACCGTTCCCGGAACAGGTTCTTGATCCCGGCCTCGCTCATCTCCTTGAGGAGCAGGAGCGAGCCCTTCTGGAAGAAATCCTGGACTTCCCGGCGGTGGAGGCTCGTCCTCACCGCGCTGTTGAGGCCGAAGTCGAAGATGTCGATGATGAACGACGACGGCGCCACCTCGCAGCCCATCTCCGAGAGCTTGGCGACGAGCTCCTGGTTCGCGAACCTGTTGACGCGGGTGTAGCTGTCTCCGGCCAGGCCCACCACCGGCTTGTCCCTCCTCTCCCAGGACTCTCGGTCGATGGCGACGGCGGAGAGCCTGCCGACGCACACCCGGGTGGCGGCGAGGATGTCCCCTCCGGCGACCGCGTCCTCGATGCGCCGGCAGTTGGCCTCGTGGACCTTGTCGACCGAGCCCTGGACCAACTCGTAGGGCCTCAGGGCGCAGGAAGCCTTGATGAGCATGTCCATGGCCACGAACCCCCGCCACATGCGCACCCCGCCCTGGAGGCCCAGCAACTCGTAGAGGCCCTTGTGGTCGGGGGTCATGACCTCGATGCCGGTCTCCCCAAGCTGGTCCAGGATCAGCCGGTGGCCCGGCCCGTACTGGGTGAGAAGGCACGGGATGGCAGTCCCGGGGAACATGAAGACCGCCGGCGGATCGCCCTTCGCCCTGGACTCGGCCAGGCGCACGAGGTCACCCGCCAGCAGGATGTACGGATGGCATTCCTTGCCCGAGCTGAATCGCTCCCCTTTGCGCCGGACTTCCGCGTCCGGCGGGGGGAGGACCTCGGTCTTGAAGCCGGCGTAGCGCAGGACCCCGGCGTAGACGCGCGCTTCGTCCGCGAAGTAGGGTATGAAGAACCTCCTCGCCCGGGGCTTGGCGCGCTTCCGGATCCCGACCGGCTCGGGCCGGGGAGCGGGGCCCTTCTTGCGATGGCCGGCCACCTCGTCCAGGAAGGCCTCCAGCCTCGTCACCATGCCGGCTTCGCCGCGGTGCTCGTCGAACTCCAGGAAGAGCGCGGGCTTGGCCCCCAGGATCTTCTCCATGTGCTTCAGGGTGAAGCCGTCCGGGCCGCAGCCGAAATTCGAGACCACGACGGGGTAGAGGCGGGGGTCCGCGGCCGCGGTCAGGGCGGCCTTGACGTAGTCCCGGTTGAACCGCCAAGGCAGGGAGTCCCAGGACTCGTCGAGCCGAGGCTGCCCGGCCCAGGGCAGGAACTCGTACGGGATGGCGGTCACCCCCATCCGGGCGAGGTGGCGCACCAGGTTGAGGTTCAGGAAGGAATCGTAGATGTTGTAGGGCTTCCCGATGAGAACCGCCGCCCACCCGGACAAGGCGCCCAGGACCTCGGCCCCGATCCTCTGGAGCCCTTCCTTGAAGGCGAGATGGGTCTCCTTGCCGGTCTGGTAGGCGGCCCTGAGCCGGGGCGCCGTGACCCCCAACTCGCCCGCCAGGGCCTCCATGCCCTCGGCCAGCCCGTCTTTCTCCACCGACATGTTGATCTGCGGGATGAGGAAGCGCGCCTCGACGGCGGAGCGGACCATGTACGGCAGGCTCTGCGTGTACGGGCAGGTCGAGCACAGCTCCGGCGAGCCGAAGGGGGAGGGGAGGTCGAGGATCGAGGGCATGAAGATGCGGTCGGCCTTGCCCTCGGCGAGGTCCACGGCGTGGCTGTAGGCCAGCTTCACGGGCAGGCAGGCCTCGGTGCAGAGCTTCCTGGTCCCCTTGGCCAGGAGCTCCTTGGAGCTGGGTGAAGACAGGACGATGTCGAAGCCCAGGCTCTTGAACATGGCGGCCCACAGAGGAAGGAGCTCGAAGTAGAGAGAGGCCCTGGCGATCCCGATGGAGAGCCCCGCCTTGCCGGGGCCGTGCTCCGGCGGCCGAGTCCGAGCCTTCGCGCGCGCTGGGCCCCCTGCGGCCCATGGCGCCTGGGGCGCGTATTTCCCCAGCAGCCTTTCGATGGGGCTCTGCGCCTCCGGCGCCTGGTCCGCAGTCTTGATCGAATCGATGCGCTCGAGCACCAGCCTCTCCCTCCCGGCGGTGAGGTCCGGCGGGGAGACCGCGTCGCGCTTCTTTCGCGTCGCGCCGCTGGAGTAGCGTTCGCACGCGTCGCCGAAGTAGGCAGACTCGCCGCCGCGGTCGAGCTTGTTGACCTGGCACATGTTCGGGCACTGCCGGCATTCGAAGCTCGACATGGCGTAGCCCGGGCCCGCGTCGAATCCCACGAACTCGGTCTTCCCGCCTCCCTCGAGGAACCATTCCCTGGCGATGAGCGCGGCTCCGATGGCGCCGGAGAGCCGGTTGTAGGGATGGACCCGCACCCTCCTGCCGAGGAGCTCTCCGAGCGCCGCCACCACGGCGCGGTTGGACGCCACCCCCCCTTGGAAGACCACGGCCTTCCCCACCGGCCTGTGGGCCACGACCTTCTCCAGGTAGTTGCGCCCGATCGAGGTCGCCAGCCCCGCCGCGGCGTCCTCGACGGAGACGCCCCGCTGGAGCGCGTGCACGAGCTCGGTGTCCATGAACACGGTGCACCGGCTCCCCAGGTCGGCGGGCGACCGGCTCCGGAGGGCCTTCTCCTCGAACTCGCGGACGATGCTGATGCCGAGCTGCTCGGCGGCCTCCTCTAAAAAAGAGCCTGTGCCGGCGGCGCAGATCTTGTTCATCGCGAAATCGCTGATCGCCCCGTTCTTGGCGGAGATGTATTTCGAGTCCTGGCCGCCGATCTCGAAGACGGTGTCCACGTCCGGGAAGTAGCGGACCGTCGACCGGAGCTGCGCGGTGATCTCGTTGCGGACCTCGTCCGCCCCGAGGAAGCGCCGGGCCAGATGCCGGCCGCTCCCGGTCGCGCCCACGGCCGCGACCGCGGCCCGGCCGGCGGACCTCTCTCGGAGCATCGCCAGGCCTTCCTGCATGACGGCGATGGGTTTCCCCCGGGTCGGGAGGTAGACGCCCTGAACGACCTCGCACTCCTCGTCCAGGAGGACGAGATCCGTGCTCACCGAGCCCACGTCCACGCCGAGGAAGACCTTCCCGCCGGGGGCGCCGCGCCGCGCGCCGACGCCTTCCCCAAGGGCGCCGGGCGCGGCCTCTTCCCCCGACGGGGCGGGCTCGGGGACTGGGAGGGGAGGCAGGACCGCCCGCGTCTGCGCGCGCCTGCCTCGGGAGCGGGAGACCTCGGCCGCCAATCCCTCGATGACGACGGGAGGGGATCGACGCGCGGCGGCGAGCGCGGCCCCGACGGCGCCGAAGGCGGCGTGGCGCTCCGGGATCAGCAGGTCGGCGGCCTCCAAGGACAGCACCTCCCGGAAGGCGCGCACGAGTCCCTTGTTGGCCGCGCAGCCGCCCACGAAGGCCGCGGGCCGGACCAGGTCCCGGCCCTTGAGCACGGTGGCGGCGAAGTTCCGCGCCATGGCCAGGCAGAGCCCGTAGGCGATCTCATCCGTCGGCGTCCCTTTCTGCTGGAGGTGGATCATGTCGGACTTGGCGAACACGCTGCAGCGGCCCGCCACCGAGGCTCCGGACGGAGCCCCCGCGGCCGACGCGGCGAGCTGGGCGACGGACATCTTCAGGCGCGAGGCCTGCTGCTCCAGGAAGGCGCCGCTCCCGGCGGCGCAGAGCTCGTTCAAGGAGTAGTCCTGGACCTCTCCGGCCTCGTCGAGGAGTACCCATTTGGAGAAATGGCCTCCCACCTCCATGACGCAGCGCGCCCCCGGAGTCAGCAGGCGCGCCGCCGCGGCGCTGGCCGTGATCTCGTTCTCGAGAAGGATGCCCGGGGTCGAAGCGAGGATCTCCCGACCCCTGCCGATGGCCGCGACCGGGAGCGCGCGCCCCCGCCTGCGGAGGGCGAGCCGGGAGAGCGCCCCCTTCAACGCGTCCCAAGGGCTCCCTTTCACTGGCAGCGAGACGCAGTCGGCGACGGCGCCGCGCTCCAGGATGACGGCGTGCAGGTTGATGGATCCGATGTCCAGGCCGAGGGCCGCGCCCCCCGGGCCGTCGGCCCGGGAGTCGTCGCCGCCCCTTCTCATGGCATCATTCGCCGCGCGGCGGTGAGAGAGTTCAGGCGGGACTCACCGGAGGCGCAGTCCAGGGCCGCGAATGTCCGAGGGTACGAGCTGCGGCGTCTGGTCACGGTTCTTCAACCGCGCCGCGTCCTCGACCTTGGGAGCGAGGTAGTCGTAGAGGGACCGGATCGTGACGGTCCCTGCTTTGTCCGCGGCCGCGCCGTTCAAGCCCTTGAGCAGATAGTAGGTGAACGCCCCGTGACCCTGCTCCTCGATGGTCCCCGAAATCTGGCTGCCGTCGGAAGCGGAGAGCATGACGATCTTCCCCCCGGGATCGCCCCAGGAGTCGACCTTGGCCACCAGCGGCCTGATGCCCTTGGCGAGGACCGAGCGCCCCCCTGCGCCGGAGAAGCAGGAGTCCATGGCCAGGAGCACCCGCCCGGCCTTGAGAGCGCCGAGCTTGGCGTAGAGGCGCTTCATGGGATAGGCCGTATCCTCCAGGAACTCCGGGTCTCCGGAGAATGGGACCAGGTAGGCCTGGCCCGTCCTGGGATCGGGGGCGCCGTGGCCCGAAAAGAATACGAAGACGGTCGAGTCCTCCCGGACCCGGGCCGGGAGCCAGGTCTCCACGTACTTCTTGATGTTCGTGTAGTTGGCCTGCATGCCCGTAAGGAAAACGATGTTGCGCTGTGGATAGCCGAGAGCCAGCAGGTGCTCCTTCACGGCAACGGCGTCCCTCTCGGCGAAGTCTGCCTTGGGAAGGGTCTCGTACTTCTCCACGCCGATGACCAGGGCGTAGTTGGCCGGGTTCTCCGGCAGGCTGTAGGCGGGCCGGTCCACGTCCGAGACGGCGGCCGCCGGGCCGGCCGCCTCGGCCTGCGCAGGCTTGGGCGGGGAGATGGCTTGGACGGCCTTCCTCGCGGCCTCCTCCATCATGCGCCGCATCTCTTCCTTGTCCGGCGCCGGAGCCGCCTCCTGGGAGGGAGCCGGCCGATGGACGGCCACGCGGCCTCTGGCCTTCTCTTTCTGGAAAAGCTCGGCGATGGCGTAGAACCCCTTCTGCCGCGCGATCTGCAGGGCCGTCAAGCCTTCCTTGTTCTTCAAGTCCTCATCCGCCCCCCGGGACAACAAGAGCTCGACGATGTCCATGTGCCCCAGCATGGCGGAGTACATCAGGGCCGTGGACTGGACGAAGTCGCGGGCGTTGACGTTGGCTCCCCGGTCCAGAAGAGCCTTCACCGTCTCATAGCGCCCGTTGACCGTGGCGCAGATCAAGGGAGTCTCCATCCCCGCCCACGCGCCAGGGGCGCGCGCGTACATCCGGCACCCCGTTATGGGCCTCATCTCGATGTCGGATCCCTTGTTCAACAGGGCGAGGACCTTCTTCGTGTCGCCCATCGTGGATGCCTGGATCAAGGGGCTGACGCACCCGGAAAGCGCGGGGATGAACGCGCACGCGGCGCACGCTCTGAGGATGGGGGCCGCGGACCTCATGGCATCATTGTAGGAAATTGGGAGGCCCCGGCAAAGGGTCCGCGCCCGCCGGAGCTCTAGGAGTCCGGATCGACCCGTCCGCGGTTCTTCTTGGTCAGGGCCCGGCGATGCTTGGCGCGCAGGATGGATTCCTTCAGGAACCCAGGCCTGGGGCGGCGCTTGCGGCGTTCCTTCTCAGCGGCTGCGCGGCGCGCCGCGGCTTCGTTGCGGCGGCGGGCCTTGACGGCCTCGACCAGCCGTTCCCACGCGATCCGCCGGTTCTGGGCCTGGCTCCTCTCCGAGGAGCATCGTACCGCGATGCCGGTGGGCAGGTGCCGCAGGATGACGCAGGTCTCGACCTTGTTGACGTTCTGCCCGCCCTTGCCGCCCGAGCGGGCGAAGGTCTCCGCGACCTGCTCGCGGCGGATGCCGGCGAGCTTAAGGAGGGCGTCGAGTTCGTCTAAGGCCATCAAGGGACGCAGGCCCAGTCCTTGAGCACGCCCAGCGAGGGGCTGGAGAAGCCCGCGTGCAGCGACTTCTCCGACCTGGGCAGGGCGGGCTTGAGGCGCCGAGACAAGGTCTCGATGAATTCCGAGACCTTGGTCGCGACCTCGCCCTCGCAGCCGCCGTTCCTGCAGACCTTGGTCCTGAGGCACTTGGAGCCGTCGGGCTTCACCACGGTCTCGAAATCCTCGTCTCCCCGCGCCAAGACGCCGACGATCCTCCGGCTCCCCGAGGCGAAGACCGGGCTCCCCGAGTTGCCGTGGAAGGCGTCGAGGTCGGTCGTGAAATAGGCCTCCGGGGAGGCGTCGCGCACCGCGCCTTTGGCGGCGACCTTGGCCGGCAGGCCGAGAGGATGGCCGATGACCATGACCGGGAGGCCCTTGGTCACGGCCGCGGTATCGAGTCCGAGCGCCTTGTGCCCCCGCGCCGGCCGGTCCAAGGCGATGAGGGCCCAGTCCGAGCCTGCTTGGGAGTCCAGCTTGCGGCCGACGATGGCCTTGCAGGAGTACACCTCGGAGGCCGGGACGCGGGTGGGAGTCGTCCCATCCCGGCCGGTCCGGAACCCGAAGACGAAGAAGGTGCGGCCGCAAGCCGCTTTGCTCTTCACGCAGTGGCCCGCGGTCAGGATGACGTCCGGCGCGACGAGCGCACCCGAGCAGTCCGCCCCGACCCGCTGGCCGGCGAAGCGCTCGCCTTCGCACAGCGGCAGGACCTCGGAGTACGGCTTGGTGGCCAACTCCGCCCAGCCGTCCTTGACCGTGACCTTGTCCGAGGGGAAGAGGGCCACCGTGGAATCCGCCAGGGCGAGCACGGCCCGGTCGTCCGTGTCCGCCGGGTCCCTGCGGTCGTCATCGTCGTAGACGGGCATGGCCTGGAGCGCCAGCGGCAGCCAGAGCACGACCGCGAGAATCACGGCTGATAGGCGGATGTCTCTCATGCCTTTCCGGCGCCGGGGGCCGGCGGAATATAATATAAGGATAGGCCGAAAAGGCCAGGAGGTCATGGGCCCGGGAACCCAAGTCCACATAGGTCCAAGGGCCTATTGGATGTTCCGGACCGGGCGAGACACGGTCCCGCTCCGAGTTATCCACCGACATATCTCAAGATATGTCGGTGGATAACTCCCGGCAGCGGCCGATGCCCGCAGACCCATCACCGCGGCGGGGGCGCCACGGGAAAGGATTCCTCGATGTCGGTCGCCCAGGGGACATCAACATGGACGCGCACCTCCCAGACGATGCACAGCAATTTCCCATCGTAGGAAACAGGCCCTTCCTGCGGGACCTCGAAGGAGAAAGGGACATCGGCCTTGCCGCCTGCGCGGAGCGTGCCCAGGTCCGCGCTGCTGGTCTCGCCCACACATCGGTAGTCCGTTTGACTTGGAGGTCTTTGTCCGCGGTGATGCGCGCCGTGCCGCACACGAGGCCTCCAGGCCGATGTACGCCGCGCTCCGAGAAGATGACCTTGATCATGCGGTTATCCCACCCGGGAAAACGCAGGCGGCACGACGACGAGGTCGAAAGTCGAGTCGTCGAGCTCCTTCTGGCCGCGGAGGACGGAAACCTCGATGCGCCGGGTCAGCGAGTTGTTGGACGCATGGAAGGAAGAGGGAAGCTCGGCAGGAATTCCCAAGGTCCAGCTTCCCTTGAACTCGCCCGCCAGTCCCTCGGCGAGGGCAGGCACCTCGCCGAGGTCGCGTTTCCAGACCTCTTCAGTCTCGGTGTGAGAATGCTTGCCCTCGCCGGAGGTAGCCCTCTCTTCCAGGACGAGCCTCGCGGACAAGGCGTCGACGCCGGCCTTTCCCTTTTTCTTCCTGCGATAAGTCGCCGTCACCCGGGCCGACATCCGAAGACAGGCGCCCCATCCAAACCGCCGCTACCGGGCGAGAGCCGACCCGAGGTTCGCGGCCACGGCCGAACCGATGCCGCTCAGGTTCTCCACCACGTGGACGCCCACGGATTCAAGCGCCGAGACCTTGGAGGCGTGCGTGCCGGACCCGCCTTCGATGATGGCGCCCGCGTGCCCCATCCTGCGCCCGGGCGGGGCGGTGCGGCCGGCGACGAAGGCGAAGACGGGCTTGTTCATCTCCCGCTTGTAGAAGTCCGCGGCCTCCTCTTCGGCCGAGCCTCCGATCTCCCCGATGAGGACCACGGCCTTGGTCTCGGTGTCGGCCTGGAAGAGCTTAAGGATGTCCACGAACGATGACCCCGCGATGGGGTCGCCGCCGATGCCGACCACGGTGGACTGGCCCATGTCCCGCTGGGTGAGCTGCCAGACGGCCTCGTAGGTCAGGGTCCCGGACCGGGACACCACGCCCACGTGCCCGGGCTTGTGGATGTAGCCGGGCATGATGCCGGCCTTGCACTGGCCCGGCGTGATGACGCCCGGGCAGTTGGGGCCGACGAGCCGCACGGGCTTTCCGGCGAGGCCGCGCTTCACGCGGGCCATGTCCAGGGCCGGGATGCCCTCGGTGATGCAGACCACGACCGGGATGCCGGCGTCCGCGGCCTCGAGCACGGAGTCTCCGGCGTATGGCGGGGGGACGAAGATGAGCGAGGCGTTGGCGCCCGTGGCGCGGACCGCGTCCGCCACGGTGTTGAAGACGGGCACGCCCAGGTGCCGGGTGCCGCCCTTGCCGGGGGTCACGCCCGCGACGACCCTGCTCCCGTACTCGATGCACTGCTTGGAGTGGAAGGTGCCGGCTTCGCCGGTGAACCCCTGCACGACCAGGCGGGAATCCTTGTTGAGGAGGATGCTCATGGCTTCACCTCTTGACCGCGGCGACCGCTTTCTGCGCGGCGTCCCAGAGGCTCTCGGCCGACGTGAGCTTGAGCCCCGAGCGCCGGAGCAGGTCCCGGCCAACCTCCACGTTGGTCCCCTCCAGGCGCACGATGAGAGGGACCTCGAGCTTGACCTTCTTGACCGCCTCGAGCACGCCCTGGGCGATCACGTCGCACTTCATGATGCCGCCGAAGATGTTGATCAGCACGGCCTTGACCTTGGGGTCCTTGAGGATGATCTTGAAGGCGGCCGTCACCTGGTCCGCGGTGGCGCCGCCGCCCACGTCCAGGAAGTTCGCGGGCATCCCTCCGGCCAGGGCCACGGTGTCCATGGTGGCCATGGCAAGACCGGCGCCGTTGACCATGCAGCCGATGTCGCCGTCCAAGCCGATGTAGTTGATCCCGACCTTCTTGGCCGCCAGCTCGATGGCGCTGGACTCAACGTCCGGCCGCTCGGCCAGGGCCGCGTGCCGGAAGAGCGCGTTGTCGTCCACCACGATCTTGCCGTCCAGGGCCATGAGCTTGCCCTCGGCCGTGAGGATGAGGGGGTTGACCTCGACGAGCGAGGCGTCGAGCTCGAGGAAGGTCCGCGAGAGCGCGGTCGCGAAGCGCACGAAGCTCCCGAGCTCGGAGGGGGGGATGCCGAGCTTGAAGGCGAGCCGCCGCGCCTGGAAGGGCTCGATCCCGCGCAAGGCGCACAGCTTCTCCTTGAGGATGGCTTCGGGCTTGGAGAGGGCTAGCTCCTCGATCTGCATCCCGCCCTCGGCCGAGGCGATCATGACCGGGCACTCGGACTTGCGGTCCAGGGCGACCGAGATATATATCTCCCGCGCGATGGGGGCAGCCTGGTCCACCAGCACCTCCCGCACGGTCAGGCCGGCCCCTTGGGTCTGGTGCGTGGCGATCTTCATGCCCACCATGGCCTTGGCCGCAGCCAAGGCCTCGGCGCGAGTATTCACCAGCTTGACCCCGCCGGCCTTGCCGCGGCCGCCGGCGAGCACCTGGGCCTTGAGCACCCAGGGGCCCTTGCCCGCCTTCTTCAAGGCGGCCTTGATCTGGGCCGGCTTGGTGATGACGCCGCCCGTCCGGGGGACCGGGATGCCGTATTTCGCGAAAATCTCTTTGGCTTCGTATTCGAGAAGTTTCATGTTTCCTCATTTAACCGTCAGAGACGGCCAGCGCCCGGATGAATTCGCGGTTCAACCGCGCGATGTTGGAGATCTTGACCTCCTTGGGGCAGACCGCCTCGCACTCGGCCTCGTTGGAGCAGTGGCCGAAGCCCTCCTTGTCCATGGCCTTGCGCATGCTCAGGACCCTGCGGACCCGCTCCGGAGCGCCCTGGGGGAGCAGGGCGAACTGGGAGACCTTGGCGCCGACGAAGAGCATGGCCGCGGCGTTGGGGCACGCCGCCACGCACGCCCCGCACCCGATGCAGGCGGCAGCGTCCATGGCCTTCTCCGCGTCGTCCTTGGGCACGAGCACGGCGTTGGCGTCGACCGCGGCCCCGGTGTTGACCGAGACGAAGCCGCCGCATGTCATGACGCGGTCGAGGGCCGAGCGGTCCACCACCAGGTCCTTGACGACGGGGAAGGCCTTGGCCCGGAAAGGCTCGGCCGTGATGACGTCGCCGTCCTTGAACCTGCGCATGTGGAGCTGGCAGGTCGCGGCGGCCTTGTCGGGCCCGTGGGGCTGGCCGTCGATGACCTGGCTGCACATGCCGCAGATGCCCTCGCGGCAATCGTGGTCGAACGCGATGGCGTCCTCGCCCTTGGCGATGAGGCCCTCGTTGACCGTGTCGAGGAGCTCCAGGAAGGACATGTCCGTGGAGGGGACCTCGGCCTCGTAGGAGACCAGCCGGCCAGGCCCGTCCGGGCCTGTCTGACGCCAGACTCTCAATGTGACCTTCATGTTAAGCGTAGCTCCTCTGCGCCAGGTGCGCGTGTTCGAACTTCAGGGGCTCCTTGTGCAGGACCGGGTCGCGGTCGGGGCCCTGGTGCTCCCAGACGGAGACGTGGCAGAAGTTGGCGTCGTCGCGCTTGGCCTCGTTGTCCGGGGTCTGGTGCTCCTCGCGAAAGTGCCCGCCGCAGGACTCCCGGCGCTCGAAGGCGTCGCGCACCAGGAGCTCGGCGAACTCGAGGTAGTCGGCCACCCGGTGGGCGCGCTCAAGGGTCTGGTTGAACTCCGAACCCGAGCCGGTGACCATGATGTTCCGCCAGAACTCCTCGCGGATCTTGGGGATCCTGGCCAAGGCCTCGGATAGGCCCTTGGCGTTGCGCGACATTCCGCAGTTGTCCCACATGAGCGAGCCGAGTTCCTTATGGAAGGAGACGGGAGTGCGCTTGCCCTTGATGGACAGGAGTTTCTTGACGCGCCCGGCCGCCCCGGATTCGGCCTCCTTGAAGGCTTGCTGCCCCGGGTCCGCCTTGGGGAGCTTGGAGGCGGCGAAGTACCCGCCCAGGGTGTAGGGGATGACGAAATAGCCGTCAGCCAGGCCCTGCATCAGGGCCGAGGCCCCGAGGCGGTTGCCTCCGTGGTCCGAGAAGTTGGCCTCGCCCAGGCAGAAAAGGCCCGGGATGGTCGTCATGAGGTTATAGTCCACCCAGAGCCCGCCCATGGTGTAGTGGACCGCCGGATAGATGCGCATCGGCGCCTGGTAGGGGTCCTCGTCGGTCAGGTGGTGGTACATATCGAAGAGGTTGCCGTATTCCTCCTTGATCGCACCCACGCCCCTCCGCTTGAAGGCGTCGGCGAAGTCGAGGTAGACGGCGAGACCCGTCTTGCCCACGCCCCGGCCCTCGTCGATAATACGCTTCGCGGCGCGCGAAGCGACGTCGCGAGGGACGAGGTTGCCGAAGGAGGGGTAGATTCTTTCCAGATAATAGTCGCGTTCCTCCTCGGGAATCAGATCCGGGGACCTTCGGTCCCCGGAAGACTTGGGAACCCAAACGCGACCGTCGTTGCGCAGGCTCTCGGACATGAGGGTCAGCTTGGACTGGTGCTCGCCCGAGACCGGGATGCAGGTGGGGTGGATCTGCGTGAAGCACGGGTTGGCGAAGGCCGCTCCCCGCTTGTAGGCGCTCCAGGCCGCTCCCACGTTGCAGGAGTTGGCGTTCGTGGACAGGAAGAAGGCGTTGCTGTAGCCACCGGTGCACAGGAGGACGGCGTGCGCCGCGTAGGATTCGAAGGCGCCCGTCACGAGGTTCCGAACCACGATGCCGCGGGCCGCGCCGTCGACGAGGACGACGTCCATCATCTCGCGGCGCGAGAACATCTTGACGGACCCGAGCCCCACCTGGCGCATGAGGGAGGCGTAGGCGCCCAGGAGGAGCTGCTGGCCCGTCTGGCCGCGAGCGTAGAAGGTGCGGGAGACCTGGGCCCCGCCGAAGGACCGGTTGTCCAGGGTCCCGCCGTAGTCCCTGGCGAAGGGGACGCCCTGGGCCACGCAGTGGTCGATGATGGCGTTCGAGACCTGGGCCAGCCGGTAGACGTTGGCCTCGCGGGCCCTGAAGTCGCCGCCCTTGACCGTGTCGTAGAAGAGCCTCCAGATGGAGTCGCCGTCGTTGGGGTAGTTCTTGGCCGCGTTGATGCCGCCCTGGGCCGCGATGGAGTGGGCCCGGCGGGGGGAATCCTGGATGCAGAAGACCTTCACCTGATAGCCGAGCTCCGCCAGCGACGCCCCGGCCGAGGCTCCGGCGAGGCCCGTGCCCACCACGATGACCTCGAACTTGCGCTTGTTGGCGGGGTTGACGAGCTTGAGCTCGAAGCGGGCCTTGTCCCACTTCTTCTCGACGGGGCCGTCGGGGGTCTTGGACTCGAGCTTCATCGCGCACCTCCCAGGAACCAGCACGCCCAGATCGGGATGGCGGTGAACACGGCCGCGACCACGACGGCGAAGGCCAGGCCCGCGCCCTTGATGAGGGGCGTGTACTTCGGGTGGTCGATCCCGAAGGTCTGGGTTGCGCTCCACGCGCCGTGGCTCAAGTGCAGGCCCAAGCCCGCCATCACGACCGCATAGAAGAGGGCCCATCTCCAGTCCTGAAGGTAGCTCATGACCAGGCCGTAGAGGTCCTCAGGGCTCGGCCGGACGCCGTACTTGAAGGTCTTGACGTGGATGACGAGGAACACCCCGATGAGCACGGCGGTGTAGACCATGGTGGCAGAGCCCCAAGTCCTGCCGCCCCGGCTCCTCTTCATCGCGTAGCCCACGGGCCTCGCAGCCAGGGACGTCAGGTTGAGGTACAAGGCGACCACGGCGTGCAGGAGGATGACCCCCAGCAAGGCGAGCTCGATGGGGAGCAGGAAAGGGTTGCTCTCCAGCACCCGGGCGTAGGTGTTGAAGGCCTTCTCGCCGACGAACAGGAACATGTTGCCGGCAAGGTGGGTCATGAGGAACCCGCAGAGCAAAAAACCCACGGCCGCGACCAGGAGCTTGCGGCCGATGGAGGAGGTGACGAGGCGTGCCAGGGTTTCCATAGCGGCCAATTATAGCAAAGCTCCGCGGCGTCAGGCATTGCGCGCAAAGAAGCGCAAGTTGCGCAATGCCTGACGCCAGATTGGGGGTGTCAAGATTGGGGGTAGCCATCCGGTCCTTTTCTATACTAAAATCGGAGAGGCGCAGGCATCCCGCGCTCAAGTCAAGGAGGCAGAACATGCGAAAGAAGATAGCCCTCATCGGCGGCGGGCAGATCGGCCAGATTCTGGCCATGCTGGCAGCGCAACGGGAGCTCGGGGACATTGTGATCTTCGACATCCCGCAGCTGGAGAACCCCGTGAAGGGGAAGGCCCTCGACCTCACGGAGATGGCGCCTTGCGGCGACTACGACGCCAAGGTCACGGGCACCAGCGACTACAAGGACATCGCGGGCGCCGACGTCGTCATCGTCACCGCGGGTCTGCCCAGAAAGCCGGGCATGAGCCGGGAGGACCTCCTGGCCGTGAACATCAAGATCATCAGCGAGGTCGCCCGGAACGTCAAGCAGCAGGCCCCCAACGCTTTCTGCGTCATCGTGACCAACCCCCTCGACGCCATGGTCTACGTCTTCCAGAAGGTCTCGGGGTTCCCGAAGAGCAAGGTCGTGGGCATGGCCGGCGTGCTCGACACGGCCCGCTGGCGCGCCTTCATCGCCCTGGAGCTGGGCGTCTCGGTCGAGGACGTGGCCGGCACGGTGCTCGGAGGCCACGGCCCCACCATGGTGCCCCTCCCTAGGCTCACGACCGTGGGCGGCGTGCCGCTGACGGACCTCTTGGACAAGCCCGCAATCGAGCGCATCGTGGACCGCACCAAGGAGGCCGGCACCGAGATCGTCAAGCTCCTCGGCACGGGCTCGGCTTTCTTCAGCCCGGCCTGGAGCGCCATCATCATGGCCGAGTCCTACCTCAAGGACAAGAAGCGCGTGGTGGCGTGCGCGGCCCTGTGCGAGGGCGAGTACGGCGTCAAGGGCTTGTTCATCGGCGTGCCCGCGCGCATCGGCGCCGGCGGGATGGAGAAGATCTACGAGATCTCCCTCAACGACGGCGAGAAGGCCATGCTCTCCAAGACCGCGGACGCGGTGAGGCAGACCGTGGCCGAGTGCAAGGTCGAGGCGACGGCCTAATGGCTGAAAACGCTCCCGCCGTGAAGGGCAAGGGCACCGTGTTCGTGCGACTCGAGGTGTGCAAAGGGTGTTCCTACTGCATCGACTTCTGTCCGACCAAGTGCCTGGCGTTCTCCAAGGAGTTCAACGCCAAGGGCTACCACTACCCCGTGCTCGCCAAGCCCGAGGGCTGCGTGGGCTGCGACCTGTGCGGGCTCTACTGTCCTGATTTCGCCATCTTCGGCGTCAGGCTCAAAGATCTCGAGAAGGCGCCACGGAAATGAAAGCTGATCCCAAGGGAGTCCTGACGGGCGTCCATTTCATGGACGGAGACCACGCCGCCTGCGAAGGCGCCTTGGCCGCGGGCTGCCGCTTCGTGGCGGGCTACCCCATCACGCCCTCGACCGAGGTGGTCGAGCGCTTCGCCCAGCGCATCCCGCTCATCGGCGGGGTGTTCATCCAGATGGAGGACGAGGTCGCCTCCTCCATCGCCATCCAGGGCGCGGTCTGGGCCGGCAAGAAGGCCATGACCGTGACCTCGGGCCCGGGGCTCTCCTTGATGATGGAGCACGTGGGTCTGGCCGCCCTGACCGAGGCGCCGCTCGTGATCGTGGACGTCCAGCGGGGCGGCCCCTCCACGGGCCTTCCCACCCTCCCGGGGCAGGCGGACATGATGCAGGTCAAGTGGGGCTCGCACGGCGACTATGAGATCATCGCCCTCTCACCCAACTCCCCGCAGGAATGCTTCGACCTGATGATCCGCGCCTTCAACCTCTCCGAGACCTACCGAGTGCCGGTCTTCTTCATGATGGACGAGGTCGTCGGGCACATGACGGAGCGGGTCGCCATCCCGGAGCCCTCGGAGATCGAGATCGTAGAGCGCCGCTGGAGCAGCAAGAAGCCCGGCGAGTACAAGGCCTATGCGACCGGCGCCGACATGGTGCCGGACATGGTCAAGGCCGGCGACGGCCACCGCATCCACATCACGGGTTTGACGCACGACGAGCGCGGCTACCCGGCCCTCACGCCGGCGGCCCAGAAGAAGCTGGTCGAGCGGCTCGTGAACAAGATCCGCCTGCGCAGGCACGAGCTCGTCGACGTCCGCAAGGACGGCGTGGACGGCGCAGAGGTCGTGGTCGCGTCCTTCGGGATCACCTCCCGCGTGGCGCAGGCCGCCGTGGAGGAGGCCCGCCGCAAGGGCGGCAAGGTCGCTCATCTGCGCCTGGTCATCGCGTGGCCGTTCCCGGACAAGCTCTTCCAGGAGCTCTCAAGGCGCGTGAAAGCCTTCATCGTGCCGGAGTTGAACATGGGGCAGATGGCCCTGGAGGTCGAGAGGGCCGTCGCGGGGCGCTGCGCGGTCGTGCCCATCCCCCACGCCGGCGGCACGGTGCACGAGCCGGCTGCGATCCTGGAAAAGATCATGGAGTCCTCCCGATGAACGAGACTCTGAAAGCCGAGAACCCGGTCCTGCCGTACCTTCGGCAGGACCGCCTGCCCCACATCTGGTGCCCGGGCTGCGGCATCGGCTCCACGGTCAACTGCTTCGCCCGCGCCCTGACCGAATCGAAGCTGGACCTTGACAAGGTCGCCATCGTCTCAGGGATAGGCTGCACCGGCCGCGTGGCCGGGTACATGAACCTCGACTCCTTCCACACCACGCACGGCCGCGCCATCCCCTTCGCCACGGGCTTGAAACTGGGCAACCCGAACCTCAAGGTGGTGGTGTACTCGGGCGACGGCGACCTCTTCGCCATCGGCGGGAACCACTTCGTGCACGCGGCCCGGCGGAACATGGACCTGACCGTCATCTGCGTCAACAACTCGACCTACGGGATGACCGGCGGGCAGGTCGCGCCGACCACCCCTCTGGGCGCCACGCAGACGACCATGCCCTACGGCAACTTCGAGCCGCCCTTCAACCTGCCTTTCCTGGCCGAGGCGTGCGGCGCGGTCTTCGTGGCGCGCTGGACCGTCTTCCACGTCCGCCAGCTCATACGCACCATGAAGGAAGGGCTCGCGAAGCGCGGTTTCGTCTTCATCGAGGTCCTGGCGCCCTGCCCGACGCTCTACTCCCGCAGGAACAAGCTGGGCGACGGGGTGGACCAGGTCAAGTACTATAAGGAACGGAGCGCCGTCAAGGACGGCGCCGACACCAGGGAGGTCGGCCTGTCCTTCCAGGGCGACATCGCGGTGGGCAAGTTCGTCGACCGCGACCGCCCCACCTGGCTCGACGCCATGAACAGGCACTACTCCAGCGTGCTCCACGACTACCACGAGGTGGGCCATGCCGAAGACTGAGATCCGCGTCGGAGGGCTGGGCGGGCAGGGGGTCATCCTTTGCGGGAGCATCATCGGGAAAGCCGCGGCCATCCATGGCGGGAAGCACGCCACCATGATCCAGGCCTTCGGCCCCGAGGCCCGCGGCAGCGCCTGCAGCGCGCAGGTCATGGTTTCGGAGGAGCCCATCGGCTATCCTTACGTCAAGAACCCCGACGTCCTGGTCCTCATGTCGCCGGACGCCTACAAGCTCTTCGCTCCCAGCTTGAAGCCCGGCGGCCTGGTCCTCTACGAGAGCGATCTGGTCCACCTCGACAAGAGCCTGCCGGCCGGCGCCAGGACCAAGGGCATCCCGGCCACGCGCTTCGCCGAGGATCTCGGCCGCAGGCTCGTCTTGAACATCGTCATGGTCGGCTTCTTCGCCGGCACCACGGGCCTCCTCTCCTACGAGGCGGTCGAGAAGGCCGTCCTGGATTCGGTGCCGAAGGGGACTGAGGACCTCAACCTGCGTGCCCTGAAGAAAGGCTACGAGTACGGCCGTTCTGGCCGGTGAGATTCTTCTTCTTTGACGGCAAGGCCATCCGGGGGCCTCTCGAGGTCCCCGAGCTCCTCGAGCGGCCGGGATTCGATTCGGAGACCCTCGTCTGTCCCGCGGGCTCGCAGAGGTCCGAGGATTGGAAGCCGGCGGTCAACTACGACTCCCTGAGGGAAGCCCTGCTCCAGCCCACGCCGCCTGCGCCGCAGGCGCAGGTTCCGACGGTCCGCTGCCGGATCTGCGGCCGCTCCAATCCCGACGGCGCCGCTTTCTGCAACCACTGCGGCTCCCAACTCGGCAAGGCCGGGGAGCTGACTCTGGGAGACCAGGAGACCATCCCGATGGCCGCGCAGGCCCGCGCCTTCGGCCCAGGGCCGGGCCCGCAGAGGCGTCTCCCCTCCAGGCGCGTCATCCTGGCCGCCGCGGCCGCAGCCGTGCTGGTCGGCGGCTCAGCGACCGCCTACTTGCTCCACAGGAAGCGCGCCCCGGTAGAGGAAGCCTCCCCGGCATCCGCCTTTCCGCCTGCGCCTCCGGCCCCTGGGCCGAAGGCGCAGGCCGCGCCGAAGCCCGCTCCCGTGCAGACGCCGAGAAGCCTGCGCAGGCCCAAGGGCGCGCCCCGACAAGCCAACGCCCCTCCTGAGGGCGGTCGGGACGCTCGGCCTCCGGCCTCGACCGCGCCCCGACAAGCCCCTGTCCAGGCCGGCCATGCCCCTCCTGGGGCCGAGGCCGCCCCTGCGGGGCCGGACATGGACTTGCCCGGCATCCCGAAGAGAGCGCGGCGCAAGGCCGCTTCTCGATCCCTTGCGGCCGATGAGCCTCAAGCCGCCGAGCCCCCTGCTCCGGAAGCGGTCCGCCCGTCCGGCGCGCATCCGACCTCGGACGAACTCCTGGCTGAGAGCGCCAAGGAGCAGTTCACCTTCTGCCACCAGCTCATGCGCCAAGGGGAGTTCGACGACGTCTTCGATTTCTGCCTGTGCGGGTCCTCGAAGCAGGGAGCCCCCTTCAACGGGAGGAAGAGCGTCTTCGTCGAGCAATGCGCCGACGATCCCCAGACCGAGGCAGGCTCATCCTTCGAGGTCCTGTCAGCGAAGGCCGCGGGCCCGGCGGTGGGCATCTCGGGCCGATGGACCCTGGCCGAGGGCTCGGCCGTGGAGCGCACGGAACGCTGGCAGATGGAAAACGGGAACTGGTGCTGGGCGATTCCCCATTGAGCGGACAGGCCGCGCGATAGAGCTTGCCCATCACGCGGACCAGGCCGAGGCACGCCCCGTGCAAGGCCAGGCCGAGGACGGCGGCCGCCTGAGCCCCCTCTTTGGCCGGGAACCCGTAGGCGTCGACCTTGAAGAAGACCCACAGGAGCCCGAGGACGCCCAACGCTGCGAGCGTGATGAGCGGGTTGTAGTGGCTCAAGATGCCGAGCCACACGCCCGCGCCCCAGAGCGCGAAGACCGAGGCGAAGGCCGCGGCCAAGCCCGCCGCCGGCGAGGAGGGAGCGAGCTTCGCCATGACCATGAGGGCGGCCAGGTCCATCTTCGCGTGGTCTAGGTCTGCCATGCCTTCCGCGCGATCCACTGTTGGGTCCCGGTCGAACAGTAATAGACGCTCAGGCGCAGCTTCTTCTCCAGAGCCTCGGCCACGAGCCGAAGCGCGCTCGCCTCGCTGGCCGCCACCCCGGACCAGGTCAGGAAGGCCCGAGGGCGCGCGCGGGTCCGGCACCCGGCCTTGCGCAGGAGGCCTGCGTTGTGGCCCGAGCAGAACAGCTCGTGCAGGATGAGGTGCCGCACCCCGAGGCCGTCGAGGCGCCCCATGAGCGCCGAGAGTCTACCTTGGTCGGACGGCACCACGGGCATCTCGACGGCCAGATCCGGGAACACGGCCAGCGCTCCCCGGACGGGCCGGGGGTCGTAGCCGTTGGCGGCGAGATTGAGTCGCAGGGAATCGACGCCGGCCGCCTTGAGCCTGGCCAGCAGCCGCGGGGTCAGAAGGTCTCCGTTCGTGTAGACGTCGATCCAGAGCTTTGGGAGCCGCCGGCGCAGTTCCTTGACGAGACCGAGGGTCCTCGCCGGGAAGAGGAGCGGCTCGCCCCCGCTGATCCCGGCGCTGCGCACGCCCAGGCTCTCGAGAAGACGGCCGGCTTGCGCGTGCGACCTGACGTCGCGGCCATGGACGCTCACGACGTCGGCGCGCGGCCTGGGATTGAAGCAGAAGAAGCAGTCCCTGTTGCAGAGCGTAGTAAGGCTGATGCTGCTGCCGCGGCCGTCGAGGCAGTGAACGCATCCAGGCGGGAGGCTCCGCGTGTAGAGCGTGGCCCTCTCGGGCCAACCCTTGACGCTTAAGGCCTCAAGCCGGGCCAGCAAGGAAGCAGGAGGGCTCGGGCGGCGGCCGGCCGGGCTCCGCTTGCGGCCGGGCCCCCGCTCGGACCGGCGCGGACCTCGGATGAGTCCCAAGGCGTAGCGCTCATAGGTGTCGGACAAGGGATCCGATCGGAGTCCTCGTCTCATGATGCGGCCGGCAGGCCTGGGCGCGCGCGTAGCCACTCAGGCTTCGGCGAGCTCGTTGCGCGCGGCGTTGACCGTGCGCCGGGAGACTTTGATGCCGTATTCCTCCCGGAGCCTCAGCGCAAAGGCGGCGTCGGTCCTGCGGCCAGGCTCCCCGAGCCACCGGGAGAGGATCTCCCGCAGGACCTTGCGGCGGCCGGGGACCAGGGCGATGAGCGGCGACTCAAGCCCCCAGGGCAGGATCACGGAGCGGCCCGAGAGGGCCCGGCTCACCGTGCTGGGCGCTAAGTCCAGACGGTGCGCGAGCTGGCGCAGGCTGATGGGGCGCTTGCGGTCGAGCCGGCGGCTGGTGAGGTATTCGGCCTGGACCTTCGCGAGGCTCTCAAGGATGCGGAACACGGTGTTCTGCCTGAGGTTGACGGTCTCGATGCGCTTGATGAGCCGGGGGAGCTTGCGGCGCTCTTCCGAGGAAAGGGCGCCCTGCCTCTTCCATTCCTCGACCAGGTCGTAGCGGATGTGGTAGCGGCCCCTGGCCCAATGGGGGGAGAAGAACTCGAAGACCGGCTCGCCTCCCTCGGTCCAGACCCGGGCGAGGCAGGCGTAGTGCTGGGACGCGGGGGCTTGGGCCGCCGGGGTCTCGAACTCGGCCCGGGTGCCGATTTCGAGCAGCATGTCGTGTATCTTGCGGACGTCCTCCACCGCAATCGAGACGCGCCGCGAGATCTCGGCCAGCGTGAGGGGCTCGTCGGAATGGAGGAAATAGGATTCGAAGGCCTCCCGCCCCATCTTGCGGATCTTGGCGACCAGGTCGTCCTTGGCCCCCAGGATGTCCTCGACCTTGACGCGCTCCCCGGCGGAGACGGTCCGCTCGCCGACCTCGTCGAAGCTCAGGAGCATCCGGGACCTGGGCCAGCGCTGCCGGCGGATGGCGCTCGGGACCGACTGGTCGCCGAAGAAGAGCTTCTGGAACAGAGGGTCCTTCTCGATCTTCTTGATCTCGAGCGCGAAGGCGCGCTCGGGCATCTCGATCCAGTCGGCCATGCGCAGGCGGCCGATCAGGGCGGGGCGCAGCTGCGCCTTGAGCAGGGTTCTGAGCGCCGGGTTCTGGGTCATGGATCCTTTGCGCAGTTACCGCAGTCTTATATACAATATACCAAATTGGCAGGAATGTTTCATAGGTGCGACATGGCGACCATGAAGGCACAGAAACCCGACCTTGAACGGATCCGGGAGATGTCGCTCTACGAGGCCTTCCGCAGCTCCAACGACGTGATGTTCTACTGCGACCAGGACTCCAACATCATCGAGGTGAACCCCGCCTTCCTCAGGCTCTACGGATACCGGCGCGAGGAGGTCATCGGCCGCAACCCCCGGTTCCTGCGCTCGGACCACTCCACGGCCGAGCTCTACAAGCGCATGTGGGAAGGCATGCTCGACCCCGTGCGCGGCTTCTGGCGCGGGCAGATCATCAACAAGGCCAAGGACGGCCGCGAGATCCCGATGCTTCTCTCCATCACCTCCATCCGGGACGTCGACGGGAGAGTCGTCGGCTTCATGGCCATCGGGATGGACATGACTGAGTCCCTCTCCCTGAAGACGCGGGTCGCCCAGTCCGAGGCGCTCGCCAACATCGGCGAGATGGCGGCGGTGGTGGCCCACGAGATCAGGAACCCCCTGGGCTCGGTCGTGATCGCCGCCAACCAGCTGGCCTCCGACACGCTCAGCGCGGGCGAGAAGGGCATGGTGATGAAACTCCTGCGCAGCGAGAGCAAGCGCTTAAGCGACGTGCTCGCCGGGTTCCTGGCCTATGCCCGCCCTCCGTCCTTGAGGCTCGCGCGAGTGGATTTGAACGCCCTCGTCACCGAGGTGCTCGCCATCGCCCAGTCCAACCGCGAGCTCATCCGCCACACCCGCGTGAGCGTCTCGTTGAACCCGGGCTTGAGGCCCTGCCCCATGGATTCCGAGCAGATCCGGCAGGTGGTCTGGAACATCGTGGTCAACGCCCTGCAGGCCATGGACGGCTACGGCAAGCTCACCGTCACGACCGGCCGCGAGCCGGGCTGGGTCTTCTTCCGGGTGCGCGACACGGGCCCGGGCATCTCGGAGGCCGTCCTGCCCGAGATCCTCAAGCCGTTCTTCACGACCAAACGGCAGGGCACGGGCCTGGGCCTGGCGACCGCCGACCGCATCGTCAAAGCGCACGGCGGGGTGATCGGGGTGGAGAGCAGGCCCGCCGACGGCGCCGCCTTCACGGTGCGCCTGCCCTGGGCGGAGGGATGATGGACCGGCCCCGCATCCTGCTGGCCGAAGACGACGTCTCGCTGGCCGCGCTCATGACCCTGGACCTCAAGCGCCGCGGCTACGAGGTCGTGTCCGCCAAATCGGGCCGCGAAGCGGCCCAGAAGGTGTCGTCCCAGCCCTACGACGCGGTGGTGACGGACCTTCGGATCGGCTCCCCGGACGGCCTCGAGATCCTGCGCATCGCGAAGCTCTCCCAGCCCGAGACCCAGGTCATCCTCATCACGGGCCACGGCTCCATCGACACGGCCGTCGCGGCCATGAAGAACGGCGCCTTCGACTACATGACCAAGCCCATCGAGCCCGACGAGCTGGCCATCGTCATCGAGAAGGCCATCGAGCACCGGCGACTCCTGGGCGAGGTCCGGCGCCTGCGCGAGGTGGTCAAGGGCAAGTACAGTTTCGACAACATCGTCTACGTGAGCCCCCACATGGCCAACGTCCTCGACCTCGTGCAGAAGGTGGCCGTGACCGACGCCACGGTCCTCGTCCAAGGCGAGTCCGGGACGGGCAAGGAGCTCATCGCCCGGGCCATCCACGAGAAATCCGCCCGGAGGAACGGCGCCTTCGTCGCGATCAACTGCGGCGCCCTGCCCGAGGGCCTGCTGGAAAGCGAGCTCTTCGGGCACGTCAAAGGCTCCTTCACCGGCGCCGAACGCAACAAGCGCGGCCTTTTCGAGGAGGCGAGCGGCGGGACCCTCTTCCTCGACGAGATCAGCGAGACGACCCCCGCGCTCCAGGTCAAGCTCCTGCGGGCACTCCAGGACGGGGAGGTCCGCCGCGTGGGGGACAACCACCCCATCAAGGTCTCGGGCAGGCTCGTGACCGCGACCAACAAGGACCTGGGCCGGCTCGTGGAGCAGGGCAAGTTCCGGGACGACCTCTACTACCGGCTCAAGGTCTTCCCCATCCACATCCCGCCCCTGCGGGAGCGGCCCGAGGACATCCTGCCCCTGGCCGAGCACTTCCTGCGCAACGCCCGCAAGAAGAACGGCGGCAGGGCGCTGCGCTTCTCCCCCAGGGCGGCCGAGGCCTTGAAAGTCTACCGCTGGCCCGGCAACGTCCGGGAGCTCGAGCATGCCATGGAGCGAGCCCTCATAATGGCGACCGAGACCGCCATCACGGTTGAGGACCTGCCTCCCGAGATCCTGACCCCGCCGGGGCGCGCCTCCGCGGGCGGTCCCGGGGAGAAGCTCCAGGAGATGGAGAAGCGCCACATCGCGGGCACGCTCAAGGCCTGCGCCTTCAGCCAGGCCGATGCCGCCAAGAGGCTGGGCATCACCCGCGCGGCCTTGTCCAGCAAGATGAAGTCGCACCGCATCAAGGCCTTGCCCCATTGAGCCCTCCGCGCGCCAGCCGCCGCGGAGCCTTGCCCGCGCTGGCCGCGGCGCTCGGGATCGCCCTGCTCGTCGCAGCGGTCTACCTGCCTTCCCCGCGCAACGGCTTCGTGAACTGGGACGACCGGGCCATGATCCACGAGAACCCCGGCATCCATGACCTGAGCTGGGGGTCGCTCGTATGGATGTTCACGACCGACTACATGAGCGCCTACCAGCCCCTGGGCTGGCTGGCCTACGCCTCCATCCGCCGGCTGCAGGGACTCGACCCCAAAGGCTTCCATCTTGCCAGCCTTGCGACGCACGCCGCGGGCGCCGGCGTATTGTTCTTGGTGGGCCTTCGGCTCTTCGGCCCAGGACGCTGTTCCTGGCTGGGCGCCGCGATCGCCGCCCTCTTGTTCGGCCTCCACCCGCTCCAGGTCGAGGCCGTGGCCTGGGCCACGGGCTTGGCCGACCTTCTGGGGACGCTTTTCTTCCTCCTTGCCTTCCTGCTTTATCTTGAAGCCTCGGATCATGAAGGCCGCGGACGGCTTTCATGGGTCGGCTTCTCGCTCGCCTCCTTCGCCGTCTCAGGTCTGTGCCGATGGAAAGGCGTGTGCCTCCCGGTCGTCCTGGCCGCGGTGAGCCTCTGGCCGCTCCAGCGCTTCGGAAAGGCCGGACGCCGTACCTGGGCTGAACTCGGGGCCTTCGCCGCTTTGGCGGCAGCCGTGGTCGGCGCGAACGTCTACGCCAAGGTCCGGGGCGCCGGCTACGGCCTGGACCTCAGGCTCGCGGAGGCAGGGTCCGCGGCCATGCTCTACGCCTGGAAGACCATCTGGCCCTTCGACCTCATCCCGCTCTCGGAGCTATGCGCCGGGGGAGGGGCTTCCGCGTGGCTGCCGCTGGGCTTGGCGACCCTGGTCACGGCCGGTCTCCTGGCGAAGCGCCGCGCCTGGCCCGAAGCTCTGGCGGTATGGCTCTGCTACCTCGCTGCCGTGGCCCCGCCTTTCGCGCTCAAAGGCCCTGGTCCCGTGTTCGCTCAGGATCTCCACGCGTACCTCGCGTGCTCCGCTTTCTATCTGGCGGCTGGAGCGGCGTTGTCCCGCGGCCTGAGTAGTATCGGCTCGACCGGAAGGACCGCCCTCCTCGCGATGGCAGCCGTGGTCCTGGCGGGCCTGGCGGTCCGGACGTCGCGCCAGCTCAAGGTCTGGAAGGATTCCATCTCCCTGTGGACCCACACCCTGGCCGTCGACGAAGCATCCCATCCCGGCCGCACGAACCTGGCCGCGGCCCTGCTGAAGAAGGACCGCTACGGAGAGGCGGTCCTGCATCTCAGGGAGCAGCTCCGCCGACACCCCGACGACGGCGTGGCCCGGTTCAACCTCGAGCAGATCGTCAAGCAGCTGGGGCCCGTGAAGCCCGACCTCGTCCACTACCACAACAACCTCGGCGCAGACCTCTTCCAATTGGGCAGGCCCGAGGACGCCGCCTATCACTTCACGAAGGCCCTCGCCCTCGACCCGCGCTCGGCCGACACCCACCAGAACCTGGCGGGCGCGCTCCTGGAACTGGGCAGGCTCGACCAGGCCGGCCGCCACTACGAGCGCTGCCTGGCGCTGACCCGTCCCAGCCCTTGACAAAGCGTACGCTTTGTGGTACGCTTATAGTGGAAACCACAATATGACCACCCTGACTGCAAGCGCCGCCAGAGCCCGCCTCTATAAGCTATTGGATCAGACCGCGGAATCGCATGAGCCGGTTCAAATCACTGGCCGGCGTTGTAGCGCGGTGCTCATAGCGGAGGAGGACTGGCGGTCCATCCAAGAAACACTCTACTTGCTCTCAATTCCCGGAATGCGCGAGTCGATTCGAGAAGGCCTCAAAACTCCCATCAAGAAGTGCGCCAAGAGACTCGTCTGGTGATCTGGCAACTCGTTTTCACGAGGCAAGCGCAAAAGGACGCCAAGAAATTAGGCGCCTCTGGGCTTAAGCCCAAGGCCGAGGCCATCCTAAGAATCCTCCAAACGAATCCATTCAAGAGCCCGCCCCCATTCGAGAAATTGGCGGGCGACTTGTCCGGGGCGTTTTCTCGTCGAATCAATATCCAACATCGGCTGGTCTATGAGGTCCTGCCCGCAATCAAGACTGTCAAAGTCATCCGAATGTGGACACACTATGAGTAAGCGCGTCTAATCTCCCGCGCGAAGAGGAGCGACCGCGTAACGCGGTCGGCATACGAGGCACGCCCGGGCCCGGGTTGCATGCGGAAAGGCATATTGGTATTCTCAGCATATTCGGCCGGGACTCCCTGCTGGAGCCGGGCTGGGATTTGCTTTTCGTTCTATTATAAGGAGAAACGATGTCTATGAGAAAGGGCGTGCTCTTGGTCGCGGCGTCGATCTTCCTGGGCGGGTGCGTGACCGCCGGGAAATACAAGGCGTTGGAGACCGAGGCCCAGGCTCAGAAGACCAAGGCCGCGGGACTCGAGGACCAGCTCCAGACCTCCAAGAAGGACGCCGACGGTCTGCGCCAGCAGATGGACGCCTCCAAGACGGAGCACACGACCGCCTCCCGGCAGTTCGCGGACCAGCTGAGCGACTCCCAGGCCAAGCTCAAGGGCGCCACCGAGGAGCTCGCGTCGGTCAAGGCGCGCGTCGCCACCCTGGAGGACTCCAACAAGGACCTGCGGATCTCGCTGGAAGCCAACAAAGGGGAGTTGACCAAGAAGGTCTCCGACCTCTCGAAGGACAAGGACGAACTCGCGAAGAAGCTGTCGAACACGGCCAACGAGCTGGCCTCGGTGAAGGCCTCCAGGGAGGCTGAGGTCTCGGCCTTGCAGCGGAAGCTCGGCGCGGCCCTGGCGGAGAAGGTTGCCCTGGAGAAGGCCAAGGAAGAAGAGGTGGCCAGGGTCAAAGGCAGCTACGAGTCCCTGGCCGCGGGCCTCAAGGCCGAGATCGCGGCCGGCGAGGTCCAGCTCACCCAGCTCAAAGGCAAGCTCACCGTGAACATGGTGGACCGCATCCTCTTCGACTCCGGCGAGGCCTCGGTCAAGCCCAACGGCAGGAAGGTCCTCGAAAACATCGCCAAGGCCATCAAGAGCGTCGCGGACAAGGACATCCGCATCGAGGGGCACACGGACAACGTGCCCATCGGCGGCGACCTCAAGAACAGGTTCCCGACCAACTGGGAGCTCTCGACCGCGCGGGCCACGGCCGTGGCCCGCTACCTGCAGGAGAAGGCCTTGCTCGACCCCATGCGCCTGGTGGCCGCGGGGTACGGCGAGTTCAGGCCCGTCGCCCGGAACGACAAGCCCGAGAACAAGGCGCTCAACCGGCGCATCGAGATCGTCTTGGTGCCGAAGGAGTAGGGCCCTAGCCGCCCGCGGCGATGCCCGAGACCGTCGATTCCGCCGCCGAGCTCAACCGCAAGAAGACCGCGGTCCAGGGCTTCTTGACCGCGCTGATGACGAGCGCCAAGACGAGCGTCCTTTACAACCCCGGGCATACGATGGTCCTCCAGATCGCCGACCGCATGCTCGCCATGCTGCAGAAGACCCTGGGCGGCGAGCAGACCCTGACCTTGGAGGTCAAGTCCAAGACCGTGCGGGTCGAGGAGATCCCGCTGCCGGAAGGGGGCGAGGTGACGGCCTTCGCCACCGCGCTCCACACCCTGGGCGTGGGAGGCGTGCTCTTCACGAACCGCATAACCCAGGGCGGGATGTGCGATCTCTTCCGGGTCCTCACGTCCAAGGTGGACGAGAAGAACACCTTGAGCGACCTGCAGAAGGCCCTGCAGAGCACCCGCATCGAGGGCCTGCAATTCAGCTTCATCCTGACCTTCGTCTCCACGGGCGAGACCGAGGAGAAGGATCAGAAGCCCGGCGAGCTGACCGAAGACCAGCTCGCCGCCTTCCTCAAGGCCCGGACCCTGCCTGATTTCCTGACGCTCCTGCTGCACCAGAGCGAGGACCTGCGAGGCAAGGAAGCCGAGACCGTCACGGGCCTCATCGACCGCCTGCTCTACAAGGAGGTCTCGCTCGAGAGGTTCGAGGAGGCCATGCCGTGGCCGCTCTATGACCCCAGGATCAAGGCCCGCTTCGCCGAGTTCCGCAGCCTGATGGCCTGGAAGCCCAAGGTCCGCGGCCGCAGGGCCTCGAAGGAGGCGATCCCGGCGTGGTCCAAGCACGTCTTGGCATCCTGGGTCGCGGCCTGCGACGACCACGACCTCGAGCGCATCCACTACCACCGCGTACACGAGCACAAGGAGTCCATGGTCTGGGCGCTCGACGAGGTCCACCGCATCCTGGACGCTCCGGCGGCGCCGAGCCAGCCCAAGTACGCGGTCGCGAGCTACGTCCGGCTCCTCCGGGAGCTCTCCCGCGACGGCCGCGTGGACATCCTGCTCAACGAGTTCGACCGCTGGCGCGCCATGGAGACCGACCCGTGCACGGCCAAGCTGTTCGCGGACTTCAAGAACCAGGTGCAAGACAAGGTCGTGGGCCCGGTCTTCGCGGAGCACTTCGCGGCGCATCTGGGGACCGTGCCGATGTCGAGCGCCGAGGTCGTGCGCAAGGTCGCGGACTTCTGCCTGTTCCTGGGAGAGGAGCTCATGCCTCTCCTGCTCGAGGATCTCAGGCGCCTCTCCGACAAGGACCTCAGGGCGCGCTTTTGCACCCTGCTGGCCGTGGTGGGCCGGAGCATGGGCTTCGAGCACCTGCTCAAGGCCCTTGCCGACGATGACTGGTTCCTGGTCTCCAATGTCATCGGCATCGTCACCGAGATCGGCAGGCCCGAGGCGGCCAAACAGGTCGCGCCCGTGCTGATGCACTCCCATGCCAAGGCCCGGGAGGCCGCGATGAAGTTCCTCACCAAGTTCGGCGGCCCGGACGCGGCCGACGGCATGGCGCGCTTCATCGCCGAGACCCCGCACCGCGAGGAGACGGCCAAGGCCGTGATCGCGCTCTCGCTGCTGCGCGCGCCGGGAGTCGACAAGCGGCTGCTCGAGGCCTACCCCAAGGCGCCGGACTACGAGACCAAGGTCGCCCTGGTCAGGGCCCTGGGCAGGTTCCCCGGCCCGGAGGTCATCCGCTTCCTCAAGGAGACGGCCCGGCGCACCTGGTACGAGATCTTCACGGGGTTGAACAAGGAGCTGCGCCTGGCGGCCAAGGTTGCGCTCGAGACCATGCGCAAGGGGGGCCACGCCTGATGGCCCGGAAGATCAGGAAGTCCCGCGCCGAGAACATCCGCTGGAACCAGATGATCGAGGCGCTCAGGATCATGAACTTCGGCTTCAACAACATCCGTCTCTATCCTCCCAACCACAGCGAGGTCGTCGGCGCCCTGAAGCGCCTGATCGAGACCCTGGGCCCCATCCTGGAGGAGGCTGAGGACGTGGGCTTCGGGTTCATGGACGAGCTGCTCTACATCGAGGGCTCCATGTCCATCGAGGAGACGGTGAACAACCAGATGCTGGTGGACCGATTCGCCCGCTGCCGCGTCAAGTACCTGACTTTGACGCGGGGCGTCTCGCTCGAAGACCTGACGGTCCTCTTCCAGATCCTCAACGCCGAGGCCATGAAGCCCTCCGGCGTCATGCCCGCCGAGCAACTCGCGGCGAAGGGCGTCAAGACCATCCACATCGTCGAGGCCGAGGTCGACGACATCGCCAGCAAGTCCAAGGCGGGCAAGCGCAAGACCCTCTACGATTGGTACCTCCGGGCCGTCGAGACCCTGCGCAGCGCCCAGGATGCGCTTAAATCCGGGCCCGACGCCGACTTGAAGCCCCTCTACCGCTTCGTCGACGACATGGCGGCGACCATGCGCAACAAGGGCTGCGAGCCCTACCTGCTCCTCCCCTATCTCGGAAGGGGCCTGGAACCGCACCTGTGCCACAGCGTCAATGTCGCGATCCTCTCTTGCGCCATGGGGGACCTCCAGCGGCTCAACTCCGGCCAGATGACCACCATGGTGATGTCCGCCTTCCTGCACGACATGGGCCGCGTGACCATCCCCGCCGAGTGGACCCAGGATCACACGCCCTTGAGCCCGCCGGAACGGCAGACCGCGCGCCAGCATACGGACTGGGGATTCCTGCTCCTGTCGCGTCATGAGGATGTCTCCGCTCAGACGGCGCTCCTGGCCGCCCATCACCACGGCGTCGCGCCGAGGATCGCCTTGACCCCGGAGAAAACGGCGCCTCCGGGGTATGTCCCCGACGCCTACCTCCGGATCGTGGACATCGCGGACGTCTACGACCTGGGGATGCTGGGCGACCGGTACTACTGGAAGAAGGCCAGGCCCGACCGCATCCTGGCCGCCATCATGTCGCGCCGCGGGGCTCGGTTCGAACCGGCCATCGTGAAGCTCCTGGTCAACTGCGTGGGATTCCATCCGGTGGGGAGTCTCGTCCAGCTTGACGACGGCAAGCGCGGGATCGTGGTCAGGCCCAACCTGTCAAACCCCGCCAGGCCCAAGGTCTACATGTTCGATGAGCCCGACCGCTTCCCGGCCTTGGTGCGGCCCGCGCCGGAGCCTGCCGGGATCTCGGAGCCCCCTGGGCTTGCAGCCCAGGAGCCCGAGCCCGTCATCGTGGACACCTCGGAACTCGAGGATTCGGGCCTGGGCTTCAAGCGGAGCGTGGTCCGCAATCTTCAGCCTACAGGGGGGCTCGACATCCCGGCCTTGATTGAGAAGAAGAAGGACTACCTGCTCAGCTACACCATTTAGGTGTCAGTTGTTTCCCAAGTTTCCATGTTGACACCCGCGGAAGGCAACTTAGGGAACAACTGACGCCAATCTTATCAGAATCCTCCCAAGAAGCTCTCGTCCGCCGCCATCTCCTTGAAGACCTCGACCAGGTCGGTCAGGGACACGATGCCCACCACGTCGCCCTTGTCCGTGATGGGGAGGTGCCGGAAATGCCCTTTCGCCAGGGAAGCGAAGACCTTCTGGAGGGACTCGGAGCAGTCCGCCGTGACGAGCTTGCGAGTCATGACCGCCTCGACCGCGATGTTGTTGGGATCGAGCCCCTCGGCCACGACCTTGCGGACCAGGTCGCGCTCGGTGAAGATGCCCTCCGGCCTCGGGAGCGAACCGACGAACACCGAGCCGGTCCTGCATTTCTTCATCACCCGGGCCGCCTCGGCCACGCTCGCCTTGGGCGGGACGCAGGCGAGTTTGCGCTTCATGAGCTTGGTCGCTGTTTCCATCCCTTAGATAGTAGAATATTTGGGTGGAATGTTAACATGGCAACTTTAGGAAACAACTGACGCCAATTTAATATCATGTCCATCGGAGGGGCATGGCCGCCATGAAGAGAAGACTCGGGCTGCTCTTGAAGATCGCGGCCGCGCTGGCCGTGCTGGCGGTCATCGTGATCGCCGCGCTCAGCGTGGCCCTCAAGAAATACCTCCCGCCGGACAAGGTCAGGGAGATCATCCTCACCCAGTCGCGCCGCCATCTCAACCGCGAAGTCAGGCTCCAGTCCGTCGATCTCGGGATCTTGAGCGGGCTGGTGGTGAAGGGCATTTCGGTGTCGGAGAAGCCCGACTTCAAGGCTGGGCGCTTCGTCAGCGCGGATTCGTTCCAGCTCAGGCTCAAGCTCGCGCCTCTCCTCCACCGCAGCGTGGTCGTCGACCGGTTCAAGGCCGCTGGAGTGAAGGTCCAGATCCTGCGCCGCAAGGACGGGACCTTCAACTTCTCGGACCTCATGACCCCATCGTCTTCTTCCTATCACTCACGGGAAGGGACAGTTCCGCAAGGCGGGGCGACCGCGGCGGCCGCCCTCCCCTTCGATCTGAAGGTCTCGGAAGCGGCTGTCGAGGACGCCGAGATCACCTACGCGGACGCGGCCCTGGGAGCCAAGGCGACCGTGAGCAGACTCAACGCCGCGGCGTGGGACCTGAGCCTCTCCGAGCCCTTCGAGGCGGACGTCTCGCTGGCCTTGAGCGCCCAGTACGGCGGGAAGACCTGCGACGCGAAGCTGGAATGGAAAGGAAGGGCGAACTACGCGGACGGCAAGCTCGCCAAGATGTCGGTCTCGTCGAAGAAGCTCGCCGCCGAGTACGCCGGCGTCACCCTGCGCGCCGTGGGCCAGGGCAAGAACTTCTCGGCGCCTTCTCTGGATATCCGGGCTGAGGTGGGATTGAAAGGCGCCACCGCGGTCGAACTCAACCTGGCCAACGCGCACCTCTCCAGCCTGAAGCCCGAACCCCTCCCCGACTTCAAAGGCGAGATCGACCTCGTCTCCAAGGGCTTCGACACCGGGGGCCTGCAATCCCTCGGAGTGCCGAAGGTGAAGGTACCGGAGGCGATGCTGCGCTTGAGCGGCAGCTTCGAGGGCGGCGACCTCAAGATCGAATCTCTGGTGGTGCGCGTCCCCCCCATGGCGCGCGTCGACGGCAAGGGCACCCTGCTCAAAGCCCTCTCGGACAAGCCCCGGATGCGGGGAGACCTTACTCTGAGCCTGGATACCCCCGAATTCAGGCTCTCGGACCTGCCGGCCGAGGTCCAGCCCTATCTCAAACGGATCCCAGCCGGCCTCATCGTCCCCGCGGTGAAAGTCCAAGGCAGGGTCGCCCTGGAGGGCGACACGGCCACCATCTCGCCTACGGAGATCCAGACCAAGTTCGGGAAGGTCACGGTCTCGGGGACGGCCCGCCAGCCGTTGAGCCCCAAGCGGCACATCGACGCCTCGGCCGCGATGAGCCTGGCCTTCCCGGAGATCAAGACCGCGGACCTGCCCGTGGCCCTGCCCGCGAGCGTGCCCAAGGGCCTGGTCCTGCCGGCCGCGAAGATCGAGGGCAAGGCGTCTCTCAAGGGCGAGACGCTCACCCTCGAAGGGTTCAAGGTGGCGACAAGGTTCGGCCAGGTCGCCGTCACGGGGACCGTCGACAAGCTGCTTGCCTTAAGCCCCGAGCCGAGCCTCGACGTCTCCCTGAAGGTCCCGGAGACCAAGCTCTCGGACCTGCCGATCCAGCTCTCGACGGCTTTTCCCCCCGGCTTGACGCTCCCCGGGGTGGAGGCCGAAGGCTCGGTGACCGTGGCGGACGACGCCGCGAGGCTCCGGGACTTCAGCGTGAGCGTGGCCAAGTTCGGGAAGGTCACGGTCTCGGGGACCGTCGCGAAGCTCTCCTCGGGCAAGCCCTCGCTCGACGTCGAGGCCAAGCTCGACATGAGGATCGCGGGGCTGACCACCTCCGACATCCCCTACCCGATCCCCAACGTCGGACCCAAGGTCCCGATCCCGGACATGGACATCTCGGGGAAGGTCCGGGTCTCCGGCGAGGACGCATTCATCGACGGCATCACCCTGAAGGCCAAGGACACCAGCCTCACCCTCTCCGGCACGGCCAAGAATGCCCTGGCCGGCAAGATCGACCCTGAATTCCAGCTCGCCGGCAGGGTGAGGCTCCCGGCCTTCAAGAGCGCCGACGTGCCGCTGCCGGGCGTGCCGAAGGACCTCGACGTCCCCGCGTCGGAGACGGAGCTGCACCTCAGGGTGACGCCCGACGCGATCCGCCACAGTTCCGTCAGTTTCTCCATGGCCGGCAGCAAGATCGCCATGGAGTTCTTCACCGAGCGGAAGGTCAAGTTGAGCCTGCTCGACTGGTCCAAGATGGATTGGCGCCAATGGTATTTCTACGTCAAGGTGAGCACCGTCCAGGTGTCGCTGGCGTCCCTGGCGAACATCTCGCCGGCAACCAAGGAGTACAACCTTTCGGGCAGGTTCCATGGCCAGATCAGCAAGCTCTACGGCCAGTTGGGGGCGATGAGCATCGACAAGCTCAAGGGCTACCTGGTGTTCCAGAAGGTGGGCCTGAAGCTCTATGGCCTCACCATCGCCGATTTCACCGGCGAGATGAACGCGGATGAAGACGAGATCCGCATAGCCAAGTTCGCCGGCGGGAAGCTCGAACCCATGGAGGGGAAGGTCGGCGGGGAACGCTTCACCCTTTGGCTCGGCGTGAAGGACTACCTGACGATGAACCCGAAGGTCGACATGGAAGGCGAGTTCGGGTACGTCGACCTCGCCAAGTTCCTCGAAGCCAAGAAGCAGTTCATGGCGAAGCGCGCCTCCCTGCAGGCCGCGGCGGCAACCGAGGCCGCCAAGTCGACGGAGACGGCGAGCTCCAAGGGGAAGCTCGACCTGAAGAGCAGCATCGTCGTGAGACAGCTGGACCACCAGAACCTCAACCTCAACGACATCTACTTGAAGACCGACCTTGTGGACATCACGCCGGAACTCGCCGATATCTCCGGCACGGCCGACCTCTACGTCGGGATCCCGGTCAAGATCCCCGGCAACGAATCGAAGGTGGATCCGTGCGCGACCTCGGGCGGGAAGGTCAACAACCTGATCCAGTTCCTGCGGTCGGAACCGTCCCTCCGGGCCCTGGCGGGACCGGTCTCCTCGGTCAACACGATCGCGGCGCTCGTGCCGGGCCTGCCCGGCATCAACACCATGGACTTCTGGTTCGTCGACACCCGAACCACCTTCAAGAAGGGCGTCCTGACGATCTCCGGGACGAGCCCGGCCTACAACAAGGGTTTCGTCTGCAGCAACAAGACCGGGGCCGCCCTCCAAGGAACCATCGACCTGCCCGGCCAGACCGTGGACCTCTGGGTCGGCGGCGGCAAGGGTGGGAAGCTGGGCGCGACGGTCCATGCGACGGGCAGCATGGACGATCCCAAGACCAACGTCTCGCTCGGCGGCGAGGTCTGTCCAAAGGACCATCCGTATTGCGTCCGCCAGAAGGCGCAGCGATAAGATGCTAATATCTTCCCAACATGGAACAAGAAGACCCCGATAAGGAGACGCAGACTCCGGAACAGGCCCCTGGGTCGAAGGCCCAGGCGCCGCAGGCCTGCGAGGCGCCGCCTGCGCCGGAGGCGCAGGCGCCCCCCGCCGCCGAGGAGCCCGCGCAGGAGCCCGCTGAAGCATCGCCTTGCGAGCCGGCCCCGGCTGCGCCTGCGCCGCCCGCGGTCCCGGAAGGGCTCGCCATCGAGGCGGTTAAGCCGGGGGACCTGCTGAAGAACCTCAAGGACGGACATATCTACAAGGTCACCGGCATCTCCGGCCGCAAGATCGCGGTGCGCGACCTCATGGCGGCCGACCGCACGTTCCTGTTCCTCAGCCAGTTCGAGCGTCCCTCCGACGAGGACGCCGTCGAGTTCGAGGTCAAGCGGGTCAAGCCCCTTGAGCCCAAGGAGTCCACGGTCAAGCCGGAACTGGCCAGGAAGGAGACCGATGCCTTCGCCGCCTACATGGAGAAGGTACGGCAGACCCCCGGCTCGGACGCCGAGAAGTTCGAGTCCTTCTGGAAGCAGGCCCTCGAGGTCTTCGGCGACGACCCGACCCAGACCTGGCGCATGCGCGTCAACAAGGGCCTCCAGCCCAGCCCGACGCTGCGCCTGCGCTCGAGCAAGACCAACCGCTGGCGCGACGCCGTGATGCTGTGGGCCATGGAGAAGCTCACCATCATCGTCGCCAAGGAGGTCTGCCCGGAGACCGACCGAGAGGCCTGCCGGGGAGAGTTCCCCGACGACAACGAGGCCTACGGCAAAGCGATCGCCGTCACCATCCCGTACCGGGACCTCGACGAGGCCAAGCAGAAGGACTACCTGGAGCGCTTCCGCGTCATCGTCAAGGCTTTCAGCGCGTAAGCGCTGAAAGCCTTGAGGCGCCGGCTTGAACCCTGGCGGCTAGACCCTCGTGACGCGGTAGGACTTCGCGCAGCCGAACTCCTCGGCCACCAGCCGGCCGATCTCGGTCAGGCCCGCGCCGTGGTTGAGCCTCCCGAACTCCCTGGAGCAATCCCTCCCGATCCGCCCCACGATGAGCGGCAGAGGCTCCTTGTGGTGATAGCCGTAGTCAGGCCGGTGCTCCATCCCGTGGTCCGCGGTGAGGATGAGCAGGCCCCCGGGCCCCAAGCCATGCTCGAGCAGGGGGATGGTCCGGTCGAACTCAGCGATGCTCGCCAGCGCCCCTGGGATGTCGCGCGTGTGGCCGTAGAGGCTGTCGCAGTCCACGAAATTGGCGAAGATGAAGGTGCCCCGGGGGCGGTAGGCGGCCCGCGCGGCGTCGAGGGCGTTGACCACGCCCTGCGTCACGAAGGGATTGGTGTCCTTGGCCTTGGGATGCACGAACCGCAGCCCCAACCCCGGGTCGAGGAAGGTCCGGTCGGCGAGCTTGATGCGCTCATGATACTGGGTGTTGACCAGGTCGCTGGTCTTGCCGACCGCCACGGTCCAGACCCCTGAGCCGGCCAGGATGTCGACGAGGGTCTTCGCCTCCATCGGGAGGACCGAGTCATGGCGGTTGGCCGTGCGCACGACCTCGCCCCCGGCGGCCCGGACATAGGCCCGGGCGATGGCCCTGGTGACCGGGATGCCGGCCTCCCGGGCCAGTTCGAAGGCGGCGTCCGCGATGGCGTGCTGCTCCTTGACCGGGATGACCGCCTCGTTCATGGCGATCTGGATGAGCGGGTCGCACTTGCTGGCGTAGACGATGGGCCGGCCGGTCCTCTCGTGCTCGTCGGCGTTGTCTTCAATGGCCTCCAAGCCTGCGGCCATCTTGTTGAAGATGGTCTTGCGGCCGATGCGAGCCTCGAGGGCCGCGATGTAGGCGGGGGGAAAGCCCCGGGGGAACAGGCCGAAGGTCCGGGAGTCCACGATCCCGACCATCTCCCTGTGGCCGACGACGCTGTCCGCCGAGGCCGAGGCAGCCTCGAGCGCGACCGCCAGCGTCCGGCGGCCGTCCTTGCCGAACCGGGCCTCGAGGTCAGGCGCGACGATGCGGCCCACGCCTAAGCGAGAGAGGTTCGGGAGCCGGACCTTGCCCCTGTGGCTGCGCAGCAGGTGCTCCAGGGTTGGTACGCCGACGGCGTCTAAAACCGCCAGCAGCACGACGGGCTTACCAGCCATGGCGGCGTCCATCGTACCAAGTCTGGGGGAGAGCCGCAATCATCACGGGCAGTCGACGATCCGAGCGCTAGCGTCTTCCCCGCGCCTCTCCCGTCATGGGCACGAAGCGGACGCCCATCCGATCCTCGCGCTTCAATCCCTCGGCCGACTTCCTGACCACGACGAGCTCCTGGGCGGACCAGTAGCCGGAAAGCTCCGCGCCGACGGGGATGACGAGCCTGCCTCCGAGCTTAAGCTGGTCCGCGAGCGGCTGGGGGACATGGTCCGGGGCGCAGGTGACGATGATGGCGTCGAAGGGGGCGTGCTCGGGCCAGCCCCGATACCCGTCGCCCGCCTTGACCTTCACGTTCTCGTATCCGAGGCGACGCAGAGTAGCCTCGGCGCGTTCGGCCAAGGGTTCGACGATCTCGATGGAGTAGACCTCGCGGACGAGGAGCGAGAGGACCGCGGCTTGGTAGCCTGAGCCGGTCCCGATCTCGAGGACCTTGTCGTCGGCTTCAAGCTCCATGGCTTCGGTCATGTAGCCGACGATGAAGGGCTGGGAGATGGTCTGGCCCTCGCCGATAGGCAGGGGCTGGTCCGCATAGGCCAGCTCCGCCGCCTCGGCCGGCACGAACTCGTGCCGGGGGACGGCCAGCATGGCAGCGAGGACCCGCCGGTCGGTGACCCTGTGCTCCGCGGAGTAGCGGGACAGGAGGTCCACCATGGCCTTCCTCTCGCCGGCCCGGTCCTTGCCCGAGACCGGCCCCGCCGATGCGCCCGGCGACGGAGGCCGTGGAGCTTCAGCGACAGGCTCCGAAGGCTTGAGGCATCCGAGCGCGCAAGCCGCCGCGGCGAGCGCGGGGATGAGCCTTCTCACCATCCCAGGGTAACAAATTAATATAATCGAGCCAATGTTGATCGGCCCTTACACCGTCACGGCCGAAGGGGTCGTCTCCCTGGCGCGCCACGTCGCCGATTCCATCAGGGTCAGGGCCAGGGGCATCCCGGCCCTGCCCGGCGACAACCCCGTCGAGATCGCCGGGGAGGTGCTGCGCAGGAACGCCCGCAAGGTGTTCATGGCCGGAGCCGGCCACCTGCGGTTCATGTGGGTGACGGATTCAGGCCTGGCCATGCGAGGCGCGGAGAAGGTCCTGCCGCTGACCTACCTCAGGGACCTGATCCGTTTCATGGTCGCCGAGTCGCGGCGGCTCGGCCGCGTCCCCTCCTGCTTCCGTCCCGGCCGGGGGTTCGACGCCCCGTATTGGCGGGGGGACAACCTGCCGTGGCTCGTCATCTCCGCGGCCGAGTACAGCCGGTGGACCGGGATGGAACTCGGCAAGGACGAGGCCCTTTCGCTCCAGTGGCTGCTCAACGACTACTGCCGCCGGCATTTCAGGGACGGCCTGCTCGCCGATTCCGTCACCGGCGACTGGATGGACACCATCCTGCGGCCGTCCTCGACCTACAACAACATATGCGCCCTGAAGATGCTCCAGGACGCCTCTGTCCTGGGCTTGAGGGCCCCCATCGACCCGAAGGCCCTGGAGACGGAGATCCTCAGGGTCCGCTGGAGGGGGGACCATTTCGTGGACTGCTCGGTCGGCGACGAGATGGGCGTGGATGCCGGGGTCTTCGCCCTCTACTTCGGGCTTTTCAAGAAGGACCTCCGGGATCTCATCATCAAACGCGTCGAGCGGGAAGGCCTGACCCGGCCTTGCCCCATGCGCGCCAGCCTGTCTCGCCACGACGAGAGCCTCATGGGGCCGCTGACCAGGTTCTCCCCCGGTTATCACAGCGCGGTCTGGCCCCATCTGGGGCTCGTCTATCTCAACGGCCTCAGAAGGGCGGGCAAGGACTATTCCGCCCACAAGGCGGCGGTCGAAGCCCTGGTCATGAAGCACCGCAACTTCGTCGAGGCCTTGAACCCCGAAGGCGGGCTCTACTCCACCTGGGCGCACTCGACCGACTACGGGTTGAGCATGGCGGCGGGGCAATACCTGGAGCTCGCTCTAGACTGATGGACCCTGCCGACCTGCCGCTGCCGCCCCTGCGCCGAAGCCTCGAGGCCGCGCCGATGGACCACGAAGGGGAGCCCATGTTCCTGCTGAGGGACCTCGAGGGGCTCACGCCCAAGGCCGTGGCCCTGGCCCCCGGAGGGATGCTCATCGCCTCCCTCATGGACGGCAAGCGGACCGCTTCGGAGATCGCCGCGCTCTTCAACAAGAGCGCCGGGGCCTCCCTGGACGCCGACTTGGTCGCCAAGCTCGCGGCAGAACTGGCGTCGGCGGAGCTCCTCGAGACCCCGCACACCGCCAAGCTCCGCGAGAAGGCCCTCCGGGACTTCAAGGCGAGCTCGACGCGCAAGGCCTTCCACCAAGACGCGGCCTACCCGTCGGACCTCCTGGAGCTGGCCAAGACCTTCGGGAGCTACTACAAAGACCCCAAGGGGCCGCGCGAAGAACTCGCCGCGCAGCCGTCCGCGCCGCCCGCCCTGGGGCTCTTCGCTCCCCACATCGACTTCCCACGCGGCGGCCCGACCTACGCGTGGGCTTATCAGGCGCTGTCGAAGACGGCGCCTCCCGATTTGATCGTCGCTCTGGGAGTCGCGCATATGGCCCCCAACTCTCCTTGGGTCCCGACGCGAAAGGCCTACGAGACCCCGTACGGGCCGATGGCGGTGGACGCCGCGCTCTACGACGAGGTCAAGAAGGCGATCTGGTACGACCCTCTCGAGGACGAGTGGGTCCACCGGATGGAGCATTCCCTGGAGTTCCAGGCGGTCTGGCTCAAGCATGTCTGGCGGGACAAGACCCCGGCCTGGCTCCCGATCCTGGTCTCCCCGTTCGAGCGCTTCTGCCCGGACAAGCCGCCGTCCACCGTCGAGACCGTCGAGGGGGCCTTGCGCCGCGTCGGTGGCGCGCTCAAGAGCCGAGCGGACGCGGGCGCGAGGATCCTTTTCCTGGCCGGCGTGGACCTGGCGCACGTGGGGCCCCGCTTCGGCGACGACGAGATGCCCGGCCCGGAGATGGAGGGCCGCATCGAGAAGGAAGACCGGCGGTCCCTCGACCTGGCCCTGGCGCTTAAGGCCGACGATTTCTACCTGTCGGTCGTCGAAGGCGGCAGCTGGCGCAAGGTGTGCGGCCTTTCCGCCGTCTACACCGCCCTGCGCTGGATGGAGGCGGTCTCCGGAGGCCGGGCCTCGGGGCATCTGCTCTCCTACGGCCAGGCGGGCGACCCCATGGGCGGGATCGTGTCGTTCGCGGCCGCCATCTTCGCGCAAGGAGGATCACCATGCCTTTGATCACGCAGGTCGGCGCTGGAGCGTCACGGGACCGGCTGGAGAAGCTCATCGCCGAGCGTCTCAAGCCAGGAGCGGACAAGGGAGCGGTCGACGTCAGGATATGGCAGCTCTTCGGCGAGGAATGGGCCGTCATGTACACGGACCTCTCAGGCTTCTCCCGCAAGGTGGTCGAGTTCGGGATCATCCACTTCCTGCAGGTCATCGCCGAGTCCGAGCGGATCTTCGTGCCGTGCATCGACCGGCACGACGGCGTCCTCCTCAAGGTCGAAGGCGACAGCCTGATGGTCCTGTTCCGCAGCCCGGGCAAGGCCATCGAATGCGCCATCGAGATGCAGGGCGCGGCCAAGGCCTACAACGAGGACAGGCCCGACAAGGAGAAGATCCTGCTCTGCGTAGGGGTGGGCTTCGGCAAGGTCCTCAAGATCGGCGACCACGACGTGTTCGGCGCCGAGGTCAACGCCGCCAGCAAGCTCGGCGAGGACACCGCCAAGGCCTGGGAGATCCTCGTGACGGACTCGGCCAAGGATGTCGCGAGCCAGCTCAGCGGGATCTCCTTCGAGCCTATCGAGACCGTGCCTCCGGGGGCCCGCGCCGCCTACAAGGTCATCTACAAGGAGGCCCTGTGATGCCCCGACCTGCCCACCTTCTCGTTGCGCTCCTGTTTTTGACGCCGGCCAGCAGCTTCTCGCGGGGACGTCCCGTCAAGTCGCCGGACATGCCGCTCGCGATCGGCGAAGAAGTCGGGCTCGTCTTTGCGATGGCGCTGGCCTATCGCAGGATGGGCCTAGGAGCTAGTCGATCTTGAGCTCCACCTTGATGTCCGGGTGGAGGCTCTGGTGGACCGGGCAGGCATGGACGCAGGCGGCCAGCTTGGTCCGGACCTTGTCGGAGAGCCCCTGAGGCAGGTGGATGGTCCCAGTGAAGGAACCGATCATCCTGGGCTTCTCCTTCATGCGCTTCTCGACGGTGATGGACGCGCCGGTGAGGTCCACGCCGTCGGAGGCCACGGTCTTGGCCATGATGGTCAGGATGCAGGAGGCCAGTGAGGCCGCCATGAGGTCCGTGGGGGAGAATCCCCGGCCCTTGCCCCCGTTGTCCGCCGGAAGGTCCGTCAGGAACTTGTCTCCCGTCGGGCCATGCGTCAGTTCGACCCGGTAATCGCCGACGAAACGAGCCTTCGTCTCAACGCTCATGAAGACCTCCCGAAGCAGCATGCCCTATTCTCTCATGAAGGCCGGGGCCAGGGCAAGTAGCGTTGCCCTTGAACGCCCGGCGCAAAACTGGTAATTTGGGTCCATGATGCCGAACCTCGGCTACGGCGAGATGCTGCTGGTCCTCGTCGTGGCGCTCATCGTGTTCGGGCCCAGCAAGATACCGGAGCTGGCCGCCTCGCTGGGCCGGGCAGTCAACGCCTTCAAGGCGGCCCTGCGCGAGGGGCTTTCGGACCCGCCTGACCGGGACGCTCGGCCATGAGGAAGCCCGTCCGCGTCCTGGCCGCGGGCTGCTTCAACCGCATCCATGCGGCGCATCTTTCCATGTTGAGGATGGCGCGGACCTTCGGCGACGAACTGGTGGTGGTGTTGGCGCATGACGCCCACAACCGGAAGGCCGGCGCCGTCCCCGGAAAGATGAGGATGCGCTGGATGGAGTCGCTCGGGCTGGCGGACCAGGTGGTGATGGGCCGGCCCGAGGGCTTCGCCCAGACCGTGCGCGAGCTGCGGCCCGGCGTCGTGGCGCTGGGTCATGACCAGCATTTCCCGGACCGGGAGACCGCGGCCGTGATCGAGGCCTTGGCGGTCGAGGTGGTGCGGCTCCCCTGGTGCGTCGGCCGGGAGCGCGCGGTCCTGCCCCCCGAGGCTCAAACCTCCCATGGCTGAGGCAGCCTCCCATGGCTGAGGCAGCCTCCCATGGCTGAGGCAGCCTCCCATGGCTGAGGCGGCCTCAAGCCTGGCGGAGGAGCCGTGCCGCGCCCAGGACCCGCCGATGCCGCTGACCGCCCACCTGGGTGAGCTTCGCCGCAGGCTCATCGTCGCGCTGGCCGCGGCCTTGGGGGGGACCGCGCTCATGTTCCATTGGTCGGGCGCGCTCCTGGAACTCATCTCGCGGCCCGTGGGCCGGCTGGTCTTCCTCGCTCCCACCGACGCCTTCATGACCCGGCTCAAGATCGCCCTCTTCGGAGGCTTCCTCCTCTCCCTGCCCGTCATCCTGCACCAGGTCTGGGGCTTCGTGGCGCGGGCTTTAGACGAGAGTTGGCGCGGCCCCCTGCGCCGGCTGGTCTCCATCTCTTACTTCCTTTTCGTGGGTGGGGCCGGTCTGGCCTACTTCATCGTGCTCCCGGCGGCCATGCGCTTCCTGCTGGCCTGCGGGTCCCAGAGCGTAGAGCCCCTCTTGTCCGTGAGCGCATATGTCGGCTTCGCCGCCGCGCTATGCGTCGCCTTCGGCGCCGTGTTCCAGCTCCCGCTGGTCCTCTTCATCCTGAACAGGGCCGGGCTGGTCTCGAAGGAAACGCTGCGCGCCAAGCGCAGCTACGCCTATGTCCTGGCTTTCCTCCTGGCCGCGTTCCTCACGCCCGGACCCGACGTCTTCTCCCAGGTCGCGCTGGCGGCGCCCACGCTCATCCTCTTCGAGATCACGCTCCTTGTCCTGCGATAGGCCGCTTTCCAGTCCTGTTCGAAGCGGCACGCCCGCGCCAGAACCGCCGGGCGCGGGCAGGCTGACGCTGTTCTTCGCGGTCAACTACTTCGCCCAGGGCATGCTCGGGATCGTCTTCGAGCCGCTCTCCTACCTGCTCAAGGACGACCTGGGCCTCTCCGCGGGCCAATCCGCCGTGTTCGTGGCCTGGATCACATTCCCCTTCCTCATCAAGCCCCTCTTCGGACTCCTCACGGACATGTTCGCGTGGAAGGGCCTAAGGCGCATGCCGCACATCGCCCTGGCCTCGGCGTTGCCGACCGCCGCGCTCCTGGGGCTGGCGGCAGCCTCGCGCCACCGCTACTGGTGGCTCCTCGCGGGGATGGCCGCCGTCAACGCCGGCGTCGTGCTCGCGGACGTGATCTGCGACGGGGTCATGGTGGAGAGAGGCAAGGCCACGGAGTCGACGGGCTTCTACCAGGCGGTGCAGATCGGGACCCTCTACTCCACCCTGGTCCTCACGGGCATCGGAGGCGGCTGGCTGACCGCGCACGTCCCGATGCGCTGGATCTTCGCCATGGCGGCCGCCTTCCCGGCCATGATCCTGGTGTCGTCCCTCTTCGTGGTCGACCTGCCGAGCGCGCAACCCGCCCGCAACGCGACCCAAGCCCTGGCCATGCTCGTCAAAGAGAAGCGCTTCTGGACCTTAAGCCTCGTCATCCTGCTCTGGAACTTCAATCCCTTCCTCGGCACGGCCCAGTTCTACTATCAGACCGGCCACCTGGGCTTGGGGCCGAAGTTCATCGGCTTGCTCAGCACCGCGGGCGGAGTCGCGGGAGTCCTGGGCGCGGCCTGCTACGGACGGCTGGAAGGGAGGCTCTGGAGCGTCGGCGCCATCGCGCGCTCAGCCGTGTGGTTCGGAGCGCCGCTGAGCCTGCTCTACCTGTTCTACCAGGGTCCGGTCTCCGCCATCCTGCTCACCGTCCTCTTCGGGCTGACGGGAGTCTTCTTCCGGCTCAGCTTCATGGACCTGGCGGCCCGTTCCTGCCCCGGGTTCGCCGAGGCCACGGCCTTCGCGGCCTTCATGTCGGTGTTCAACATCTCGGCCTATGTCTCCAACACGGTGGGAGGGAAGCTCTACGACGTCTTGAGCGCCGGGGCGGGCTCCTATCCCGCCGCCGCGGTCCTCATGCTCATCGGCAGCGCATGCACCGCCCTCTGCTGGCCGCTGGTGAGGAGCCTTTCGCCCTCGAGCTAGTCGTCCTTCGCGTGGTCGTAGTAGTCCTGCTTGGCGGCGCTCTTGGATTCGTAGCACCCCCCGAGCACGCTCCAGAGCGCGCCCTTGCTCTCCTTGCCGCGCTCGGCGTCATAACCGGCGCGCACCCGCGTCTTGACCCATCGGACCGGGTCCCAGCCCATGGCCGACCCCAAGGCGATCGCCGCCACGGCGAGGAAGGCGCAAACGAGGGCGGCGCTGGAGTACCGCCCCAGGAAGCCGGGCTCCGGGGCGTGGATGTAGGAATGAACGTGCCATTTCTTGCCGCAAGCAGGGCAGAAGCGATGGCCCTTGTTCAGCATGACGCGCAGGCAGTGCTTGAACCGGGAAGAGCTGCGACGGACGTCCGTGCCGCCGCAGCTGGGGCAACGAACGGCGTCAGGAGTCAGGTCGGGGCCTGACACCGTCATTTGAACTCCATGGAGCCGAGGACGGCCTTGAAGAGGCGCTCGTAGCGGTCCGCGACCTTGCGGTCCACCGGGACCGCGAACCCGGCGCTGTAGAACCTGCCGTTGGCGCCCTGGAAAGCCAGCCAACGCATCGCCGAGGGGATGTCAGTGGTCGCGGGCTGCTCGGTCCAGGTCCGGGCCCGCACCCCGTTGGCCAGGAGCCAGGTCTCGACCCTGCCCGGCCTCTCGGCGTCCTTGAGGAGCTTGGCCGTGAAGGCGTCGAGGCCGGGATAGCCCTTGCCCTCGTCGCGCAGAGCCATGGCCATGCGGCCGCGGTCCCAGGGGCCGAAGTCGCCCTCCTGGCCGCGGTGATTGAGGAAGGTGACCTCCTTGTCCCCGAGCCTCGCATCCGCAGGGTCGATGCGCTCCCAATGCGCCGGGTAGGAGGCCCGGTAGGAGCTCGTCTCCACCGTCTGCATCGGGAAGGACGGATGCGTGATGCCATGGACCCTGCGCAGCCAGAGGAAGACAAGGACCAGCAGGACGGCCGCGAGCCCCGCGCCGAGCTTGGCCAGAGCGCCCGTCATGGTTTCCACTGCTCGATCACGGGAGGGTCTGTCCGGTCCGCGCCCGGTAACTGTCGTCCATCCGGAAGATGTCCCGGCGCATCTCGCGCAATTCCTTGAGCAGGGACTCGAGCCGGCCGCGCTTCACGGGGTTCTTCTCGGCTTTGATCTTCGCCAGCAGGCCCGACTCGGTCACCTCAGGCTCATGCGTGGCGTTGGCGTAGAGGTCCGAGACATGGTACATCACCTGGGGCGAGCCGTCCTTGACGGCCTTCTTGTAGATGTCGTCGTAGGCCAGGCCGGCCACGTACTGGAGGTTCTTGCTCCCCTGGAAGACCTTCTGATAATCCTCCTTCTTGGGGTAGAGCTTGAGCAGGCGGTCCTCCCACATGGAGGTCACCCATTTCTGGTAGAGCCACGCGGGCTTCTTCTCGAGCTCCTTGCGCCGCTCGGGCGAAAGCCCCTTGTCGACCTGTTGGAAGAGGTGGGACTGCCTGAGGTGGGCGCCGTGCTCGCTGGTCACGGCCAGGTCGTACTCGGCGTGGCCGGAGAGCTTGTCCGCCACGTGCTGGAGCTCGTGCCCGAACACGGGCATGACCGTCTCCGGGCCATCCTCCATGAGCTTCTTGTTGATGGCCAGGACGAAGTTCTTGCCCTTCTTCTTGACCTCCCAGGGCGTCATGGGCCGGACATAGGCGGCCGTGCCGTCGTTCGACATCTCCGTGACCATGAAGTAGACCTCTTTGTCGATGCGGTCCCAGCCGCCCATCTCGCGGACCAGGTCCTTGCCCGACGGAAGAGAGTTCAGCTTCATCTTCAAGCCGTCGATCACGGCCCTTTCCTGCGGCGTGGGTTCGTGGTTGTAGACCTTCCACAAGGACCCCACCCCGGTCACGATGGTGTCCCAGGTGGACGGGGGCTTCGTGCCCGGCATGTGGTAGACCTCGGTGGGAGGCAGAGGCCAAGCGGACCTGCGCGAGGCGTCCTGGGAGGCCGCCCCGGCCTGGGAGAAGACGAACGCCTGGGCCTTGGCTCCGTCGTCAGGGCCGGCATCCACCGAAGAGTCCTTCTTGACCGGAAGGCTCGCGATCTCCCGCTTGTGGACCTTGCGTTCGGAAAGCCGCAGCACGGCCAAGGCGGCCTCGTCCGAGGGGTCGATCTTCAAGGCTTCCTGCGCGGCGGCCATGGCGAGGTCGTACTTGCCCTGGTTGTGGAACTCCCCGGCCGCCTGCGAGAGCATCTGCCCCCCGCCGGAGTCGAAGGGCGACATGCGCAGCATCCGGACCGCGTCCTGAGGGAAGCCCAGGGCGATGAAGCCCTGGCTGATCTCGGTCAGAAGTCCGCCGCCCTTGGTCCGGCCTTCGAGCCTGAAGAGCTCGTTCCGGGCGGCTTCGCGAGCCTCCTTGCTCATGAGCCCGGCGCAGCGCCTCAGGTCCTCGCAAGTTCCCGCGGCCTTGCGGCCGGCCGCGTCAAGACCCTTGAGCTGGTTCAGGAAAATCCGGGCCACAGGGCTGGGGGACTGCGTAGGAGGTTGGTCTTGGGCCCAGGCCTGGAAGAAGAACGCGAAGGAAAGGACCGGCAGGAACAGGGCTTTGCGGGTCATGGGGTTCACCCTTCTCGGTGCGAAGTCCGTTGCGCCGTCAATAGTATGCGCCCAACCCGCGATTTTGTCAAGAGAAATCTCCACAGCTGGCGACCGACCCGTAGACGAAGGCGAATTGGAGGCCAGGCATGCGCGTCAACGCGGCGCTGGGACAGGCCATCCACTGAGGCGCTCCCGGGCCGTTCCCGGCAGAGGTCCCTACTTCACCTGGCCCGTGCGACGCAGCAGTAGCATGTGTAGTAAAGACAATCACCGTCTTGATCTACATGGTGGAAGCAGCCGCATGGCCCATTCTCTCCTTCCACATTGATGCACCTTTCGCAATCGCTTCCAGTTCTATCAATCTCAGACTTGGCGGCAACGCTCCAAACAATGAGACCGGACAGGCACAGGGCGAACAGGAGAAATGTATACGGCCTGGCGGCATGCAAGGCTCCGAAGCGCCTCATCAGCAGATCAGTTCCCAGCGGCAGGCTCCAACCGAAGCCCTCGGCGGTCAACCCTGAAGAAACGATCTCCTTCCACCCAGAAAACCTTCGGGTCCGAAGAGGATAGCCGCCTCACGGAAGGTTTCCCGCGGGGACGCACAGAAACCAGAATGTTCTCGCCCGTTGACGCCAAGCCGAAAAGCCTCCGACCATCCTTGGAAACTGCGAACTTGGAGTTCCGTTCGTAGATGAGGAATTCAAGACCTGAGGGGAGGACGCTGAAAGCCTTGATTTCGCCTCCCCGGATCGGCAGCCGGATACGGCGTTTCCCACCGGCTTTGGGCACGAACATGATGGCCGCTTCCTGGCTGTCACTGACCACGAACTTGGCGCCGAAAGGAGGGATGACGAAGGTGCCTTCGCGCATCGAGATCCCCACGTGGCCGCCCGCGAAGTCGGTGAGACGGTCCGAGGAAACGGCGACCTTCTCTCCATCGAGCCGCCATCTGGAACCCGCGATTCGAATAGCGACGGTGGAGCCGGCCACATCCAGGGTTATTTCCACCGGGCCGAGCCCAGCCCGGTTCTCAGCGGTCACAAATGCCTGCCGGCCGGAACCCGTCTTGAAAAAGCCAACGACTTCAGACGCAAGCAGGAAACGCGGAAGAACAACGGCGAGAGAAGATGCGGCCCACCACAGCATGAGAATTCGGATTCTTGACATGACCCGGGGCCCCTGCGAATTAGTATATCAGGGCACCCTGCCGGTGTCAATGCCCCGCTTCAACTCACCCATCCCTGACGAATCGCCGGTCTCGGCGTTCCGTCGGGCGGTCCCGGCCAGGCTATCAGGGGCCCAGCCGGGACCGTTGGATCAGGGCGGGAAAATCGGTGCTCCGAGGCCGTGGCGTCCTTGGAGGACTTGGCCCCGCGATGTCGTGGGCTTACAGTTTGGGCAGTGGAACGGGGGCGGCAATGGAACCGAGCACGAAGGTCGCGATCTAGCTCGTGTCAAACCGTATCTGGATGCGGGTCCCGAGGATAGCTCGGAGCCGGTCCAGGTCGAAGAGGATTTCCGTCAACGCCGCCCACAACCGTTGCGAGAACGTCCTCAGGCTGCCCAGTGTCTCCCGAATGCGCTTGCGCAACAAGCTCCCCTTTTCCATCAACTGGCTGATGAGGTGCCCTATCTGTAGCAGCAGGTAGAAGTTCTTCATTGCCTTGGCGTCGGTGGAATAGGCGTGCTCCAGTTCGTAGCCCCCGTTCTTCTGCGTGTTGAATCCCTCGTTCTCAATCTTCCATCGTTTTCGGCCTCCCCTCCCTGATAGCTCGGCCACGTTGGCCGCGGTCACCGGCAATCCTGTCAGCCAGACGAACAGCTTGGCCTCCTTGGCGGTCTCCTCCAGGCACTCGAAAGCGTTGACCGTCAGGCCGTCGAAGTCGATGTCGTTGACCCAGCGGAAGGTCTGCCGGCATCCTTCCCGTTCCACGACCAGGACGTCTTTGGGCGAGAGCGTCTTGAGCGCCTGGTATTCCTGCCACACGGCCGGCAGGCTCCCCTCCTTGAACGTGATGATGTAGGCCCAGCGGTTATGCTTGCACAGCCTGATGACGGGCCTGCAAGCGAATAGGCTGTCCAACAGCAGGCAGACCTCCAGCATCGGGAAGTCCCGTTTCAAGTCTAAGGGGGTATGCACTTAGCCCCACTTAATGGTAATGTCGTCGGGTTATGGGTAGTGCGCGAGCCGGTGGCGAGGTCGGGGATTATCCGCGGAACATGATCGAGTTCGATCGCCGGTTCGCTTCGGAGGAGGCGTGCGTCG
>JACQWX010000086.1 GCA_016209035.1 Elusimicrobiota bacterium | reverse complement strand
ATGGCGAAGCAGAAGTTCGAGCGGACGAAGCCGCACGTGAACATCGGGACGATCGGGCACGTGGACCACGGCAAGACGACTTTGACGGCGGCGATCACGCTGTACCTTTCGAAGAAAGGTCTGGCGACGGCGAAGAAATACGACGAGATCGACAACGCGCCGGAGGAGAAGGCGCGCGGGGTGACGATCAACGTGCACCACGCCGAGTACGAGTCGACCACGAGGCACTACGCGCACGTGGACTGCCCTGGGCACGCGGACTACATCAAGAACATGATCACCGGGGCGGCGCAGATGGACGGGGCGATCCTGGTGGTGTCGGCGGCGGACGGGCCGATGCCGCAGACGCGCGAGCACGTTCTGCTGGCGCGCCAGGTCGGCGTTCCCCACATGGTCGTCTACCTCAACAAGATCGACGTGGCCGACAAGGATCTCGTCGATTTGGTCGAGATGGAGGTCCGCGAGCTTCTGACGAAGTACGAGTTCCCCGGGGAGAAGGTCACGGTGGTGCGGGGGTCGGCGACGAAGGCGCTGGAGGGGGAGGAGTCCGACATCGGGACGCAGTCGATCGAGAAGCTGGTGGCGGCGTTGGATCGCGACATCCCGGAGCCCAAGCGGGCGACGGACCAGCCGTTCTTGATGGCGGTGGAGGACATCTTCTCGATCACGGGCCGCGGGACGGTGGCGACGGGGCGCGTGGAGCGTGGGAAGGTGAAGGTGGGCGACCCGGTGGAGATCGTGGGCATACGGGAGACGCAGAAGTCGGTGGTGACGGGCGTGGAGATGTTCCGCAAGCTCATGGACGAGGCGATCGCGGGCGACAACATCGGGTGCCTGCTGCGGGGGATCGACAAGGAGATGATCGAGCGGGGCCAGGTCATCTGCGCGCCGAACTCGATCAAGCCGCACAAGAAGTTCAAGGCGAAGCTCTACGTGCTGACGAAGGACGAGGGCGGCCGGCACACGCCGTTCTTCAAGGGGTACCGGCCGCAGTTCTACTTCCGGACGACCGACGTGACGGGCGACTGCGCGCTGCCGGCCGGGGTGGAGATGGTGATGCCGGGGGACAACATCGACATCGAGGTGACGCTCCTGTGCGACATCGCGATGGAGCAGGGCTTGAGGTTCGCGGTGCGCGAGGGCGGCCACACGGTCGGCGCCGGCGTCGTCAGCGCCATCATGGACTAGGATGGCCGAACGGGTCATCGTCACGCTCGGCTGCACCGTCTGCAAGGATAAGAACTACTCTTTCCAGCGCGGCAAGAAGAAGGAGTACAAGATAGAGGTCAAGAAGTTCTGCCGGCGCTGCGGGAAGCAGACGGCTCACAAGGAAGTGAAGTAGGAGTCGCCGATGGACGGCCTTGCCGTCCATCGGCCCTCATCGGGAATTCCTTGATGACCTGCGCGGGAACGCCGGAGGCGTTCCCTTGCGAACAGGGGGTGTCGGTTAATGGCAAACCACCGGTCTCCAAAACCGGGACTCCAGGTTCAAGTCCTGGCGCCCCCGTGCGCCCCGCGGAGTGATTTATGAACGCAGTCACGCAGTTCGCTCAGGAAGCGTACAACGAGCTCAAGAAGACCACCTGGCTCTCCAGGAAGGAGGCCGTGGGCTCGACCGTCGCCGTGGTCATCCTGGTCGCGCTTATCGCGGCCTACGTCTCCTCGGTCGATTTCCTGTTGTCCGTCATTCTCGGGGCGGTCTTGGGCCGCTAGGAGGACGCAAAGGCCATGGAACGCGGCTGGTACGTGGTGCACACTCAACCCGGCTACGAGGACCGGGTGAAGACCCTTTTGGAGCATAGGATCGCGACCGACCGCCTCCAGGAGAAGATCCGCACGGTGCTCGTCCCGACCGAGGACGTCGTCGAGATCAAGCGCAACAAGAAGAAGATCTCCAAGCGCAAGTTCTTCCCGGGCTACGTCCTGCTCGACATGAAGGTCGACGAGGAGACCTACTGGCTCGTCAAGGGCGTCCCCGGGGTCAACGGCTTCCTCGGCGAGCCCAAGCCGACCCCCCTGCCCGAGGAAGAGATCAAGTCCATCCTGGACCTGACGACCGCGTCCTCCGCGAGCAAGCCGCGGCCGGCCGTCCAATTCGAGAAGGGCGAGAGCGTGCGCATCATCGAAGGCCCCTTCCGGCACTTCGTCGGGATCGTCGAGGAGGTCAACGAGCCGCGGGCCAAGATCAAGGCCATGGTCACCATCTTCGGCCGGCCGACGCCGGTCGAGCTGGACTTCCTTCAGGTGGAGAAGCTCTGATGCCGACGCCGGCGCAAGCCCCGCGGCGCGAAGACCTCGGCCCCTGCGCCGAAGGCGCAGGCCCCACCATCGCCGTCCACGTCGACCACGGCGGCCGCGGGCTGGGCCTCATCGGCGCCGTCCTCGCCTGCGCCACCGCGCTCGCCGCCCTCCTGTTCGGGGTCCTCGCCGTGTTCGTCACTCCCCTCATCGGCGCGGCGCTCCTCACGCTGGTCTGGCCCGTCATCTTCTCCGAGCAGTTCACGGGGTGGGTCTTCGGGACGCCGTACCTGCCGTTCTGGAAGGCCTTCCTCCTTTTCCTTTTGGTCGGAGCGGTCGTCAGATTCCACAGATGGTCCACATCGGGAGAGCTATGGCGAAGAAGATAAAGACGCAGATCAAGCTGCAAATCCCCGCCGGAGCCGCCAATCCGGCCCCGCCGGTCGGCCCGGCGCTCGGCCAACACGGCGTCAACATCATGGACTTCTGCAGGCGGTTCAACGACGAGACGAAGAAGGAGGAGGCCGGCATGGCCATCCCCGTGGTCATCACGGTCTACGAAGATCGCTCCTTCAGCTTCGTCACCAAGAAGCCCCCCGTCTCCGCGCTGCTCAAGCGCGCCGCGGGCCTCGCCAAGGCGTCCGGCGAGCCCAACCGCGCCAAGGTGGGCAAGATCACCGCAAGCCAAGCCGAGGACATCGCCCGGCTCAAGTTGCCGGACCTCAACACCAAGGACCTCCGGTCGGCCCTCCAGATGGTCCGGGGCACCGCCCGCTCGATGGGCATCGAGATCGAGGGGTAAGGACGCTATAGGAGCATTCCAGAATGGGAAAAAGGATGCAGACGCTGACCAAGGGTTTCGACACCCAGAAACTCCACACCCTCGACGAGGCCGCCGCGCAGGCCAAGAAATGCGCCACCGCCAAGTTCGACGAGACCGTGGAGCTCCACGTCCACCTCGGGGTGGACCCCAAGCAGTCGGACCAGCAGGTCCGCGGCACCGTCAACCTCCCGCACGGCATCGGCAAGGCCAAGAAGGTCGCGGTCGTCACCAAGGGCGACAAGCAGCGCGACGCCCAGGCCGCCGGGGCCGACATCGTCGGCGCGGAGGACCTCATCGAACAGATCTCCAAGGGGATGCTCGACTTCGAGGTGCTCGTCGCCACCCCGGACATGATGAAGGACCTCTCCAAGCTCGGCAAGGTGCTCGGCCCCAAGGGCCTCATGCCCAACCCCAAGAGCGGCACCGTCACCATGGACGTCGGCAAGACCGTCAAGGAACTCAAGGCCGGCCGCGTGGAGTACAAGGTCGACGAGTTCGGCAACATCCACTGCCCCGTCGGCAAGGCCTCCTTCGACGCCGACAAGATCGCCGGCAACGCCCGCGCGGTCATGGAAGCCATCGTCAAGGCGCGCCCGTCCTCCGCGAAGGGGATCTACGTCCAGAGCGTGACGCTCTCCTCGACCATGGGCCCCGGGGTCAAGCTCGACCCGGGCCAGAAGTTCTAGTCCCGCCGTCCGCATGCCACGAACGCCGCCCTTGGGCGGCGTTCGGCCTTTACCCAAATCCGGTGATGGTTTGACTGGGCCATTCAGATAAGCTAGATTATTTGGGCATGGTCTCCAATTTATCCGGAATCAGCAGAGTCCTCAAAATCGACCTTTCCGGGAACAACGCAGCCTTTCTGTGGGGGCCGCGCAAGACGGGGAAGACCACCCTCCTCAAGCAGCTGTTCCCTGAGGCGAAGTACTACGACCTCCTTGATACCGAATTGAAAACCCGCCTGCTGGTCAGACCGGCGCTCCTGCGGGAGCAAGTCCTTGCGCAGAACCCGAGACTGGTCGTGTTGGATGAGATCCAGAAGGTTCCTTCTTTGCTGGACGAGGTCCACTGGTGCCTTGAGAACACGAAAACCAAGTTCGTCCTTTGCGGGTCGAGCGCGCGCAAGCTGCGCCGCGCGGGCGCGAACCTCCTGGGAGGGCGCGCCTGGCGCTTCGAGATGTTCCCTTTGACCACGGCCGAGGTCCCTGACGCGGACCTGGACCGGATCTTGAATCACGGGCTCCTCCCCAAGCATTACCTTGAGGAACACCCTGAGCGCAGCCTCTCCGGCTATGTCTTCGACTATCTGGAGGAGGAGATACTTGAGGAAGCCTTGACCCGCCGCGTCCCGAACTTCGCCAAGTTCCTGGAGGCCGTGGCCGCGAGCCACGGCCAGCTCATCAACTACTCCAATGTGGCCCGGGACTGCGGAGTGTCCTGCAAGACCGCCCGGGAATACTTCCAGGTCCTGGAGGACACCCTTCTGGGACACGCGCTCGAACCCTGGCGCAAGCGCAGAAAGAGGCGGCTCATCGAGACCGCCAAATTCTATCTCTTCGACGTCGGCCTCGTCCGCGCGCTCAACGAAATGAGGCCGATCTTGAGGGGGACCGAGGAGCACGGCCGCGCCTTCGAGCACTTCCTGATCGAGGAGATCCGGGCGTACCTCTCCTACAGCGAGAAGCGAATTCCCATCTTTTTCTGGAGGACCAGCACCGGGCTCGAAGTGGACCTCGTGGCGGGTGACCTTGACTTGGCGGTGGAGTTCAAGGCCGTGCCCATGGCGGATGAGCGGCACGCCAAGGGGCTTCGGGCGCTTCATGAGGAACGTAAGGTCCGCAAACGCCTCGTCATCAGCCTTGACGACGAGCCCCGGCGCCTTGCCGATGGGACGGACATCCTCCCCTGGAGGGCCTTCTGCCGGGGACTCTGGAGCGGGGAATGGATCTAGTGCTGCGACCGGCTCCTAATTGCCCTTTTGGGGCCCCGGCTTCGAGCCGGATGCTAGGCGCGCGAGCCGAAGATACTGAACGTATCTGAGGCGTCCCGAACTTCCGAGAGGCGTAGGTTCGGGACGTCCCGGACCTACGGATTCTGGAAGTCCGGGACGATCGCAACAACGCAGCCGGCCGAAGACGGGGGCAGGTCGATTTTGAGCATTCGCGTGTCAGGCCCAGGGGCTGCGGCTATACGGCTTCAACAGGTCCCGCTCCGCCAGCGCGTCACCGGGCCTGATGACCGGACGCGGCAGGAGCACCAAGTCGCAGAACATGGCCTTAAGGATGCGGCCGAGGGTGTCCAGCCTGGGGACGACCTTCCCCGACTCCACCTTGGCGACGTGCTGGCGTGGCAGCCCGCAACGCCGGGCCAGCTGTGCCTGGCTCATCCGCAGGGCCGAACGCAGAGCCCTGATGAGGTCGGCAGCCGGAAGCTGCGCTCTGGCGGGGACGCGCGCCGCGTGGATCATGGCTTGGTTGAGAGCTCTGCGATGCACCACGGATGCGCGGGTCAGTCTTCCCACACCCTATATACGATTCAGCCCCAAAAAGGTTCCCTGAAAGAGTGCGCACCCATCCGTCCCACGAGGAGACTTCGGTTCCAGAGGCCCGAGGGGCTCGGGGGCCATCCCCCAGAAACCCGTGTTGAGGGGGCATGTTAAAACATGCCACCTCAACACGGACTTCGCAGGGGGCCTCACCACAGGCCCTCCGGGCCATCCGTAAGATGCAAGATGTTCCACACGCCGAGCAGGAGGGGACGATGGGCGATATACGACCATCGCCTGGCTCGGCGCGGCGTGGCCAGGTGAAAGGCAATCGTGTGCTGCTGTTGAAGCGCGAAGACAAGAAGGTATTGGCGGACCTGACGAGGCGAGGACGGCAATCCCTCCGGGTCATCAGGCGGGCGCAGGTTTTGCAACTGGTGGCCAAGGGCAGGACGGCCGAAGATGCGGCCGAGGCGGCAGGGGTGGCGACCAGGACGGTCAAGTACATCAAAGAACGATACGCCGAAGGCGGTCTGGAGCGGGCTATATGGGATGCTCCCCGGGGCGGGCCCAAGCCGGCGCTCAACGGCAAACAGGAGGCTCGGATCGTGGCCATGGTCTGCGGGCCATGGCCTCAGGGGGAGGCTCGATGGTCCGTGCGCCTGGTCGCCTCGGAGGCGGTGGCTCGGGGGATCGCGCCCAAGGTGGGGCGGGAGACGATACGGTTGCTGATGCGTGACCACGAGTTGAAGCCGTGGCGGGAAAAAAATGTGGTGCATCCCGGAACTGACGCCGGAATACGTGAGTCGGATGGAGAACCTGCTCGATCTTTACGAGAGGCCCTTGGATCCTCGGGAGCCGGTGGTCGGTCTGGACGAGAAGCCGGTGCAGTTGTTGAAGGAATGCCGGGGGCCCATCCGGGCGGATAAGCCGGGGAAGATCATGAAGCGCGACAGCGAGTACGTGCGCAACGGGACGGCGAACGTCTTCTGCGTGGTGGAGCCTAAGGCGGGGCGGCATTTGACGGCGGCGACGAAGAACCGCAAGGGACCCGAGTTTGCCAAGACGGTCGGCAGGATTGCAAGGGCCTATCCGAAGGCCCGGACCATCCACCTGGTGATGGACAACCTGAGCACGCACGGGGCGAAGGCCCTGCGAGACTATTATGGCGAGGAGCGAGGGGAGGAGTTGTGGGAGCGGTTCCGCGTCCACTACACGCCCAAACACGGCAGCTGGTTGAACCAGGCGGAGATTGAGTGCGGCTTGTTTGGAAGGCGCTGCTTGGGGAAGGATCGTGTCGGCGATCTCGAATCATTGCAGCAACGGACCCAGGCTTGGAACACTCGAGGGAGACATTCGGATATCGGAGGAGACGCGATCGTGGACGCCCGGCCGCTTTTGGGCTGCGGCTTCGTCGTTCGTCGCTTACAGGCGTCCAGCCTGCTCGCTCCTCACTCCTCGCCTCGCCCCAAAATCGACCGGCCAAAAGGGCAAAGGGGGTATGCACTTAGCCCCACCTCGGTCCGCAAAGCTCCCCCGCCGTGGACTCCGACCTAGCAATCACGTGGTTGTATGTCATCGGCTTCATGGTCACCGCCTGCTGCATCAGACGAAAGAAGAGCTTGCCGCGAT
>JACQWX010000081.1 GCA_016209035.1 Elusimicrobiota bacterium | reverse complement strand
TCGCCGAACTCGGACGCCGCCTCCGCGGCTCCATCCATCGCGTTCGCGGCTCCCAGAGGTTGCTGCGCTCCTGCATTCACGCCGCTGATCTGCCATGGCCGTAATGCTAAAGATATCCATTAATTATGCGAGACTCAATAACATGCCACCTGCGGCACTTCGTGGCCTTCGCTTGCCGGACGTGAGTGTCCCGAAGCTGAACCAGATGCCGCAGGTCCCGATAACTTGTGCTGGGCACGTGGATGCTCTTCAGCTGCCCTCCCCGGAGCGACTCCGCGATCTTCCTGCTGTCGAGACGGTTCGTCTTGACGCGCTGGCCCGGCTCCGTCGGGATCATGCTCGTCTTATCCACATCGAGCCCAGCAAACACGTCGTAGTCGCGCGGCACAATCGCCCCGCTCTGCTGAAGTCCAGCCATCTCTTTGCCTCCTCATGGCGACGTCTCCCTGAAGACGCCATTCTACCGATTCCATGAGGCTTCACCGGACGCATGACATTCAGCATACAAGTCTCGTGAGGGGATCCAGGGAAGAGGCCATGAACTCCTCGGACCTCCGGAACCGAAGTCTCCTCGTCCGGCCGCCCGGACCCAGGAGGTCCTTCTCAGCCGTTGACCGTGCCCTTCCCGCCGGGGAACCGGAAATTTGATAAGATGGGCGCATGAACAGCTTCGACACTCCGGTCATCGCGTCGGCCGTCGACCTGGACAGCGCTGATTCCAAGGAGAACGTCAAATACCACTCCGCGCTGGTCTCGGACCTGCGCGCGAAGCTCGCCAAGATCCGCGAGGGGGGCCAGCCCAAGGCCCTGGAGCTGCACCGCAAGCGGGGCAAGCTCGCGGCTAGAGAGCGCATCGCGCGCCTCGTCGACCCGGGGTCGTTCTTCCTGGAGCTCTCTCCCATGGCGGCCTACGGCATGTACGACGGCGAGGTGCCGGCCGCGGGCCTGGTGACGGGCCTGGGCGTGGTGAGCCGGCGCCTGTGCGTCATCGTGGCCAACGACGCCACGGTCAAGGGAGGCACCTACTACCCGGAGACCATCCGCAAGCACCTGCGCGCGCAGGAGATCGCCATCGAGAACCGCCTGCCGTGCGTCTACCTGGTGGACTCGGGGGGCGTCTTCCTGCCCAAGCAGGCCGAGGTGTTCCCGGACAAGGAGCATTTCGGCAGGATCTTCTACAACCAGGCCGTGATGTCGTCCTTGAACGTGCCGCAGATCTCCATCGTCCTGGGCATGTGCACCGCCGGAGGGGCCTATGTGCCCGCGATGTCGGACGAATGCGTCATCGTGCGCGGCGTGGGCACCATCTACCTCGGCGGGCCGCCCCTGGTCAAGGCCGCGACCGGCGAGGAGTCGAGCGAGGAGGATCTCGGCGGCGGGGACATGCACAGCCGCATCTCGGGGGTGACCGATCACCTCGTCGGCAACGACGAGGAAGCGCTCTTGGCCTGCCGCTCCATCGTGGAGAACCTCAACGCCCCCGAGTTCGTCGAGCCCGCAGGCTTCGAGGAGCCGGCCTACCCCGCTTCCGACCTCTACGGCATCGTGCACCGCGACCTGCGCCGGCCGGGCGACGTAGCCCAGGTCATCGCCCGGCTCGTGGACGGCAGCCGCTTCCATCCTTTCAAGGCCCTCTACGGCAGGACGCTGGCGACGGGCTTCGCCAAGATCATGGGGCGTCCGGTCGGCATCATCGGCAACTGCGGGGTCCTGTTCTCGGATTCGGCCATGAAGGGCGCGCATTTCATCGAGCTCTGTTGCCAGCGAGGGATACCGCTCCTCTTCCTGCAGAACATCACGGGGTTCATGGTGGGCCGCGAGTTCGAGGAGGGTGGCATCATCAAGCACGGGGCCAAGATGGTCCAGGCGGTGTCGACGGCCTGCGTGCCCAAGTTCACGGTGCTCATCGGCTCCTCCAACGGCGCGGGCAACTACGCCATGTGCGGCCGGGCCTACGGCGCCAGGTTCGTGTTCAGCTGGCCCAACTCGAAGATCAGCGTGATGGGGCCGGAGCAGGCCGCCCAGGTCATGGTCATCATCAAGCGCGAGCAGCTCAAGCGCCAGGGTCGTGAGCTCTCCGCCGAGGAGGAGGAGGCCATCGCGGCCCCGGTGCGCGCGCGCTACGAGGCCGAGGCCCATCCCTACTTCGCCACGGCGCGCCTGTGGGACGACGGCATCATCGAGCCCGAGGCTACGCGCAGGATCCTGGGGTTCTGCATGACCGCGGCCTCCCACGCGCCGGCGGGAAAGCCTGCGTTCCCGGTCTTCCGCATGTGATGGCCTACGAGCGCCTCAAAGTCGAGGTCGGCGCCGTCAGCGTGGTCGGCTTAAGCCGCCCCGAGGTCAGGAACGCTCTGGACGCCTTGGCCTTCCGGGAGATCGCGGACTGCTTCCATCGCCTCTCCGAGGACGAGCGCGTCCGGGTCGTCGTCCTTCGCGCCGAAGGCAAGGACTTTTGCGCGGGCGCGGACATCTCCTGGATGCGGGAGGCCGGCCTCCTGCAGGGGGAAGCCGCGCGCAAGGACGCCTCCCTCGTGGCAGGCATGTGCCTGGCAGTGGCCGGGTGCCGGGCCCCGGTCGTGGCCCGGGTGCACGGCAGCGTGTTCGGCGGAGGCCTGGGGCTCCTCGCCGCCTGCGACATCGTGGTGGCCGAAGCCTCGAGCCGCATGTGCTTCTCCGAGTGCCGCCTGGGCGTGGCGCCGGCGGTCATCTCTCCGTTCGTCCTTCCCAAGATCGGCGCGAGCTTCGCCTTGCGCTATTACCTCACCTCCAAGCCGTTCGGCATGGATGAGGCCGTGCGCATGGGCCTGGTCCATGAAGCCGTCCCCGTGGCCGAACTCGACGCCCGAGTGGACGCCGTGGTCGCCGACATCCTGCGCAACGGCCCGGGCGCCGTGGCCGAGGCCAAGGCCCTCATCCGGAAGCTCGCCTCCCCGGACCTCGACGGCCAGGTGTCCCGCTGCCTCGACGTCCTGGTCCGGGTGCGCTCCACGGCCGAGGCCCAGGAGGGGCTGAAGGCTTTCCTGGATGGCAGGCCCGCGTCCTATGCGGCCTCCGGAGCCCAGCCCAAGGGATGAGGAGAGTCTTGGTGATCGGAGCCCTGGCGACCCTGGCCCTGAGCGCGGCCTGCGCCGAAGGCGCAGGGGGCGGGAAGCCGGGGCCTGCGTCCCGCGGCCTGCGGGAGGGCCGCAAGGGTCTCAAGCTCATCCGGGTCCCCAAGACCAGGCAGGCCACGGACTACACCTGCGGCGTGGCGGCGCTCCAATCCGTGCTGGGCTGGTTCGGCATGGACCTGCGCGAGGACGAGCTTGCCAAGGAACTCAAGCCCGACCCGCAGGAAGGCACGGACTTCCGCAGGATGGCCAAGGCCGCCGAGGCCAGGGGCCTCGCGGTCTCGGTGCGCAAGGACGCCACGCTCTCCGAGCTCAGGGCGGCCCTAGACCAGGGCAAGCCCGCCATCCTCTCGGTCCAGGCCTGGGCTGGAAGCCCAGGCGCCGAAGGCCCACGGGCCGGCGGCAAGGTGGACTACGCGGTTGACTGGAAGAACGGTCACTATGTCGTCGCCATCGGCTACGACGCCAAGGACTTCTACTTCATGGACCCGTCGCTCCTCGGGCACTACGGCGCCATCCCCGCAGCCGAGCTCCCTGCCCGCTGGCACGACGAGGAGTCCCCGGGCGAGAGGATCCAGCACCTCATGCTGGTCTTCTCGAAGAAGGCTCCTCCCCGTGACCCGGAGGCCATCGTCCCCATCGAGTAGGTGATCCCATGGCCGCCTTCATCCTGGTCGTCGACGACGACGTGACCCTGTGCCAGGTGATCGTGGAGTACCTGGAGTCGAAGGGCTACAAGGCCACCTGGACCGCGGACGCATGGCAGACGGTCATCCATGCCGAGGCGCTCAAGCCCCTGCTCATCATCGCCGACATCCGCCTGCCGGCCTTCGGCAGCGGTGTGGACGCGTACCGGAGCTTCCGCAAGAGCAGGTACATCAAGGACGTCCCGGTCATCTTCATCACGGGCTTGAACGCCCAGGAGGCCGGGCCCTTGGTGCCGACCGACGACCCCAAGGTGCGCCTCCTCTTCAAGCCGCTCGACATGGGCCAGCTCGAGAAGGCCATCGGGGAGCTCATCGGCGAGAAGGAGCCTCCCCAAGAGAAGGCGAGATGACGTGTCCCGGGAGAACCCCATGAGGAAGAGAGTCTTCACCCTAGCCGCCCTGGCCGCCCTCGGCGGCCTCCGGCCGGCGGTTTCTCCGGCCGCGGGCGGGCGGCCGTTCTGGACTGAGAAGGATGCCTACGTGGAGGGGGATTTCGTCTACGCGGTGGGCGTGGCGGAGGCGTCGTCGTCGCGCGAGAAGGGCAGGAAGGACGCCCTTGCCGACGCCCGGGACATGCTCGCGGACTTCGTCCAGCTGACCGAGCTGGGCAGGATCAAGGCCGACGCCATCAGGGAGCACCTGGAGGACCGCGGGGACGGCACGGTGGACGTCTACATGCTCATCAAGACCGCCTACGCCCCGCTGGCCCACTTCAAGAAAGCCCAGGACGCCGACGCCCTCGGCCGCGTGGAGAAGCTCCAGAAGCTCATCGAGAGATCGCTCAAGGAGATGAGGACCCAGCTGGAGCGCCTGGAGAAGTCCCAGACCGAGTCCGCGGGCGCGCGCACCCAGCTCGCCGAGCTCGTGAAGAGCTTCGACCGGACCGCCAACCGGGCGGCCGACAACGTGCGCATGGGCATGACCGAGATCGAGGTCGTGCAGGTGGCCGGCCCGGCGGTCCAGCGCGAGAAATGCGGCGGCGACCTGGCCCTCAACTACCGCAGGCTATGGGTCCTGCTCAAGAGCGGCGTGGCAGGCTGCTACGTCCCGACCGAGCAGTACGCCAGCCCCTGCATGGCCTGCAACTCCTGGGGGGCGGTGCCCTTGAAGTAGGAGCGCTCCCGCCCCGCTCCGGCGGGCCGGAAGGAAGTTTAAGGCCAAAGCGGACCCCTTGACTTGAATAGCATATATGCTATACTATGGATACGGAATATATCCGGGCACTGCGTCGCATGAGGGATTGGTCTGCACGGAGGTCATCGGATGAAGGCTAAAGCGAAGCCGCGCCTGTGGCGGGACAGGCTCAAAGAGGACATGAGGCGTCCCGGTTTCAAGCGGGCATTTCAGGAGGCCCGGGAAGAGCTGGCATTGGCCGAGCAAATCGCCCAGGCTCGTGAGAAAGCGGGCCTAAGCCAGGAGATGCTCGGCCAGGCCATCGGGACCACGCAGTCCGTCATCTCCCGCATAGAGCACGGAGGTCAAAACCTGACGCTGGCCATGCTCCATAAAATCGCCGGGGCCTTGCATAGGTCCGTGGACATACATCTTCGCTGAATGGACAAGATTCCTCCGTTGCCGCCCCTCAAGACCGAGACCGTCAAGTGCCAATGCGGCCGGCTGTTCGTTCGGCCTGTGGGTTCGGTAACGTGCTGCCCGTGCGGAAAATGCTTACAGGCGACGCTAACGATAGACGTGTTGGAGGAGATAAAGGATTGAGGCCGCGCAGGCAAATAGGGTTCTCGCCCTGGGGCATCCTGGCGCGTCGGGAAATGGTAGAATCTCCGTCGTAGAGCAGGACGGCGACCGCGAGCGCCGAAAGATTTTCTCGACGGGAAAAGGGAAGAACCTGCGCCCGCCAGGAATCGAACCTGGACCTACAGCTTCGGAGGCTGTCATGATATCCATTTCACCACGGGCGCGTGAATCAATGTCGCCGCTTGAACTCCTCGAGGACCCTGGGCAGGGTCGTGCGAGGCGTGTCGTATCGGCAGAGCATGGCGTCGTTCTTGGCCAGCTCCTTGGCGGCCTTCTTGGCGACGTCGGGCTTGAGGGAGTTGAGGAACAGGATGGAATGGCCGTAGTAGAAGTCGAGCCCGAGGCGGCGGGTCTTGTCCTCGAACCAGGCCGGGGTCGCGGCCATGAGCGAGAACTCCCTGCCGTCGGAGAGGTAGACGTCGAGCACGCCGGTCGCGTTCCGTGGCCCTTCGAGGGATTCGACTTCTATCACCTCGACCTTGACCACGCGAGGAGGGGTCATGCGGCCTTCTTCTTTGTCGTAGACGGGGCCTGCGCCTGCGGCGCAGGGGCGGCGGCGGGCCGCTTCTCGGAGTTGTAGTACCTCAGCCAGAACCCGCCCATGTCGGCCGCCATGGCTGCGACGGCGCCGGCCACCGACTCCTCGGCGAGGCTGCGCACGAAGAGGACCGGAGGCCCGAGCCGGAAGCCTCCCTTGTTCTCATCCACCCAGCGCGAGGGCTCGTCCATGGTCGCGACCGTGAAGACGGACCGCTTGCCGTCTTCCAGCTGGACCCTGATGACGGCGCTCCCCTTGTCGCAAGCGCCGTCGGAACTCCCGCGACGCTCAAGGAACTCGATCGAGCGGACCTTGCACTCGTAGGGCATCGGAGGGATTTTAGCAATTGCCGAGGAGCCCTGCCAGGCGCGAGACGATGGCGTCCCAGCCCTGGTCGGGCAGCCCTCCCTGGGCGAAATCGGCGCGGCCGCCCGCGGAGCCTCCGAGGGCCTGGGCCAGGGCCTTGGCCAGCGAGGCTGCGTCAGGCCCCTTGGCGACGGCGTCCTGGGTCAGGGCGAGCACGAACGAGAGCTTGCCTTCCCGGGCCGAAGCCAGGAACACGGCCCCGGACCCGACTTCGGCCTTGAATTCGTCCGCCAGGGAACGGAGGCTCCTGGGGTCGGCCCCTTCGAGCCGCTGTGCCAGCAGGCGGAAAGGGCCTGCCTGCACGATCTTCTTGCCCATGTGCGCGGCGCTGGAGAGCTTGTCCGCCTTGAGGGCGGAAAGGAAATCGGCGAGCTCCCGCTCGCGGGAGCGCAACTCCGCGGCGGTCAACCGCTCGAGCGCGAGGTCCTCGGCGGTCCCGCGGAGCGCGCGGATCTCCTCGAGCCGGCTCTTCACGCGCTGGGAGAGCTCGGAGAGGACCCGTTCCTCCTCCTTCTCAAGCGCCTCAAGGTGGTCCGCCAGGGCCGGGCCGGCCACGCCCTCAATGCGGCGGATGCCTGCCGCGACAGAGGATTCCTTGAGGATCTTGAAGCCGCCGATCTCGGAGGTGTTCGCCACGTGGGTTCCGCCGCACAGCTCGAGGCTGCACCGGTCGGCCGGGTCGGCGAAGCCGCGGGGGGCGACCAGGACCATCCTGGGCCTCTCGCCGTAGTCCTCGCCCAGGAGCGTAACCGCGCCGAGCTCCTTGGCCTTGTCGAAGCTGTCGACCCTGGTCTCCACCGGCTGGGACTTGGCGGCCTCGCAGGACACCATGTCCTCGACCGCCTTGAACTCCTGGGCCTCGAGGCCCTTGGGATGCGTGAAATCGAAGCGCAGCTTGTCCGGCCCCACATAGGAGCCGGCCTGCCGGACGTGGCTGCCGAGGATGCGGCGCAGGGCGGCGTTGAGGAGGTGCGTGGCCGTGTGGTGGGGCCGAATGTAGGAGCGGCGCAGTTCGTCGACCTTGGCCAGGACCGGCCGGCCGGCTGCGAGCTCCTGGCTGCCCCGCGGCTTGACCACGTGCAGGATGACCGCCCCGTGCTTCTGGGTGTCGAGGACCTTGGCTAGGAGCGTTTTGCCGTCGGCAGAGAGGATGGAGCCTTGGTCGCCGACTTGGCCTCCTGATTCGGGATAGAACGGCGTGCGGTCCAAGGCGACGATGGTGTGGCCGTCGCAGGCCTTGGCTGCGACGATGAGGGCCCGCTCCTCGAGATTGTCGTAGCCGGTGAAGACCGTGGGAGCGGCCGGGAGGGAGGCGTCTTCGAGCTTGATCTTGACGCCCGAGCCTTTCCAGCTCGCGCGGGCGACCTCGGTTGCGCTCCTGGCCGCTTCCTTGTACCCTGCCTCGTCCACGGCCACGCCGCGGCCCGCGCAGATCTCGCGGGTGAGTTCGAGCGGGAACCCGAAGGTGTCGTAGAGCTTGAAGGCCTGGCTCCCGGGCAGGACCGAGCCTCCCTTGGCCAGGACGACCTCGAGCTCGCGCTCGCCGGCCTCGAGGGTCGCGAGGAACCGCTCCTCCTCCATCCGGAGCGTCTCCCGGACGTTCGCGTCCGCCGCTTCGAGGATCTCCTGGTAGGCGGCGGAGAAGACGTCGACGACCGGCTTGAGGAGGCCGTGCAGGAAGGGGCCCTTGTGCCCGAGGAGTTGTCCGTAGCGCGCCGCCCGGCGGATGAGCCGGCGCAGCACGTAGCCTCGCTCTACGTTCGAGGGGATGATGTTCTCGGCCATCAGGAACACGATGGCGCGGGCGTGATCGGCGATGATGCGCAAGGCCATCGCGGTCTGCGCGTCGGCGTCCGGGTCGACCTTGAGGATCCGGGAGGCCTCCTGGACGATGGGCGCGAAGAGGTCCGTGTCGAACGGCGAACCCTTGCCCTGTGCGACGAAGGCCAGCCTCTCGAGACCCATGCCCGTGTCGATGTTCTTGCGCGGGAGGGGCTTGAGGGACCCGTCCGCAAGGCGGTCGAACTGGGTGAAGACCAGGTTCCAGACCTCGATGAAGCGGTCGCAGTCGCAGCCGACCGCGCAGTCGGCCTTGCCCAGGGAGCAGGGAATCCCGCGGTCGAAGTAGATCTCCGAGCAGGGGCCGCAGGGGCCGGTGGGGCCCATGTTCCAGAAGTTGCTGTCCTCGTCCAGACGGACCGGGGCGTTGGGGACCTTCAGCCCTCGCCATAGGGCGAGGGCTTCCTCGTCGTCTTCGAAGACGCTGGGATAGAGCCGCTTGGGGTCAAGGCCCATCTCCTTGGTGAGGAATTGCCATGCCCAGGCGATGGCATCCTCCTTGAAGTAATCCCCGAAGGAGAAGTTGCCCAGCATCTCGAAGAAGGTGAGGTGCCGGATGGTGTGCCCGACCCGGTCGATGTCCGTGGTGCGGAAGCACTTCTGGCAGCTCGCGGCGCGGGCAAGGTCGGTCTTCAGGCCCAGGAAGTAGGGCTTGAAGGGGACCATGCCCGCGGAGTTGAACATGAGCGTGGCATCCCCCCGGGGCACGATGGTGGTCGAGGGACGCACCGTGTGCCCGCGGGAACGGAAGAAATCGAGGAAGGCTCTGCGGACTAGGGAGCTCTCCATCAGCCGGGCGCCCCGGGCTTGCCCGCCGGGGCCAAGCCCGGGGAGGCCGGCTGACCGGATGGCGAGGCGAACTGGATGGCGGAGGCGAGGTCCCAGAGTTTGACCGTGTTGTCCCCCGAGCCGGAGAGCACCAGGGAGCCGTCCCTGGAGACCGCCAGCGAGGTCACCCAGCTCGTGTGGCCCTTCCACTCGGCCAGCACGGCGCCGGCGGCCACGTCCCAGATCTTGATGAGGTTGTCGAAGCTGGCCGAGAGCGCGATCATGCCGTTGGGCGCGAACGCCACGGCCTGGACGTAGTTGGTGTGCCCTTTCCAGACGGCGATGCACTGGTTCGAGGCCACGTCCCAGAGCCGGACGGTGTTGTCGCCGGAGCCTGAGAGGAGCTTGAGGCCGTCCGGGGAGAAAGCCACGGTCAGGACGGCGTCCGTGTGGCCGGTCCAGGTGGCGGTGTCCCTGCCGGTGCGCACCTCCCAGATCTTGATCGTGTTGTCGAAGCCCCCGGAGGCGGCCAGCCCGCCGTCGAGGGAGAAGGCCGCCGCGTGGACGGGCTTGGAGTGCCTGGACCAGACCGCCGCTTCCCGGCGGGCCTTCAAGTCCCAGAGCCGGAGGGTCGCGTCGCGGCTGGCGGAGAGGGCCAGCGTCCCCTCCTGGTTGACCGCGAGGCTGTGGACCTGCTGGGTGTGGCCCTTCCACTCGTCGAGGCATCTGCCGGCGGCGGCGTCCCAGAGCTTGACCAGGTTGTCCGCTCCGCCGGAGAGCGCCCATTTCCCGTCCGGCAGGAACGCGACGGCGTTGATCTGGCCGGCGTGGGCTTCCCAGGAGGCCGTGGGCTTGCCGGACTTGACGTCCCAGACCTTGAGCGTCTTGTCCGCGCCGCCGGAGATGGCGGTGCGGCCGTCCGGGGAGAAGGCGACGGCCATGACCCAATGCTGGTGGCCCTCCCAGGTCACCGGCTCCGTGGCCCTGGCGACCCTCAGGGCCTCCTTCCTCCTTCGGATGTCCTTGAAGACGAAGAAGACCACCGTGAAGACCATCGCGGCGATCCCGCCGAGCAGCGCGAGGGCGTTCCTGAGCGCGTCGGCCTTCTTCCTGCGCGCCGCGGATTCGGCGCGGGCAAGGGCTTCGGCCGCCTCCGCTTTGGCTCTGTCGACCACGGCCTTGGAGGCGGCCTCCACGGCCTCGCGGAAGTTGAAGAATCGCAGCGTTCGATCGCGGCTGGAGGTGAGGACCCAGTCGTCGTCGGGAGAGAAGGCCGCATGGACGACCGCGTCCTCGTGCCCGCTCCAGGACGCGACCTGCCTGCCGTCGGCCACCTGGCGGACGTGGACCGTCTTGTCCGCGGAGGATGAGACCACATAGGCTCCGTCCCGGGAGAACATCACATGCAGGACCCAGCCTCGATGGCTGGGCCAGGTCGCCAGCAGCGTGCCGTCGGGGCTCAGCGAGGAGACGTCCCAGAGCTTGACGGAGTAGTCCGCGCTGCCGGAGACGGCCTTGGCGCCGTCGGGAGAGAAGCCGACGGAGAGCACCGCGTCGCTGTGGCCCAGCCAAGTGCCGAGGTTGCGCCCCGAGGAGACCTCCCAGAGCCGGACCGTGTTGTCCCTGCCGCCCGAGAGCGCCCGGGCGCCGTCGGGCGAGAACGCCACGGCGTGGACGAAGCTGGCGTGCCCCGTCCAGGCGCCGAGGAGCTTGCCCGTCGAGAGGTCCCAGAGGTTTACGGCATTGTCCGTGCCGCCGGAGAGCGCCATCGAGCCGTCAGGCGAGAACGCCAGGCACAGCACCGTGGCCGCCCCGCCGTCCCCTGGGCCTGCGGCCCAGGAGCGGACGAGCTTCCAGGGGTCGACCTCCCAGAGGTGGAACCTGCGGTGCTCGTCCGTCGACAGGGCGCGCCGCATGTCGCTCGAAAAAGCGAAGACCTGGACCATGTCCTTGCCCAGGGAGTAGGACGCGGCGGAGGTGCCGGCCTGGATGTCCCAGTGTTTGACGGTGTTGTCGAGGCTCGCGGAATAGGCCTTGGGAGCTTCGGAGTCGAAGCCCGCGGCCACGACCCAGTTGACGTGGCCGCGCCAGACGACGTCGTCGGAATCGGCGACGAGGACCCCGCCGGCGTCCTTGGGCTTGCTGCCCTCGATCTCGACGACCTGCGCGAGGGCCCGGGGGCCTGCGGCCCCTGGGACTATGTCCCAGGCCGCCAGGGCGGCAAGGGTGCCCGAGAAGAGCATCCTCCTTAAGGAAACGGTCGGGGGTCCCATCAGGGCTGATAGTCTATCATTGGTGTCAGGCATTGCGCAATTTGCGCAACTCTGCCGCCAGCAAGTGCCGGCACGGAACAAGTTCCGCAAATTGCGCAATGCCTGACACCAACTCGACCTCACCCGTTCCCCGGCGGGCTTGAATTTGGCGGAGCGCATCAAGCCCACCTCGATGCCTGCGGGTCGTGCCCCGGCTGAAAATCATTCGGAGCTCCGGACAAATAAATCATTGCGATGATTGCGCTTCTGCATTTGTTGTGATGGCGCCAT
>JACQWX010000088.1 GCA_016209035.1 Elusimicrobiota bacterium | reverse complement strand
CCCCTTCCCGATCACCTCCGACGGAGATGGTCGTTGCTCAACTACGGCTGGTCGTGGTACAATCGGGACAGCGGGCAGGAAAAAGCTACGCTACTGCAAGGAGATTCACGCCATCCAACCGACTTTTGACGCTGTGGGAAATTCTGGTGTGCAGTCTACATGCTGTTCACCTGGATCGGCTGATCCCAGACGGCGATCCCGAGGCCGGAGCCGCTGAGGGACTCGGAAGGATTCTTCATGCAGATGATTTGTCCAACACGCCCGCGAACTGATATAGAATACCACCGATGAACAAGCAGATGCTCCCGCGACTCAAGGGGAAGGAACTCCGTCTACGACCGAAACCCATATCCATTTCTGGGGGCAATCCTGCGACGAAGATGGGGTGTGACGACAAGTGGCTACTCGCCGATATCATCGACAAGAAATTGCGCCTCCAGAACATGCGGACGAATCACGTTCTGGAGATCGGTCTAGATCATGTGCACAAGTTCTTCACGCCCGACTTCCTGCTTCTATTTTCTCAAGTTTTCCTTCAGGGAATGCGTGTGTTCTATGAGCCTCTCCTCTACGAGAGCTTCACGGATTTTGAGGCAGAACTCCTGAGACTTCTTGGCAAGAAGTCCCCGGTCAGAATTGAAAAGGCCAACCACATCCACTGCCTACGACTTTTCAGGCGAGGACTGATTGACGACGTGTGGTTCTCGATGGGATTTCTCGGAGACCCGAGAAAGGAATTCGGGGTTCGCATCACGGACGAAGGCCGCAAGGCACTCGACTCGATTCCAGCAACCTAGGACAGGACCGCCTCCGGCATGGCATCCCATGTCCTGCCGTCCAGGACACGCCCAGCCTCTTTCTTGGTCCGGCGCTTGTTGCCGTCGGCGTCGTGGACGCCCCACTGCTTGAAGAAGAAAGGCACCCCGGCATCCACACATTGATCGCGAAGGTCCCGGGCCCACTCGGGCCGCATCGGCCTCGCGTGATGCCCACTCTCTCCGCCGACAATCACCCACTGAACCTGCCGGAGCATGGCCTTCTTCAACTTCACCGGCCCCAGCAGGGGCTCAATCGAGAGGAACCGTATGTCCGCCGGGACTCGCAGTAGGTCGTCGACGCGCCAGGCGTAGTCCTGGGACTCGACGGATACCCCGGCCCAGACGTTGGCGGGCCAACGACGACGACCCTTGGCATCCCCAGACCCATCCCCATGATAACGCCGTTCAGCCCAGTCGGCGAACCGCCGAGACCGCTTGGTCAGCAACTGGAAAGTGTGCCACTTCGCCTGCTCCATCGTATCGAAGACCTGGTCCGCGAAGTCGTCCGAGACGTCCTTGTGGAAGAGATCGGACATGGAGTTCACGAAGATCATCCTGGGTTCCTTCCAGGTCAGCGGCAGGGCCAGGCGCCCAGGCCAGAGCTTGAGATCGAAGCCCTGCTCGTAGGGATGGCCGGGGGTCCCCCGGAAACGCTCGGCGAAGGTCTCGGCGTAGCAGTTCTTGCAGGCGGGACTGACCTTGGTGCAGCCCGTGACGGGGTTCCACGTCGTCTCCGTCCACTCGATCGAGGACTGGTAGCTCATCTCAGTCGAACGGCAGGCTCCGCTGCCCCTTCGATTCGATCTGCTTGATCTTCTTCCAGAACTGGTTGCCGCGCGGGTTCTTGCTCGCGAAGAGCAGGGCGTAGAGCGGGACGTTCTTGGAGTTCCTGATCTGGACAGCGTCGGCCGGCTCCATCGCGTATCCGATCTGCGCGAGCTTGGCCCTGTAGAGGCCGAGGAGGCCGCTGGTCAGGTTCGTCAGGTTGCCTTGGTTGCCCTCGTAGATGCCGCGCCACTCGCTGCCGGCGAAGAACGCATCCATCTTCGACTGGTCCTTCTTGAACCACTTCTCGATGTTGCGCTTGATCGCCGTCCCGATAGGGAAGTGGATGATCAAGTCCATCTTCTTGCCGCCCGTCAGCGCCCTGAGCGCGTCGAACTTGAAGTCGAGGCCCGTCGGGTCGATGAAGGCGAGGCAGAGGGTCTTGGCGTCGATCATGGCCGCGACCTCGGACGCGACCGCGTTGGAGTCCTTCTGGAAGATGTTGATCCTGATGCCGGGCTTGCTCCCAAAGGGCTCGCACCGCCGCTTCAGGGCCTTGACCACGGTGGCGTTGAGGTCGGAGAAGTAGTAGTCCGTGAACGGATAGTCCGCCTTGAGCGCGATGAGCGGAGACCCGTCGGTGACCCTCCGCGCCTCACGGGACATGCACACCCCCGGCCCCGAGAAGAGGTCGATGTAGGCACGGGAGGCCCACTTCTTGTGCATCCCGGTCTCGAAGATATTGATGTAGTGGTTGAGGTAGTAGTGCTTGTCCTCGGACCAGTCGCCGACGACACGGGCAGGCAGCTTGTCGACCGGGGACTCGACGTATTGGACTTCGTCGAGGTCAGGAAGCTCTGGGGTCTCGGACACCATGGGTATTATACCAGTTCAACCGACGCCGTCGGAGCGGCCGTCATGGCCCACCAGGGAGACGGTAGAAGGACCGGATGCGACTTTCACGGTCTTCACGACCCGACCCATCATCTCCTTCACCATGCCAGCGAACTCAAAGTCAGCGTAGGCATAGGTCGTCTTCGTCGTCTTGTCCTGCCGTTGCCTGGCCACGATCTTGGTTACAACATCCTTGATCCTTAGCCCCCGCTGGCCCAGGTCCGACAGATAGCCCTTCGGGGCGAACAGCGCGTGGACCGACGTTTTCGGGCATGAGAGGCCTACCCTCTCCTTGTGCTCGAAGCAGACCAGCCCCTGCTGCGTCGTCACGAAGTCGCGGCGCCAAGCGATCGTGTAGCGAAAGGCGCAGCCGCCAACGTATTGAGGACGTGGAACATCAGGATGCCCCTCGTAATAGCTGTTGAAGACAATGACCTCTGACACCTGGGGACAGGATGCGCAGGCCACCCCCTGGCAGGATGACTTCGCGTCTTCCGAGCGGCAGGCGGGGTTCCCTCGGTCCTTGCCGAAGAGGACCCGGTAGGGACGTGCATCCGCCATGACGACATAGAGTTCAGCCCGGACTTCGCCCGTCTTCTTGTTGATGAAAGTGAGTTTGGTGTTGTCGACGGCCCACATCTCGTCATCTGACCGATCAGAGATTTTCATAGGCCTGTCCTCGGTCCCGGCGCCGTGCCAGTTCGCTGGCGTAGCGCAGCCCGAGCGTCGGCGCGTTCGTCCTAGCCCAGTCGGTCAGCCGCGTCTGCCCGGTGGGCAGGGAATCGGTCGCGAGCAGGCCGGCCATCAGGCCCTCGATCTCCTCGGTTGTGATCATGATGTCTCCCGTCAGCTTGCCGATGGCCCAGCCGAAGGCGTAGCCCACGGAGGGCGGCAGGAAAGCGATCGGCCTGCGCTTGCCGATGATGTCACCGACCTGGCGAGCCAGATCGCGGTAGACGAAGGTCTCGGGGCCGATGGCGTCGACGGTCCTGTTCGCCCCCTCCCGGCCGGCATCGACCGCGAGCCCGGCCAGGTCGTCCACATGGATGGGCTGCAACCGGTATCGGCCGTCGCCGAAGACGCCGAAGACCGGGAACCTCCGGAGGCACCAGGCGATGTTGTTGATCAAGATGTCCTCCTTGCCGAAGAGCACGGCCGGCCGGAGGATCGTGTGCGGCAGGCCCGTCTCGGCCAGGGCGCGCTCAAGCCGGGCCTTGCCCCTGAAGTATTCGAGCGGCGAATCCTCGGACGGGTTCGTGATGCTGACGTGCACGACCCGGCCCACACCGGCCGCCTTCGCCGCGTCGAAGAGCTTCAGCGTATTCTCCACCGCAATCGAGTGCTTGAAGTCCGTGTGGTTGAACCGCACCCAGTAGGTGTTGTAGAGCACGGCCGCGCCGCTCAGGGATTCCACCAGGGCGGGCTTGTCGTCGAAGCAGAGCGGCCGGGTCTCGACCTTGCCGCCGAAGGGGTTGGCCCGGTTGGGCGAGTTCGTCAGGGTGCGGACGCGGTGGCCTAGCTCCAGCAGCCGCGTGGCGATGTATTTCCCGGAAAAGCCGAAGGCTCCGGTGACGACGTGGAGTCCATGTCCTTGATCTGCGCTCATGCCCTGTCGGGTGAGTCGTCCGACCTCCCGAATCTAGCATATCCCGGACGGATCAGGACTTGCGATGCAGGCGGTCTTGCGCGCCATGGTCGCGACCTACGCGGAGAGGAATTTCTTGCCCGGTCGAAGTGTCATGTTTGGTGTCATGTTTCGCGCAAAATACGGTCAAAATAGGCGCAACCATGAAATGACGCGGTCGCGGATTGTCGAGGAAAAACCGATTATCTTCGAGTGCCTGCGGGATGGCGACCTGGCCGTAACCCTTTTGCAGACCGTCCCCTTGGACCACTTGGGTATCGCACCGAATGAACTGCTGGGACGGCCATTTTACCATTTTGCCGGTCGGATTTGTGTTCCCCCGTCGCAGATGTGTAGAATGTCGTGTATCCATAACGGAGGAAACACTATGCCGAAGCGCAAGCACGCCCGGAAGACGGAGAAGCCCAAGGCCGCACCCATCACCGGCACGTACAAATACGACCCGAAGACGGGGAAGATCGTCAAAGTCTCGGACCGCATCCCCAAGGTGGCCTCCCAAGGCGGCAAGGACTTCCCCTGCGGTGCGGACTCCTCGTCGGAAGGGCTGCCATGCGGCCAATCCGAGTGCGGCGGCGGCTCCTGCGACATGGGCGGCCTCGACGACTAGCGTCTAGGTGAGGCCCCGGTTCCTCATCGAATACGCGGGGATCAGGCTCCTCGAAGGGGCCCTGGCTGCCTTGAGCTGGGAATCGGCCCAGGCGTTGGGCGCCGCCGTGGGCCGGTCCGCAGCGAGGTTCGCCAGCCGCAGGTGGGCCATGACCCTCGCCAACATCGAGGCCGCCCTCCCGGAGAAATCCACCCAAGAGCGCAAGGCCATAGCGCTCCAGGCCTGGGAGAACGCGGGACGCATCGCGACCGAGTTCGTCCGCAGCAGGTCCCTTTCCAAGGAAGATCTCCTCCGCCGGGTCGGCTTCGAGAACCTCGACCTGGTCGACCGGATGGTGGCGGAAGGCAAGGGCCTCATCTACAACATCGGGCACTTGGGGAACTGGGAGGTGGGCGGCATCGCGTTCACTGCCCTGGGCTACCGGCTGGGCGTGGTGGGCCGCGTGATGCGCAACCCCCTGCTGGACCGGTGGCTCAACGAGACCCGGTCCAGGTTCGGCGAGGCCGTCTTCGCCCACAGGAACCCCTTCTTCCAGGTCGTGCGCTGGCTCAAGGCCGGCAAGGGCACGGCCATCCTCATCGACCACAACCTCTATCAGGGCGGCGTGTTCATGCCATTCTTCGGAAGGCCCGCAGCCACCTCGACCCTGAGCGGGCTCCTGGCGGTCAAGCTGGGATGTCCGGTGGTCTCGACCCGGGTGCGCCGGGAAGGCTCCGGCCTGGTCGTGAGCTTCCACGGCCCCTTGCGGCCGCAGCCCCGCGCCGAGCCCGAGGCGGAGGCCCTGCGCCTCACGGTGGAGATGACCAAGGCCATGGAGGGCTTCATCCGCGAGCGGCCCGGGGAGTGGCTCTGGGGTCACAACCGCTGGAAGAGGACGGCCGAGGCGGCGAAAGCCGGGGCGGCGGCGTGAAGCGCAAGTTCAAGGTCGTGATGTCAGGCAGGCTCCACCGCTTCGACGCCAAGGCGGTCGCGGACGAGGCGGTCGAGTATCCCGGCTGCTACGAGTTCGTGGTCCTCGACCGCGAACGCAAGCCCCTGGTCGCGTTCGTCGGGGCCGCGGCCGAGTCCATCCGGACCTCGCTCGAGGCGCACCTCTCCGGCGCCGCGCGGCCGAACAAGGAGGACTTGGCCGCCCTCTCGCTGGGCGGGGAGGTCTTCTACGAGTTCGTCTCCTCCTCCGACATAGACTGCAAGGAGGAGCACCTGGACATCGCCGGCGCGCTCATCTCCCGGCACCGCCCTCCCTTCAACGCCGGGCCGCTTCCCTCTACCGGGAAGTTCTCCGAGGTGGACCTCGAAGAGGTTTAGAGGCCTAGGTGAGGCGGAAGTCCTCCTTCATGATGGAGAGGACGAAATGCGTGTTGGTCCTCTCCACGAAGGGGAGCGCCAGGATGGACTTGGTGAAGCGGCTGAGATCCTCCCGGGACTTGAACTTCGCGACGACCACCGCGTCGGTCTGGCCCGTGACGTCGTAGACGGCCAGGACGTTGGGGCGGCTCGCGATGTGCTTCTCCATCTCCACGAGCTTGCCCTTGGACACGGTGATCTCCATGACAACGGCGAGCCCGTAGCCCATCTTCTCGTGGTCGAGGACCGCGGAGTAGCCGCGGATGACGCCGGCATCCTCGAGCTCGCGGGTCCTGGCGATCACGGTGCCGGTCGAGACCCCGAGCTTCTTGGCCAGCTCCCGGTAGGAGACCCGGGCGTCATGAACCAGCTCCGCCAGGAGCTGGCGTTCTTTTTCTGTGTTCATAATTATACTCTTGACAATTCTTTGTCGTTGTTGTAGACTATTTGTTGTGCATTGTAGCTCAGTTTTGGACAATTGTCAATAGAGGAGAGGACCATGGCGAACCACCTGCTGGGAAGACCCCGCGATCCGGAGGTCAGGCCGCACCACTCGAACGGCCGCCGGCCTGAGCCGGCCCCCGGGCTCTCCCAGGCCCCCCCTGGGGACAAGGTCTCCGACTACTTCGCCTGCAACGTCTTCAACCTCAAGACCATGAGGACCCTGCTCCCCAAGGAGACCTTCCGCCAAATCGAAGAGGCCATCCTCGAGGGAAAGCGCCTGAGCCCCGAGGCCGCCAACTCGGTCGCCTCGGCCATGAAGACCTGGGCCATTTCCAAGGGCGCGACCCACTACACGCACTGGTTCCAGCCCATGACGGGCCTGACCGCCGAGAAGCATGACAGCTTCATCGAGCTAAACTCGGACGGGAGCGTGCTCGAGTCCTTCACCGGCAAGCAGCTGGCGCAAGCCGAGCCCGACGCATCGAGCTTCCCCAGCGGGGGATTGCGCACCACCTTCGAGGCCCGCGGCTACACGGCCTGGGACCCGACCTCCCCGGCCTTCATCATGGAGACCCCCGGCGGGGCGACCCTGTGCATCCCGACGGTCTTCGTCTCCTACAACGGGCTCTCCCTCGACAAGAAGACCCCGCTCCTGCGCTCCATCGAGGCCTTGAACCGCGCCGCCCTCGACATCCTGGCCTACTTCAAGGTCGACGCCCGGCGCGTCTCCTCCAACATGGGCGCCGAGCAGGAGTACTTCCTCATCGACAGGTCCTACTTCGGCCGGCGGACGGACCTCCTCATGGCGGGCCGCACGCTCCTGGGCGCGGCGCCGCCGAAGGGCCAGCAGCTCGAGGACCACTACTTCGGCAGCATCAAGGAGCGCGTGTTCTGCTTCATGACCGACGCGGAGCGCGAGCTCTACAAGCTCGGCGTCCCGGTCAAGACCCGGCACAACGAGGTGGCCCCCAACCAGTTCGAGATCGCCCCCATCCACGAGGAGGCCAACGTGGCCGTGGACCACAACCAGCTCGTCATGGACATCTTCGAGCGGGTGGCCGGCCGGCACGGGCTGGCGGCCGTCTTCCACGAGAAGCCTTTCGCCGGCACCAACGGCAGCGGCAAGCACATCAACTGGTCCCTCGGCACGGACACGGGCGTGAACCTCCTCGCCCCCGGCGAGACCCCGAGCGACAACCTGCGCTTCCTGGTCTTCCTGGTCTGCGCGGTCAAGGCCGTGCACGACCACGGCAGGCTCCTGCGGGCGTCGGTGGCCTCCTCGGGCAACGACCATCGGCTCGGCGCCAACGAGGCGCCACCGGCCATCATGTCGGTCTTCCTGGGCGAGTACCTCACCAAGGTCCTCTCCGACATCGAGCGCGGGGCTCCGACCAAGGAGACGGACAAGGAGTGGCTCAACCTCGGCATCGACAAGATCCCGCCGGTCCTGCGCGACAACACGGACCGCAACCGCACCTCGCCCTTCGCCTTCACGGGCAACAAGTTCGAGTTCCGGGCCGTCGGCTCCTCGTCCAATTGCGCCTTCCCGCTCACCATCATCAACGCCATCGTGGCGGGCGCGCTGCGGCAGATGAAGAAGGACATCGACGGCGGCTTGAAGACCAAGAAGCCCTTCAAGGACGCCGTCCTGGAGGTCCTGCGGAAGTACGTCAAGGAGAGCAAGCGCGTCTGCTACGAGGGCAACAACTACTCCGGCGACTGGGAGAAGGAGGCCGCCAAGCGCGGCCTGCCGAACGTCAAGACCACGCCCGAGGCGCTCGAGGGCCTCATCCTCAAGGAATCCTTCGCCCTGCTCGATAGCACGAAGATCCTCAAGCCGGAGGAGGCCCGCTCCCGCTACCACATCGAACTCGAGCGCTACGCCAAGGACATCGACATCGAGGCCAAGCTCCTCGTCGAGATGGTCGAGTCGCAGGTCCTGCCGGCCGCCTTCTCCTATCAGAAGGAGCTCGGCCTCTCCATCCAGGCCCTCAAGGCTGTCCTGCCCAAGCACCCGTCCCTGCGCAGCCAGGAGAGCCTGCTCGACGAGGTGGCCGGCCACGTCGGCGCCATCCGCGAAGGCGTCGGCCGCCTGCGCAAGGCCATGGCCGACGCCGAGAAGGAGACGGAACCCCTCAAGAAGGCCCAGGCCTACTGCCACCAGGTCAAGCCGCGGTTCTCCATGGTGCGCCGCTCGGCCGACGCCCTCGAGGAGCTCGCCCCGGACAAGGATTGGCCTCTGCCCAAGTACCACGAGATGCTGTTCCTGATCTAGATGCAACTCCCCGGCGTCAAGAAGGTCCTGGCCGTCGGGAGCGGCAAGGGCGGGGTCGGCAAATCCACGGTCGCGGCCAACCTCGCGGTGAGCCTCGCCCTGGAGGGACACCGGGTCGGCCTCCTCGACGCCGACATCTACGGCCCCAACCTGCCTCAGATGCTCGGCGTCGGCGCCGGCCGGCTTCAAGCGGGCCGGCGCCAAGCAGGCGCCGACGACAAGCTCGAGCCCCCGGCCGCCTTCGGCGTCAAGGTCATGTCCATGGGCTTCTTCATGGACCCCGACTCTCCCGTGATCTGGCGCGGCCCCATGGTGCACGGCGCCGTGGTCCAGCTCCTCAGGGAGATCGCCTGGGGCGAGCTGGACTGCCTTGTCGTGGACCTCCCCCCCGGTACCGGGGACGCCCAGCTCTCGCTCTGCCAATCCGTCCCGGTGGCCGGCGCCGTGCTAGTCACCACCCCGCAGACCGTCGCGCTCTCGGACGTGGCCAAGGCCCTTTCGATGTTCCGCAGCCTCAAGGTCCCCCTTCTCGGCGTCGTGGAGAACATGGCCGAGTTCGCCTGCCCCCATTGCGGCAAGGCGAGCCGCATCTTCTCCCACGGCGGGGCCAAGAGTCTCTCCGACAAGCACGGCATCCCTCTGCTCGGCTCCGTGCCGCTCGACCCCCTGGTCTGCGAAACCGGGGAGACCGGCAAGCCCGTGAGTTCCTCCCAGCCCGGCTCCGCCCCTGCCAAGGCCTTCCGGGAGATCGCCCGCCGAGTCGCCTTACGCGCCGGCATCGCCGCTTGAAGCGACAAATCTTGACAATCAAGGGCGAGCACCACCCGCCACCAGAGCGCGAGCCCCCCACCCGGTCGAAGGTACCCCTCAGGCGCTGCGAGCTCCTGACGACCTCGGCGAACCTCATTCGCTCACATGATACCACACCTCGAGGGCCCTCCACCCCAGGGGACCGCGGCCCCGCACCCGTGGGCCCTTTGCCGGGCGCAAGCGTCCCGGAAGGCCCTCCCGGCGGACGGGGCCTCGTGCTATCTTTGGGGCAGGATGAACCCAAGCGCGGCGTTTTTCCCGGCCGGCCTCCTCGCGCTCCTCGCCTGCGCCGAGGCCGCCGCGGCCCAGGTGGATACCTTGCGCGTCAAGGAGCTGGCCTGGGAGAACAAGGACTGCGCCGCCACGGCCTCCTGCGACCTCAAGGGAGCGACCTTCAGGGCCTACGACTACAGGGTCGCCATCGGGGGAGACTACAGCTACGGCACAGGCTTCTCCGCCCGCTACAGGACCGGCTCGGTCGGGGAACTGCCGCGCTACGGCTTCGTCCAGACCGTCAGGGGCTGCCAGTTCGACTCCGCCGTGAAGGACGGCAAGGCGGTCCTGACGGCCGCCTACGCCCGCGAGTTCTTCGGCGACACGGCGCCCTTCCACCACCCGCGCTGGGCCTTCGACAGCGTGGACCACGACCCCTTCTACAACAGCGACGCGGGCCGTCCCAGGCACTACCTCTACCAATGGAACCGGGTCCCGGGCTCCATCGACAAGCGGACCCGCGAGTTCTACGGCGTGAGGAAGCCCCCGACCCCGGAGCTCTACGTCCTCGACTACCCCGGCACGGCCTTCGTGGGCGGCGCCGCCGCGAAGAACATCTCGCTTGAGTTCGAGACCTGCCTCTACCGGACCTCAGCCGTGCCGGAGAAGGCCGCGCCCGAGCCGGTCGGCCTAGCCGGAGCCCTGGTCTGCTTCCGCTGGTCGAGCTCCTTCGTCTACGACCACGCCCGCGGCAGCTACGAGACCTGGGACCGCGTCCATCCGTTCTGCCTCGATGAGAACGCCCCCGCCGCTTCCGCCGCCGCCTTCAAGACGACAGTCTCCGTCCAGGAGGACCTGGACGAGGCGGCGGAGCGCGTCGAGCGGACCGTCGGCCCTCCGGCCTGGTGACCTCCGCTCCCGGCTCAAGCCTTCTCAGGCTTCTTGAGCGACAGCAGGACCCCGATGCCCAGGGAACGCACGACCGCGTAGGCGAAGAAGGCCGTCCCCACCGGGAAGAAGATGAGCATCCCGGTGAGCATGGCCCCTCCGGTCACGGCCGCCCGCAGGGGCGCGGCGTCCGGCCCCAGCGCCAGGTAGCCGTACTCTGGCCAGAGCGCCATGGCGCCGCGGAAGGCCACGAGCGCGGCCGCGGCAAGGAGCGCCAGGGCCAGGAGCGCCACGGGGGGGAACGTCCTCCCCACCCCGCCCAGCGCGTGCGCGATGACGAGCACCACCGCGAGGTTGAGCAGTCCCACCCAGAACGGCTTCCACCGGCCCAAGCCCCCGATGCGCTCGTCCCCCTCCGCGGCGGCCCGGGCGAACACGGCCCTGGCCCACACCACGAACGCGGTCAGGCCCGCTCCAACCCCGAACAGGAAGGCCAGCCCGTCCGCCGGCCTTCCGGGCACCTTGCCCCCTGCCGCGCACACCACTGAAGCCAGCGTCAACGGCGCCAGCGCCATGAGCGCCGGCAACAGCAGGCGTCGGCCGTTCTCCCTTCGCCAGTCCCGGCGAGCCCTAGGGCCGGCGAGCCGGGGCAGACCTCGGTTCCTATTCTCCATGTTCCTCACCTCCGAGGAGCGCGCGAAGCGCCCCCATCCACACGGCCGCGGCAGCGGCCGTGGTCCCTAACGCGACGGCAGGGGAGAGCGCGGGAACCATGCCCTGCAATCCCCCCCATCCGGCCAGCAGCAGAGCGGATTGGCCGACCCAATACCCGAGGCCAGGAGCGAAATCCCGGCTGCCGGGCAGCAAGGACGAGACCCAAGTCATGCACGCGTCCCATCCAGCCGCGCAGGCCGCCGCGCCGACGAACAAGAGGAAAGCCGCGGCAGGCCACGCGGCGTCGAGCATCCGCGCGGGCGCCAAGCTCTGCTCCGGCCCCTCAAGCCGCGCCAAGACCGCGCCCTCCAGTGAAGGCGCGGGCGCATCGCCGGCAGCCTCCACGAGGGCCTGATGCAGCCGCCTGGCCTCGGAAAGATACCCCGCGCAACGGACGCACCCGGTCAGATGGTCCTGGAGCGCGGCCCGGTCAGATTCGCTTGTTTCGTCGTCGAGAAAGGCCCAGACCAGCTCGGTCGCTCGTCCGCAGTTCATTCCTTGGGCCTCCGTCGGAGGATCTCCATGAGCCTTTGGCGGGCGCGGAACAGCCTCACCTTGGCGGCGGCCAAGCCGATGCCCAAGGACCCCGCGATCTCGCTCACTTTGAGGCCTCCTTCGTACTTGAGGGCCAGGACCTCCCGGTCCGCGGGGCCGAGCTCGTCCAAGCCCTTGCGCACGGCGTCGCGCTCCGCCGTCTGGTCCGCCATGGCCTCCGGGCCCGGCCCCTGGTCTTGGACCTCGGCCGCTGACTCAAGGGGAAGGTCGGCCGGCCGGGAGCGCAACCGGTTCAAGGCCAGGTTCACCGCGATCTTGGCGATCCACGGGCCGAACGGCCGGCTGAGGTCGAACCGGTCCAAGGCCCGGAAAGCCCTCAGGAAGGCGTCTTGGGCCGCCTCCTCCGCGTCGCGGGCGTCCCTCAGGATGCCAAAAGCCAGATGAAAGACCATCGCTTCGTAGGACCGGACGATGGCTGCCAGAGCTCGGCTGTCCCCGTCCCGGGCCCGCTGAACCAGCTCCCGGATGCCGTCCATCTGAGCGTCCCGGTCCCCCTCCATTGATAGTTACCGCCCGCGACACCGAAAGGTTACATCATTCTTTCCCGGCATCTCGAATCGAGGCGCCGCATTTCGTAGAATCTCCCCCATGCCCCTCTTCCTGTTCAACACTCTCACCAGGAACAAGGACGAATTCCAGCCGCTCCATCCCCCGGAGGTCGGGCTCTACACCTGCGGCCCCACGGTCTACGACTACCAGCACGTCGGCAACTACAGGACCTACGTCTTCGAGGACGTCCTCCGGCGCAGCTTAAGGCTCTTCGGGTTCAAGGTCCGGCACGTGATGAACATCACTGACGTGGGGCACCTCACCAGCGACGCCGACGAGGGCGAGGACAAGATGGAGGTCGGAGGCGCCCGTGAGGGCAAGTCCGCCCGGGACATCGCCAAGCTCTACACGGAGGCCTTCCTCGAGGACTGCAGGGAGCTCAATCTCCTGCCGCCGGACGTGCTCTGCAAAGCCACGGACCACATCCCGGAGCAGATCGAGCTCATCTCCAGGCTCGAGGCCAAGGGGCTCGTCTACCGCACCTCGGACGGGCTCTACTACGACACCGCCAGGTTCCCCGGCTACTCCCGGCTCGTGGGCGAGGATCACGTGAGGGGCATCGAGGAGGGCGCGCGGGTGGGGGCCAACCCGGAGAAGAAGGCGGCGACGGACTTCGCGGTCTGGAAGTTCTCCCCCAAGGACAAGAAGCGCCACATGGAGTGGGCCTCGCCCTGGGGGTCGGGCTTCCCGGGCTGGCACATCGAGTGCAGCGCCATGGCCATGAAATACCTGGGCGAGACCTTCGACATCCACTGCGGCGGGGTGGACCACATCCCCATCCACCACACCAACGAGATCGCGCAGGCCGAGGGCGCGACCTCCAAGCCCTTCGTGCGCTGGTGGATGCACGCCGAGTTCCTGGTCATGAACTCGGCCAAGATGGCGAAATCCGCCGGAGGGTTCGTGACCCTCGCGGACTTGAAGGCCAGGGGCTTCGATCCCCTGGACTACCGCTATCACTGTCTCACGGCGCACTACCGCAAGCAGCTGGACTTCACGTGGGAGGCCCTGGAGGCCTCGAAGACCTCGCGACGGCGCCTGCGGGAAGCGTCGCTTGGACTTCAAGAGGAGAAGTCCGCGCCGGCGCGCGCGGACTTCGACAGGGCTTTCCGCGACAGCTTGGCCGACGACCTCAACGCGCCGGCGGCCCTGGCGAGCGTGTGGGATATGCTCCGCTCGGCTATGCCGAGCGGAATGAAGCGGTGTTTCTTGGAGCAAGCCGAGCAGATCCTCGCTCTCGGGCTTTTCAAGGAAGAAGCGACGGAGTTGTCCCCGGACGCCGAACGCCTCCTCTCGGCGCGGGCCAGGGCCCGCGCCGAAAAGGATTACGCGCTCTCCGACAAGCTCAGGGCCGATCTCGACGCCATGGGCATCATCGTCGAGGACACCAAGCAAGGGCAGAAATGGCGCAAGAAGTAGGCCGCTCCTGCTGGATCAGCGGGGTCCACGCGGTGCAAGAGACCCTGGCGGCGCGCGGCGCGGACGTCCTTGAGCTGTGGATCGACCGGGACGCCGCCGGCTCGTCTAAGACCGAGGCTCTCGTGCGGCAGGGTCGGTCCGCGGGCCTCAAGGCCCGGCTCGTAGGTAGGCGCGAGCTCGACCGGGTCGCCGGCGGCCGCCACCAAGGCGTCGCGGCCAGGGTCGCGGCGCGTGGGCGGCAGGACCTCGGGGCCTACCTGCAAGGGCTCTCCGGAGCCGCGAAGAAAGACTCCGTCTTGGTGGCCCTGGACCGGGTCCAAGACCCGCGCAACCTCGGCGCCATCGCCAGGTCGGCGGCCAACCTTGGGGCCGCGGGCATCATCATCCCGGACCGCCGCTCCTCTCCAGTCACGCCGGTCGCGGTCTCGGCGTCGGCCGGGGCCATCCAGAGGATCAAGGTCTTCACGGTCGTCAACCTCGCGGCTGCCCTGGCCGCCTGCCGCGAGGCCGGCTTCTGGATCTACGGGGCGGACGCATCGGGCGAGCCCGCGTGGAAGACCTCGCTCAACCGGCCCCTGGTCCTGGTCATCGGCTCCGAAGGAGCGGGCATGAGGCGCCTGGTCCGCGAAGCCTGCGACGCGGTGGTGAGCATCCCCCAGACGGCCGCCGGGGTCGAGAGCCTCAACGCCTCCTGCGCCGCCAGCGTCCTGCTCTACGAGATCCGGCGGCAAGGAGCCGCATGAGCGGCGAACCACACCACCCCCCCATCGAGAACCCGGGTCTGCGTCCCCTGGCCGGGGCCTTCTGCCTGACCGCGGTCATCTTCATCGCCGAGCTCGCGGGCGGCTGGTGGACCGGCAGCCTGGCATTGGTCTCCGACGCGGTCCACATGGCCGTGGACTTGAGCGCCCTGGGCATGGCTCTCCTGGCCGCGCGGCTCAAGTGCATGCCCCCCGACCCCCGGAGGACCTTCGGGTACGAGAGGGTCGAGGTGCTGGCCGCGCTGGTCAACGGGCTCCTCCTCATGGTGGCCGTCGGCGCCATCCTCAAGGAGGCCTACGACCGGTTCGTCAACCCCGCGCCCGTGCTCGCGGGGCCGATGCTCGCCATCGCGTCGATCGGCCTGGGAGCGAACCTGGTCTCGGGACTGGTGCTCCGACCGCACAGCCATGACAACATCAACATCCGGGCCGCCTTCCTCCATGTTTCCCTCGACGCGCTGGGGTCCGTCGGCGCCATCGCAGCCGCCGTGATCATGCTGGCCACGGGGTGGACCCGCGCCGACCCGTGCGCGAGCTTCCTCATCTGCCTCGTGGTCATCGCGACCGCCTTCCTCCTGGTGCGCGACTCGACGCACATCCTCCTCGAGGGCGCGCCCTCCCACCTCGACATCGAGGAGATCCGGGCGCACCTGCGCCTCATCCCCGGGGTCAAGGAGGTGCACGACCTGCACCTCTGGTCCCTTACCAAGGGGAGCGAGTCCCTGAGCGGCCACATCGTGGTCGCGCCGGGGACCGACCCGGCCGCCGTGCTCAAGGCCGCGACCGAGATGCTGAGCCGCCGATTCGCGCTCGAACACGTGACCCTCCAGGTCGAAGGAGACTCGTGAGAAGGAACGGCCGGGCCCATGGGCTGGACGGCCGGGCCGCCCTCTCCCTCTGCGCCCTCCTCCTCGTCGTCTGTTCCGCCCGCGCCCAGGGCTCCGGACGCCTCGTCCCGAAGCTCGTGCTGGTGGTCGTGGCGGATCAGATGAAGGCCGAGCAGCTCGAGCGCCTCGCCCCGAGGTTCAAAGGGGCCTTAAGGACCCTCTTGGACTCCGGCGCGGTCTTCACCGAGGCGCACCACCGCCACGTCCCGACCCAGACCTCGGTCGGCCACGCCGCGGTCCTGACCGGCCGGTCCCCTCGGGCGCACGGCATCGTGGCCAACGAGTGGTGGGACCGGGAGGCCCGCCGGGTCGTCCTGGCGCAGGAGGATTCGGTGCACGGCATCGGCCCTGAGCAGCTCCTCTCCTACTCCCTCGGGGACGCCCTCAAGGCCCGCACGCCCGGGTCCATCGTGGTCGCGGCTTCTCTCAAGTCCAAGGCGGCAGTGATGCTCGGCGGCAAGAAGGCCGACCTCGTCCTGTGGCTCGACGAGGAGTCTCGGGGCTTCGCGACCTCCTCCTACTACGGCCCATCGCCCGCGTGGCTGGGCGCCTACAACGCGGGCTTGAGGGAACCCGGGGGCATCCTCGCGGGGGTGAGGAACGTCAGGGGTCTTGACGAGATCTGGCGGAGTCCCAAGGCCCATCGCCTGATGGCCGACCTGGCGGGCAGGCTCTTGAAGGAGTACCGCCTGGGCCAGGACTCCGCCCCGGACCTGCTGGCGCTCGGCTTCTCCGGGACGGACGACGTCGGCCACCGGTACGGGCCTGATTCCCGGCAGATGGAGGAAAACCTCCTGGCGCTCGACTCGGCGCTCGCAGAGCTGCTCGGCGCGCTCACGGCGCGCCTCGTCAAAGAGGACCTCCTGGTCCTGTTCACCTCGGACCACGGGGTCATGCCCGTCCCGGAGAGCCCCGCGGGCAAGGCCCTCGGAGCGCGCCGCATCGACCCGAAGAGGTTCGAGGCCGAGGTCGAGGCCGCGCTCCAACTCGTCTATCCCGCGCCGCAGGGCAAGCTGGTCGACCACCTCAGGGTCCCGCACCTCTACCTCAACCGCTCCCTCGCCGAATCGCGGGGATACGATTGGCCGGTCCTCCTGAAGGACGCGGCCAGGAGCATCTCGGCGCTCGCCGGCGTCGCCGAGGTCTTCACCGCCGCCGCGCTCGAAGGCTCGGAGGTCCGGGGCTCCTCGTCCCCCTACGCGGCCGTCTACCGGGCGAGCTGCCTCCCGTCTCGCTCCGGGGACCTGCTCATCCGGCCCAAGGAGGACTTTCTCTTCGGCAGGGAAGGGACCTCCCACTCCACGCCCTATCGCTACGACACCCATGTCCCCCTGATCTTCTGGGGAATAGGGGTGAAGGCCGGCAGCTTCCCCGCCCCGGCCCGGATCACGGACGCGGCCCCCACCCTCGCGGCCCTGCTGGGCGTCGAACTCAAAGCCGAGAAGGACGGCAGGGTCCTGGCCGAGATCCTCGAATAACGCGGGTCCATGGTCCTAGAGCCCTTGGGGCCAAGGGCCTACTGACGGCCGTCAATCGCATCGATTGGCCGGCGTCATAGGACCCCGGCCGAAGTCCGCCGGAAGCTCCTCGACTCCCTGCCCGAGCTCGCCGAGACGCCGTTCTTCGTGGCTTCCCGCCCGGACCCCCTGCCGGGATTCTAGGAGCCTGAGCAATTAGTGGCATGCCCCTGCGCCGCTCGCCGTCGGAGCGAGCCGAGGCGCGAGAAGCGAAGATAGCCGTAGCTATCTGAGCGCCGAGCAACGAAGGCGCAGCCCGACGGCGAGCGGCCCCTTTCCAAGAGGAATTGCGCAGGCTCCTAGCGCTGCGCCGCGGCCGCGAGCCGGCGGACCGTTTCCATGTTCTCCCTCAGGCCGGGATGGCGGGGCGCTGCCCGGAGCACGGCGCGGTATTGCGCCAGCGCCCCCCGGTACGCCCCTCGGCGGGCCAGGACATTGCCGAGGTTGAACCTCGCCTCTTGGAAGCCCGGGTCTTTCTTGAGGGCGAGTTCGTAGCGCTTCTGCGCTTCAGGCAGGCGTCCCTGGGCCAGGAGCGCATTGCCCCAGTTGTATTCGGCCAGGGCCGAACGGCCGTCGACGGCCACCGCCCGCGCGTAGTGACGGCAAGCTTCGTCGAGTCTCCCTGCCGCGGCGAACGCCAGCCCGAGGTTGTTGTATAGGTCCGCCGACCCGGGGGCGAGCGCCGCCGCCTCCTGGTACAACGGCACGGCCTCCCGGAACCGGCCCGCCTGCAGCAGGCCGTTGCCCTGATTATAGAGGAAGACGGCCAGACGCTTGCGGTACTCCATGTTCGCGGGGCGCAGACGCCTGGCCTTCCGAAGGTGCTCCGCTGCCTCGCCGAAGCGCCCCTCCATGGCCAGGGCCGCGGCGAGGTTGTTGCGCGCGACCGCGGTGTCAGGCGCGATGGAGAGGACCCTGCGCCACAAGGTGAAGGAATCCTTCCAGAACCCTGTTTGGCGCCATGAAAGCCCGCCGAGGAGCACCGCCAGACAGGCGGCAGCGGACAATGTCATCCCGCGGCCCAGCGCCCCGGACATCAGCAGGAGCGAACGCAGGCCCGCCCCGGCCAGGACGGCCCAGCCCATGCAGGGGATATAGGAGTAACGGTCGGCGGCCAGGTGAAAGCCGATGGGGACCAGCCCGACCACGGGCGCGGCCGTGAGCACATAGAAGGCCGCGGCCGAGCAGGACCCGGGGAACCGAGCGCCCCACTTCCAGGCGACGGCCGATGCCGCGAGGACCGCGGCCGCGCTCGCCGCGAACACGGCTTGGCAGGGGTCGAAAGGCTGCGGCAGCTCATAGATGGGAAGGAGCCGCGCCGGCCACAGCGTCTTGGCCACATAGAAGACCAGGGAATAGCTGGCGAGGGCCGCGCGCTGCGCCAGGCCGAGATCGACCATCGGCCGGATCGGCTCGACCCAGGTCGTGTGGACGTAGGCCGCGGCTCCCGCGGCGGCGGATGCGATGAGGAACGGGACCTTCTCCTTGACCCGGTCCAGGTGCCCGCGCTGGAACCACTTCCGCGGATCCGCGGGCAGCCTGCGCAGGGGATAGACATCGAGCAACAGGAGGACGAAGGGCAAGGTCACGGACATCGACTTGGACAGGAGCGCCAGGACATGCGCCCCCAGCGCGGCCGCCTTCCAGCGTCGAGAAGGGCTTTCGGCGTCTCGAAGGTGGCACAGCACGGCGCAGAGGAAGAAAAGGCCGCAGACGACGTCTCGGCGTTCCGTGACCCAAGCCACCGATTCGGTCCGGAGGGGATGGACCGCGAAGACCAGGGCTGAGAACGCCGCGGCCGGGAGGGTCCATGCATCGCTCTCGCCGCCGGGAAGCGCGGCCGACGACAGGAGCCGGCCGGCGACCAGACTCAAGAGCGCCGCGTTGAGGGAGTGGATGACCAGGCTGGTGAGATGGTACCCCGCCGGATCCATTCCCCACAGGCCATGGTCGAGGCCGAAGCTGAGCCAGGTGACGGGGTGATAATGCCCTGCCAGAAAATTCGTGAACATCCACCGGACCTGAGTCAGGCCCAGCCCGCGGTAGAAGGGATTGTCGATGATGATGATTTGATCGTCCCAGCTGACGAAACCGGCCGAGAGCGCCGGCAGGAAGGCCGCGAAGGCCGCGGCCGCGACCAAGACGGGCGGCAGGAATCGGGTCAGGAAAGAGTCCCTGCCGAGGCCCATGCGCTCAGAACGGCGCCAGCCGCCGAAAGCCGTGCGCCAGGATCACGGGAAGGAGCGCCAGGTTCCTTAGGAAGGCGGCAGCCGCCGAATATCCGGGGACCCGCGGCCGTCCTCCGGCCCGGATCCCGGCCAGGCATGCGCCGAGCGCGCGCAGATGCGCGGGGCCGAACGGCCCGTCATGGATGCGGTCGATCAAGTCCTTCGGCAACCCCTTCTCCCCGTGAAGCGCCCCCGCCCAAGCGCCCACCACGGCCGCGATCGTGTCCGTGTCGCCTCCGGCGCTGATGGTCTGCGCGACCGCTTCCAAGGGGTCCTGGCCGTGGCGGACGAAGCAGAACGCGGCCAAGGCCGCCGTGTGCACGCTGTAGCCGGTGTTATGCAACGCCGCCACGGCGGATGCCGTGGCGGCGCCCTTGTTCGCCAGTTCCAGGGACTGTTCGAGCGCCTCCTTCAAAGAGGGTTCCTTCACCACGCTCATGGCCTGCCTCACCAGGCCGCCTCGGTCGGCCTCAAGGCCGACCGAGGAGCACAGGGCCGCCAGCTCAGCCGCGAAGAGCGCCGCCTCTACCGCGCGCGGGTCCGTGTGAGTGACTCGGGCCAAGGCCTCGCCGAACGCCAGGCGCCGGCTCGGATCGTCGTGGAAGAAGACGCCGATGACGGCCGAGCGCATGGCCGCGCCGTTGCCGGCCGAAGGCACGCCGCTGGCCTTGAAGCCCAGAGCGATGCGCAGGCAGGCTCGGACCGTGGCCATGCCGATGCCCCAAGGGAGCCTCAGGAACCAGCCCAGCAGGCACCGGCGGAAATCGGCCTTGCAGGCCTCAAGGTCGCCGGGATGGCGGGCCAGACTCTGCGCCGCCAGGCCGGCCTGCTCGGTGTCGTCCGACACGAAGCCCGTCTTCCCCAGCAAGCGGAAATGGTCCATGCGTCCGAACCGGCGGCCGATGGTCTTGGACGAGAGCCCCTCGGCCGGCAGGCCCAAGGCGTCCCCCAGGGCCGTGCCGAGCAGGGCCCCGGCGAGGCGGTCATCGAGGCCCATCGGTCACTTCGAGGTCGCCACGTGGACGCCGTCCCATTCCCTTCCGGGAGCTTGCTCCCGGAAGCCCTTGATACGACCTCGATAGAGATCGTAAAGGCCCTGGAGCGAGGGTTCGAGCTTGCAGCAACGCTCGATGAGCTCCAGGGCCTTCTCCCATTCCTGAGCCCGATAGGACATCAGCATCGCGTCGTGAATCTTCGACAGCTCAAGGAAAGCTCCGCTTTCCTTGAGCGTCTCGTCTCCAAGAAGAGTGTAGATGCGCACGGGCTGCAGCTTGCCCTTGACCCTGAGGAGGTCGAGCTCGACGAACGCGAAGTCCGGGGCTTTCTCCCTGGTGGAAGGTCCGATCACGATCTTGACCCCGTAGGTCTTGGACTGCCCCTCCAGGCGCGAGGCGAGGTTCACGTCGTCGCCCAGGACCGAGTAGTCGAACCGCTGGTCCGACCCGAGGTTCCCCACCACGCAGTCGCCCGTGTTCAGCCCCGTCCCGATGTTGATGGGGTTGTGCTTCCTGCCCTGGGCCGCGGCCTCCGCGGCCCACGCCCGGTTCAGGTCCTTGAGCCGCTCGTGCATCTCCAGCGCCGCCCGGCAGGCGTTGGACGCGTGGTCCGGGTCGTCGAGCGGGGCGTTCCAATACGCCATGATGCAGTCTCCGATGTACTTGTCGATGCAGCCCTTGTGGCGCAGGATGGTGTCCGTCATGGGCGTCAGGAACCTGTTGATGAAGTGGGTCAGCATCTGCGGGTCGAGCTGCTCCGAGATGGTGGTGAACCCCCTGATGTCGCAGAAATGGACGGTGATGTTCCTCATCTCGCCGCCGAGCTTGAGCTTCTCCGGGTGGGAGGCGAGCTGCTCGACCAGCACGGGCGAGAGGTACTGGCCGAACGCCGTGCGGATGTGCTTCTTCTCGCTCTCGGTCTTGAGGTAGCTCAAAAGCGACGAGACGATGTACACCGCGATGATCGTCAGCGAGGGGAAGACGGGGTCCACGAGGTAAAGCCACTGCGCATAGGCATGCCAGGAGAAAAGGATCGCGGCGGCCAAGGCCGCCGCGGTCAGCATCGCGCACCAGGCGGCGCCGAGGCGCGGCAGGAGGACGATGAGCCCCATTCCCAGGAGGCTGAGGAAGCAGACCTCGGCGCCGGTGGCCCAATCCGGCCGCCTGAGGTAGTGCTCGAGGAGCACCTGTTCGGCGATGTTCGCGTGGACCTCCACGCCGGGCGCCCACGGGTCCGTGGGCGTGACCCGCAGGTCCATGAGGCCCATGGCGCTCGCGCCGACGAAGACGACGGCGTTCTCGAGCGCGGCCCGGGGGGCGTCATCCTCGAAGACCTTCCAGGCCGGGATGGTGCGCTGCGGGACGCGGGGCGCGAAATGCACCCAGAGCCTGCCCAAGGAATCAGTCGGGATGGTGAAGTTCCCCGTCCTGACCGACATGATGCCGGTGTGCCCGCCGTAGGAAGCCTCGCCGCTGGCCCCCGCCGACTTGACCAGGATGCTTCCGGCCCCCTGGGCGACCCGGAGAGCCTCGAGCGAGAGGCTCGGCAGAAGGACGCCGCCCCTGCGGAAGATCGTAGGCGCCCGGCGCACCACCCCGTCCCTCTCCACCCAGAAGCTGAAGCAGCCGTTCCCGACCGCAGCCGCCTCCAAGACCGGAAGGTTGACCACGGAGCCGGCGTAGTCCGGGATGGAGCTCAAAGGGCTGTCCCCCCCATGGGAGAAGCCCGCCTTGGAGGCCGGGACCTTGTCGTTCGGATCCGGGACGAGGGTGAACCCCGTCACCACACGAGCGGACTTGAAGGCCTGGGCCAGGATATTCTCGTGGTCGGGCAGGGCCTTGGCCCGGGCCTTGAGCGCCTCCACATCCGGGCTGGAAGGCCAGAACTTGACGACGGTGCCCGGCGAGGTGCGGTCAGGCTCCGCGAACACCAGGTCGAAGGCGATGGTCGAGACCCCCAGGTCCGAGAGCCTCCTTACGAGCCTGGCGACCAGAGTGCGCGGCCAGGGCCACTGCCCGAGCCTGGAGAGGCTCTCGTCGTCGAGGTCTATGACCCGGACAGGCACGTCCTCGTATGCCCTGGGCTTCAAGCGCTGGTAGCGATCGAAGACCTGGCACTGGAAATCCTCGACCCAGTTGAAGCCCGAGACGCGCAGGATCAAGGCCGCGAGCAAGACGACGACCGGCGCGACAAAACCCGGGAGGCTGCGCCGCAGTTTCGCCATGCGTTACTGTACAAATAGAAGGAATCATTGTAAAATCCCTCGTCATGAACACGATACTGATCCCTCTTCTGTCCGTCACGACGTTCCTCTTCGCGGCAGATCCTCCCCGGCCGACCGGAGCCGAGGAAGCCGTGGGCCGCGAGACCCCGACCCGCATCGACAGCCAGGCCAAGACGCGCAAGACCGCCGACGAGGCCCTGGCGCGCAAGGCCGTCGAAGGCGCCCCGGTCACTTATCAGCAGGTGCTGGCCGACCCGGACAACGTCGATTTGAACTACCGCTACGCCCAGTCCCAGATCCGGTCCGGCGACGTCAGGGGAGCGGCCGCGACCCTGGAGCGCATCCTCATGGTGGACCCGAGCCTCCACCGCGTGCGGCTGCTCTACGCCCTGGTCTTGTTCCGCCTGGACAACCTCAGCGAGGCGGGCCGGGAGCTCGACGCCTTGACCGGCCTGGCGCTGCCCGCGAACCTGCGCGCCGAGCTCGACGACTTGAAGAGCCTCATCACCAAGCGCCGCCGCAGCACCCACGTCGACGTCCTCGTCGGGTTCGGGTTCGACTACGACTCCAACATCTCGGCGACCCCGGCCTCCGAGCAGATGCTCTTCGCCAACCAGTTCATCGACATCACCCCCAAGAACCCGGAGACGGCGGACACGGCCATGATCGGGCTGGGCAACGTCCGGGTCACCCACGACCCGGGCACCCAGAACGGGCACGAGGTCTTCGGCGGCCTCGGCTGGTACCGCGCGGAACAGACCCTGCAGGACAGGCTCGACCTCCAGGTCTTCAGCTTCGACATGGGGACCGCGCTCAAGTTCGGCCGCAACACCATCACGCCGAAGGTCAACTGGGACCAGGTCTACCTCTCCGAGGAGACCTTCCTGGAGCGTCCCGCCATCGGCATGAAGTTCGAGCGCGCCTTCACCGAACGGCTCTCCGCGGACTTCGAGGCGCGCATCGCCGACGACCGCTATTCCAAGACCTCCGAGATCCCCAGGGCCGAGGAGCGAAGCGGCCACCAATGGGACCTCGTCTGGGGCGTCGGCTGGGTCGCGACCCCCGTCATGAGGATTCGCGGCGGCTACACCCTGACGGGCAAGGCCGTGAACGACGAGCGCTTCCGCTACAACGCCTACGACCGGCATTCCCTCAACGCGAGCCTCTCCTACCTGCTCGGCAAGGGCATGTTCGCGCTAGTCTCGGGCGCCATGAACATCGACCGCTACGACCACCGCGACCCCATGATCGGCATCAAATACAGGGACGACATCACCTTCAGGTCAAGGCTCACCTTCGGCGCGCCGCTGGGCTTCATCCACAAATACTTCAAGGACTTCGTCTTCACGCAGTCCTACGAGTACTACCGCGCCGAGTCCGACATCACCAACTACGCGTACGACAACAACAAGCTCTCTTCGCTCGTCACCTATAAGTGGGGGTGGTAACACATGAGAATCTTCTTCATCATCCCGGCTGCCGTCATCTTCCTCGCGTCATCGGCTGACGCCCAGCTGACTAAGATCGGCGCCGCCGGGGCCGTGCGCGGCCAAGTCGTCGCCCTGGCCCCGGTCCAGGGGGCGGTGGGCCGCGTCATGGGGAGCGGCGAGGAGGTCTACATCAGGGACGCCGTCACCACCGACGCCAAGAGCCGCATGCAGATCATGCTGCTCGACGAGACCGTCTTCACCGTCGGGCCCAACAGCTCGCTCGTGTTGGACGAGTTCGTCTACGACCCGAACACGGGAGCCGGCAGGATGACCGCGCGCGTGACCAAGGGGGTCTTCAGGTTCGTCACGGGCAAGATCGCCCGGGAGACTCCCTCCAACATGAGGGTGAAGCTCCCGGTGGGGGTCATCGGCATCCGGGGCACCATCGCCTTGGGCAAGGTCTACAGCCCCACGAGCGCCTTCGTCATGCTGGCCGGCCCGGGACCCAGGAACAACGCCGACGAGAAGCCCGGCGCGCTCAACGTCTCGGGCGCGGGCAAGGAGGTGGACATCAAGCGCACGGGCATGGGGAGCGACCTGGACTCCGTGAAGGGCCCCTCCGACCCCTACGTGGTGCCGCAGGCCAAGGTGAACGAGGTCACCAGCGACCTCGGGCCCTCGGCCAGCGAGCCTTCCAAGGACACGGGCGGGGGAGGCTCGGCGCAATCGGACGACACGTCCGCCACGGACTCTTCGGGCCAGGGCACGGCAGGCGCCTTGGGCGACCTCTCGACCACCGAGTCGCTCAGCGAGGTCACCCAGGACAACACGCAGCTGATCAACAACGCCTCCCAGTCCTCTCAGGGAGGCATCACGGACGGCATCTCCAAGTGGGACGACCTCAGGACCGTCCAGTCGGGAACGGCGAATTTCGAGAAGTCCGGACTGAGCTTCCCTTGCACGGGCTGCAGCGGCGGCGCAGCGTCGGGCAGCACCGTTCACCTCCACATCGACTTCGGCGCCAGGGCGATCGGCGGGAACGTCGGCGGATCGCCTGGATGCTCCTATATCTACCTCGGGAACGGCCCCAACATTTCCACGACCATCGGCCTCAGCGGCAGCTCGACCAACCCGATCCCCTTCGACTCCTTGACGGGGAACGCGATCCTGACGCTCGGTTCCGGCAATAGCAGCAACCCCAATTACGACAACTCGACGCTGACTTTCATCAATTCGGGCGGGGTCGCGGCCAAGAGCCTGGAGGTCAACGTCAAGTACAGCGACGGCACCTATACCGTCAACAGCGCCACGACACTGAGCCGCTGACGCAGAACCAGAGACTGTCGAGTCGAGTGGAGCGAAGCTCCGGGGTGGAGCAAGGCTCCGAGGAGGCGGGATGATGTCTTTCTGGCTCTTCATGGGTGTCCTGCTAGGCACGGCTGCCCGCTCCAACGCCCAGCTGGCTAGGATCGGCGCCGCCGCGGCAGTTCATGGCCGCGTTATGGCGCTGGCTCCGACTCAGGGCGCGGTGGGCCGCGTCATGGAGAGCGGCAAGGAGGTCTACCTCAGGGACGCCGTGACCACCGACGCCAAGGGCCGCATGCAGATCATGCTGCTCGACGAGACCGTCTTCACCGTCGGGCCCAACAGCTCGCTCGTGTTGGACGAGTTCGTCTACGACCCGAACACGGGAGCCGGCAGGATGACCGCGCGCGTGACCAAGGGGGTCTTTCGGTTCGTCACGGGCAAGATCGCCAGGGAGACCCCCTCCAACATGAAGGTGAAGCTCCCGGTGGGGGTCATCGGCATCCGGGGCACCATCGCCCTGGGCAAGGTCTACAGCCCCACGAGCGCCTTCGTCATGCTGGCCGGCCCGGGACCCAGGAACAACGCCAACGAGAAGCCCGGCGCGCTCAACGTCTCGGGCGCGGGCAGAGCGGTGGACATCAAGCGCACGGGCATGGGGAGCGACATGGACGCCCTCAAAGGTCCCTCGGACCCCTATGTGGTGCCGCAGGCCAAGGTGAACGAGGTCACGAGCGACCTCGGGCCATCCTCCAACGAGCCTTCGCAAGGTTCAGGCGGGGGAAGCGGGGGCGGAGGAGGCAGCGCGGCGAAGTCAGACGACTCGTCCGTCACGGACGACTCGGGCCAGGGCACGGCCGGAGCCTTGGGCGACCTCTCGACCACCGAGTCGGTCAGCGAGGTCACCCAGGACAACACGCAGCTGACCGACGCCGCTTCGCAGACCGTCCTGCGGGACTCCGGCGCGCAAGACAATTGGCGGTACGCGACCTGGGACGAGATGCGCGGCTCATCCTTGGGCACTGGATACTATCAATTCTCCGGGAGCAGGAACTGCTCCGGCACCTATTGCGGCGCGTCCGGCGCCGCCACCTACACGGCCCGCGTGGACGTCAGCTTCCAGTCGAGGGCCATCACGGGCGTGAACTTCGTCGTGACCTGGCCCAACGGCGGGGGAACCTCCTCAACCGGCCTCAGCTCATCCATCCCGTTCGGCAGCGGCAGCGGCGAGGCCAGGATCGCCAACATGACCGGCTACGTGACTAACTCCGGCTTCCAGTATACTCACATGCAATTCCAGAGCGTCAACGGCGTGGCAGGGGCCAGGGCCGATATCGGCATGCACGCCACCAACGGGTCGGACTCGTTGGGGAACTGCTACAACGAGAACCACGAGAGCGACTTTCACTCGAACTAGCCGCTAGGAGCCTGAAACCAGGCAGGTACGGGCTCCGCCTTGTAGACCGATCTTCCTTGCCTGTACACAGCGACCCTGCAAAACGGCCGGCCCAGGTCGCTGTTGTCAAAGACGTAAACGAACGGAAGTCGGAGGATGGCGGCCTTGAGATTCGCCATCGTGCGCGGGTAGCGCGATCTCAGCTTCTCCGTCGGGACGTCGTGACCGCCTTGAGACACGCGCATGGCGACGCGGTCCTCGGAAAGCCCGGGTCCGGCAAGGCCGATGAAGCACAACAGGACGGTGTACCCGGAACGGGCGGCTTCTTTCAGGAACTCAAGCTTGCCGCCCGCGGGATCGGAGAAAACCGTCTCGAAGACGAAGCTCTCCAGCTGCTTGACGAGCACGCGGCGCAAGGCGTCGGCCATCTTCGCGGCGGCATAAGCATCCATGTCCAGTTCATGGGCGAGAGCGTCGGCTTCGATGTATCTAAGGCCGGCATACTTGATGTGGGCGTGATAGAAAGATGTCTTGCCCGCGCCGTTCGGGCCCGCAATGGCGACGACGATCGGCCGAAGGTCTAGCTCGGAGAGTTCCTTCACTTCAATGGGGGGCCGGAGTGAATTGACGATTGATGAACCGGCCTTCGGTGCGCTTGCCGTCAGCTTCGATCCGCACCAATATCCCGGGCCTATCGAGCGCCGGTTCGTAATGCGGGAACGGCAGGCTGTTCAAGTGATCGATCACCCTGCGTCGGCCTTCTTCGGAATCCACCGATTCCAGGCAGGCAGACAGAGGTTTGACAAGGCCTGCCCGCCGAAGCGCCAGTATTTGAACTCCCTGCAGCAAAGGCTCGAGCGCCTCCCCCAAATGCGCCCAGAATTCTATCTGGCCGGAGATCGACCGATTGTCGATTTCGCTGATGATCCGGGCTTCTAAAATCAATTCATCCGAAATCCTGACAGGCTGTCCCATACCATTATTGTAGCATATTGCTACAATTTGTCAATACCTTATCTACACCATGGAAATCGGCAGGGCCTAGTACCCCCGGCGATGAATTCGCAGCGGGTTTTTCAGCATGATGCAGTGACGGCATGAACCGATCCGAATTTCTTCTGGAACTTGGCGACGGTGTAGGTCCACTCAATGGGCCTCGGGTACTT
>JACQWX010000087.1 GCA_016209035.1 Elusimicrobiota bacterium | reverse complement strand
TAAGGGGGTCGCAGAGACACGGGCAGGTAAGGCTTCACGTCCTCGCCTGCCTCCTCCCAATCCTGGAGGCGCCGAGCATGGGGGACTATTGTCCCTCGTGATCAAGGCCGCCGGCTATCTTGCGGCGGGGAAGTTCTGCCCACTCCAGGCCCGCAGAGGACATGTGGGCGCCCGTTGGCGCCGCCGAATCCACGTCACAACAAGTGACAACACCGTGGCATCATGGTAAAATCAATATTATGCTCACAACTGGCTCACCAACCGGGGGTACACCATGCCCACAATCCTGATGGTCGGGGCTACAACATGAGCCCTGCCGACAAGAGAACTGTCAGGCAAATCATCTTCGAGCATTTCGACTACATTGTAAGCGAATGGCAGAAATGGCAGGAGAGGAAAAATGGATAGGTCCCACGAAGTCAGAGATATTTCATTCTCCGATAACAAGATGCGCCTGCTGGTTGACGGACGGGCCTACGAGGTCGACATCTCCCAGCACTCCGCCAAACTGGCCAACGCATCCTCGGACCAAAGATCGCATTTCGTCCTTTCGCCAGCCGGCTATGGGATTCACTGGCCCAGCATTGACGAAGACCTTTCTATCGACGGGCTCATCGGCATCAGCCACAAGTGCCCTGTCGCCAAATCGGCGCATTGAACAGGCCGTCGAACAAAGGCTAGCATCTGACGGGCATAGGTATATTGAACCCTAGAAACCCGCAATTCGGTATAATCTCCTGGGCCCAGGTGCCAGGCTTGGACTGCGGTCTCACATCTGAGTTCAAGCCAGGCGCCTGGCTGATGGAAGGGTGCGTGAGTGGTTGAAACGGCACGCCTGGAGAGCGTGTAGGGTTAACAGCCCTCGCGGGTTCAAATCCCGCCCCTTCCGAGCTTTGGGGCTCGCCCCCACCATGACCATCTTGCAGGGCCTCGGCCTTGCGGCTTCGAGTCTCCTCATCCTGTCGGCTGCGCCGGCCCAGTACTTCGGACGCCAGCACGACGACCTCCTCTACTTCATCGCGTCCCAGGCTCTCTCCCAAGGCGGCTATCGCCTGCTGACCACCCCGGGGCTGCCCCCTCTGGTCATGCTCACCCCGGGCTTCCCCCTGCTCCTGCTCCCCCTGGCCCTGTTCTTCGGAGAATGGGTGCCTGCCTATCAGGTCTTCTGCTGCCTCATCCTGGCCGCGTCGCCTTGGCTCGTGTGGGCTTTGCTCAAGAAGGATGCCGGCTCCGGGACCGCCTGCCTCATCGCCCTCCATTTCGCCTCCAGCCCCTTAGTTCTCTCCCAGGCCGGCACGGTCATGACCGAGGGGACCTACACCGTGCTGACGCTCCTCCTGGTCGCGTGGCTCCACGAAAGGCGGTCGCGTCCCGCCGGGTTCCTGCTCTTGGCCCTGGCCAGCTTGAGGCCTGCCGGGCTCTCCCTCCTGCCCGCCGCGCTCCTGCGCCCCTTGAAAACGAAGCGCTGGAAGGAAGTCCTCTGGCTCGCGGGCCCGGCGCTCCTGGGAGTCGCGGCTTGGTCGGCGTGGTCGTATTCGGTCCACGGGGCGGTGGTTGAAGCGGAGGAGTTCGTCCTCTCCTACGGAGGACAGCCGGCGACGCATCCCGTCGCGGTCGCTCTCGACAACGCGAGGTTCTATCTCTCGACCTGGGGCTCCTGCCATCTTCCGCCGGCGTTCGCCGAGGGCCGGGCGGCTCTCCTGGCAGGCGCGGCTTTGGCCGGCCTGGCCCTGGCCGGGCTCTACAGGCGCCTGCGCTCCGACGTCACGGACCCGGGGTCGCTCGCCTTGCTCGGAGCCTTCGCCATGCACGCTGTCTGGGCGTGGCAGTACGAGAGGTACCTCATCTGCCTCCTTCCCTGGCTGCTGTGGGCCGCGGCCGCCTTCCTTCGGACCAAGGCGGTCCCGGTGCTCGCGGCCCTGCTCGCCGCCCAGCTCCTGTTCCACTCGCATCGCTTCCTCGCGGCGTCCCCCTGGTCCAAGCCGGAGCTCTCCGAGACCTACTCGTGGATCGCTTCCTCGGCTACGCGCCCAGGCTCGCTCCTGGCCAGCCCTCTCTATGTCAGGGACGGCTACTACACGGCGCGGCCGAGCGTGCCCCTGCCGGATACCGCGGACCCGGGGAGCTTCGCCAGGCTGCTCAAGGAGAGACGCGCCTCTCTCGTGCTCTGGCAGGACAGGATGGACATCGGCCTGACCCTGGACAAGTCCGCCAACCTCAGGCGCAAGGTCCTGGCGGCGGGCCGCCACCTCGAGGACCGGCGGTTCTTCAGGCTGGTCTACGAGAACCCCAGGGAAGGCTCGAGGGTCTATGCGCTCCGGTAAGGAAGCCGCCGGCTCCAGGCTGCGCACCGCCCTCGTCTGCGCGGGGCTTGGCCTGGCCGCTGTGGCGCCCCTTCTCGGGACCCTGCGGACCGACGGCTTCATCCACGACGACCGTTGGATCGTGGCCGGCAACCCCTTGCTCTCCGGCGGCTGGAAGTCCGTCGGCGCGCTGTTCACCACAGGCTACTGGGAAGCGGCCCGCGGCAAGTCGGCCTCGGTCCAGGAATACAGGCCGGTCCTGATGCTCACCTTCCTGCTCCAGCGCATGCTGACCGGCGCCGAGCCCGGGCCCATGCACGCGGTCAACCTCATCCTCCACGGCCTGGCGAGCATCCTCGTGTTCCTGGCCTTGGCCGGAAGGATGGACGGCGTCGCGGCCGCGGTGGCCGCCGTCGTGTTCGCCGTGCTGCCGGTCCACACCGAGGCAGTCGCTTCCTTGACCGGCAGGTCCGAGGTCCTGGCCGCCGCCCTCATGCTGGGAGCGTGGCTCGCCCTCGACCGCAAGCCTCCGGCCTCGACCGCGTCCCGCGTCGCCGCCGGATGCTCCCTCTACGCCGCGGCCATGCTGACCAAGGAGCACGCCGTCTTGTTCCCCATGTTCCTGGCCTTGAGCGACCGCGCCTCGGGGCTGGGGGCCCCGTGGTCGAGGGAGCGCCGCGGCGTCTATTGCGCCCTGCTCGGCTGCGTCATCCTCTATGGGGCGCTGCGGCTGACGGTCCTCTCCCACGCCGCGCAAGTCGGGACCCCCTATTTCGCCGACACTTCCCGGCTCTCGGCCCTGCTGACCCTGTCGCGCTTCGCGGCGCTGCGCTACCTCTGGCCGAGCCTCTCTGGAGAAGGGTCCTGCCCCGACTACTCCCGGCCCCTCATCCCGGACGCGGGCCCATCCGACTCTTTCGCCTGGCTCTGCCTGGCCGGCCTGGCATTCCTGGCCTGCGCGGCAGCGATGGATCTGTTCCGGAGAAGACCGGCGGGCAAGGGAGCGCCCTGGTCCTTCTGGGCCCTGGCGCCCTGCGTCTTTCTCCTGCCCACCAGCCACCTCCTCGTGCCGCTGGACACGCTCGGCGCCGAGAGGTTCCTCTATTTCCCGAGCATCGGCCTGGCTGCCTTGATGGGGCTCCTTTGGAAGAAAGCCTCAGCGGCAGCGCCTTGGCCGGCGGGGCTTGCGGCCGCGGCCTTGGTCGCATGGTACGCGTCGTCCACCGCGGGCAAAAACGAGGTCTGGGTCTCGGACCTGAGCTACTATGCCGCGGCCGTTGACTGCAACCCGGTCTCGGCCCGGGCTCATTCGGCCCTGGGCCAGGCCCTCGTCGTCCGCGGCCGGGTCGAAGAAGGGAAGCTCCACCTGATGAAGGCCATCGGGCTTGGACCCAGGATCCCCCAACCGTACTACAACCTGGCCAGGCTGGCCTGGGACCGGCGCGATTACGCGGGAGCCGAAAGCCTCTTGCGGCGCTGTCTCGAGCTCGACCCCATGTCCCCGGAAGCCTGGGTGCTGCTCGCGGTCGTGGCCGAGAAACTCGGCAAGGCCTCCGACTCGGCGGCGGCCCTGGCCAGGGCCTTGGCCATCCACCCCGGAGATCCCCTCGCCCACTACAACTTCGCCAGGCTCTGCCTGTCGCGGGGCTTGGCCTCCGAGGCGGCCGAGCATTTCTCGCGCTTCCTCGAGCTCGCGCCCGACGACCCCCAGGCCGCGGAGATCGCCGGGCTCGTGTCTCGGCTGAATCCCGCGGCAGACGATTTGTCGTCTAGAAGCAAAGTCCGCTAGAATATCCCGCTTGATAGGCAATGACGATGCCATGAACGCGAGGAGGCATCTGCCATGGCTGGCCGGAGCGGCCGTCGGCATGGCCTACCTGGGGACCCATTCGTACTTCTACAACTTCGACGGCGTGGCCTGCGCCGTCGCGGTGGAGCTTTCGGACTTGCGGCACCTGACCCACGGCAACCACCTGGGCTACGGCGTGGCGGGCCTGGCGTTCTTCAAGCTCTGGCAGGCCTTCGGATACGACGGACCCGCCCTGCTGACGCTGCAAGCCCTCGACTCCCTGCTCGGCGCGGCCTCGGCAGGAATCTTCTGCGCTCTCCTTCTGGACCTCGGCATCGGCCCGGTCGCGGCCGCCCTGGCGACGGCGGGGCTCGCGTTCTCCTATGCGTGGTGGTTCTGGAGCCTGGAAGCCCAAGTCTACATGCTCGGGTGCCTCTTCACGGCCCTAGCGGCCAGGGAAGCGCTCTCGCCGGAGCCCAGGCCCGTCCGAACCGGCGCGTGGCAGGCGCTCGCCATCCTCGGGCACGTCGGGCACCTGATGCTCGCTCCCGCAGCGGTCTACCTCCTGGCCACTTCCCCTTCGGCCGCGGAGCCAGGGGCCAGGAGGCGCGCCTTGGTCCGGTACGGCCTGGCCCTGTGCCTGCCAGTGCTGACGGCGTACCTCCTGGCGGCTTTGTTCTGCGTCCGGCCAGGTTCGTGGGACGAGGTCCGGGTGTGGCTGCTCGGCAGCGCGGCCCTCACCCTGGACAAGTCCTTCGTCTGGTTCGGCGGTTACTCGTGGGGCAACCTGGCGGACTGGCTCAGGATGTCCCTGCGCATCTTCGCGGACGCCGCTGAGGTCCCGGACTCCTCAAGGGCCGCGGGCTGGGTCCTGGCGGCTTGCCCCGTGGCCGCGGCCGCGGTCGCAGCGCGGCGCTGCTGGAGCCGGCCCGCCCGGGCCGCCCTGCTGTGGCTGGCGGGCTACGCCGCGCTCTACACCTCCTGGCAGCCGCACACCATCGTCTATCGCGTCAGCGACCTCATGCCGGCCTGGCTCCTCATCGCCCTGGCCGCATCAGGCCGATACCCCTCCGGCAAAGCGGGGCCGCGGGCTCCGATGGGAGGGGCATGGAAGCCCTCCTGGAAGGTCTGCCTCCTGGCGGCCTGGGTCGGCGGCGCCGGCGTCTTCAACTGGAAGCTCCTCGTCCAGCCGTGGACCCAGCCAAGCCGCAACCCCGCCTACCAGGATGCCCTATGGGCGCCATCAGTCGTGCCTGAGAACGGCTGGGTCGCGGTCCTCGGCCTCGACCAGATCTATGTCCCCTATTTCGGAGGCCGCAAGCCCCTCAACATCCGCTACTATCAGGCCCATCGCCCGGCCCTGGCAGCGCGATTGAGAGCCTTGGAGGCCGCGGGCGAGCCCGTGTTCATCGCCTCCAAGACGCTCGAGCTCGACGGCTGGGGGCCCTTCTTCCAGGCCTATGGCATGTCGGAGGTCGGCCGCAGCCCGGAAGGCGCCGCCCTGTACCGGGTCGCCAGGCGCTAGTCGAGCCGCCTCTCAGGGGACGGGAAAGCGGGCCCGCGCGTCGCGTTGAGCGAGACAGGCGGAACGGGCTTCGAGTAGAAGACGAGGTTGGGCGCCTCCAGCTTCATCCCGTACATGACGCCGTTGATGGCCACGAACCACTTGATCTCCGCGGCCACCTCCGAGGCCTTGCCGTAGGTCACCCAGAACCTGCCCTGCTGGTCCTCGCGGATGAGGGACACGGAAGCGGGGATGGCGCCGCCCTGGCGGCGAACGCCGTTCCCAAGCGCCGCCAGGGCGGCGGGCTCGTCCAACTCGACCCGGACATCATCTGCATCGGAGAGATGCGCGACGCCGAGACCATCCGGACCGCGCTCGTCGCGGCCGAGACCGGCCACCTCGTCATCGCGACGCTGCACACCACGAGCGCGGCGCAGACGGTCGAGCGGATCGTGATGACCGTGCCCCCGAACGAGCGCGAGTCGGCGTCCATGCAGCTGGCCAACTGCCTGCGCGGCGCCGTCACCCAGGCACTTCTGCCCACCGTGGACAGGAAGAGGCGGGTCCTGGCCTGCGAGGTCATGACCGCCAACGCGGCGGTCAAGAACAACATCCGGGAGATGAACCTGCCGGGCCTGAATTTCGCCATCCAGAGCGGCGCCGGCGACGGCATGAAGCACCTCGACATCTGCCTGCGGGAGCTCTATCACGCCGGGGAGATCACCTACGAGACGGCCATGGTCTACGCCCGGGACCCGAAGATGATACACGGCGACGACCGGAAGAAGGGCCCGGAGCGCCACAAGCCGACCTAGTGCTCCGACCGGCTCTTAATTGCGGCTTGGGCCGGTCGATTTTTAGGCGAGGCAAGGAGCGAGGAGGGAGCACCATGCCGCCGAGGTGTGACTCTGATGCGGCATGGTGTGACCGACGAGCGACGAAGCCGCAGCCC
>JACQWX010000089.1 GCA_016209035.1 Elusimicrobiota bacterium | reverse complement strand
CCTGGCGGAACGAAACAAGGACCCGAGGCCCATTGAGTGGACCTACACCGTCGCCAAGTTCCAGAAGAAATTCGGATCGGTTCATGCCGTCACTGCATCATGCTGAAAAACCCGCTGCGAATTCATCGCCGGGGGTACTAGCATCAAACTGGCATTTCCCGGGAAAAATGTTAATATTATGGGCTCCGGGGCCGCGCCGGGATGCGGCCAGGCCGGAGGCGTCTCATTTTCGCTTGAATTTGGCCCCATAAGCCGCGGAGGCTTAGGGCCAGGAGAAACCATGTCCAACCGGTTCACGGAGCGCGCGCAGCGCGTCATCCTCATCGCCCAGGAAGAGGCCAAGCGCCTCAACCACGACTATGTGGGCACGGAGCACATCCTGCTGGGCTTGATCGCCCTCGGAGAGGGCGTGGCGGCCCAGGTGCTGGCTAACCTGGGCGTGGACCTGCGCAGGGTCCGCGCCGAGATCGAGAAGATCGTGGGCACGGGCGACAACGTCATGCTCCTGGGGGAGATCCCGTTCACCCCGCGGGCGAAGAAGGTGCTCGAATACGCGGTCGAGGAGGCCCAGCACATGGGGCACTCCTACGTGGGCACGGAGCACCTGCTGCTGGGCCTCATCCGCGAGGAGGAGGGAGTGGCGGCCCGCGTTCTGGAGAATCTGGGACTCAAGCTCGAGGTGGTGCGCGAGGAGGTCTTGAACCTCCTCGGCGAGGGGCAGTCCCCCCAGCAGGGCGGCGGCGGCGGAGGCGGCCAGCAGGCCGGGCCGGGCGGCAAGTCCAAGTCCAAGACCCCGACTTTAGACGAGTTCGGCCGCGACCTGACGGTCCTCGCGCGGGAAGGCAAGCTCGACCCGGTCATCGGCCGCTTAGACGAGATCGAGAGGCTCATCCAGATCCTGGCCAGGCGCACCAAGAACAACCCCGTCCTGATCGGCGACCCGGGCGTGGGCAAGACCGCCATCGTGGAGGGCCTGGCCCAGAAGATCGCCTCGGGCGACATCCCGGAGATCCTCGCCGGGAAGCGCGTGATGACTCTGGACCTCGCCCTGGTCGTGGCCGGGACCAAGTACCGCGGCGAGTTCGAGCAGAGGCTCAAGAACATCATCGAGGAGATACGGCGCTCCAAAAACGCGGTGATCCTTTTTGTGGACGAGCTGCATACGGTCATCGGAGCCGGGGCGGCGGAGGGAGCGATCGATGCGTCGAACATGCTGAAACCCGCGCTTGCGCGCGGGGAACTTCAGTGCATCGGCGCGACCACGATGGACGAGTTCCGCAAGCACATCGAGCACGACGCGGCCCTCGAGCGCCGGTTCCAGCCCATCCTGGTGGATCCGCCGACCGTGGAGGAGACGGTCCTCATACTGAAGGGACTGCGCGACAAGTACGAGTCGCACCACAAGGTCAAGTACGACGACGGGGCCCTGAAGGCCGCCTCCGAGCTCGCGGACCGCTACATCTCCGAGCGCTTCCTGCCGGACAAGGCCATCGACCTCATCGACGAGGCGGGGTCCCGCGCCCGCCTGCAGACCTCCGAGACCCCGCCCCAGTTCAAGGAGAAGGAGGGCGAGATCGACAAGGTGGTCAAGGAGAAGTCGGGCGCCATCTCGGGCCAGGAGTACGAGAAGGCCGCCCGCCTGCGCGACAAGGAGAAGGAGCTCAGGAAGGCCCTCGAGGACGCCAAGAAGAAGTGGCGCGAGAAACGCGACCAGACCATCCCCGCGATCACGGCCGAGGAGATCGCCTTCGTGGTCGCCAAGTGGACCGGCATCCCCGTCACGAGCCTGACCGAGTCGGAGACCGAGAAGCTCGTGCACATGGAGGCCAGCCTCCACCAGCGGGTCATCGGCCAGGAGGAGGCCCTGAGGCTCGTCTCGCAGGCCATCCGGCGCTCGCGCGCGGGGCTCAAAGACGCCAGGAAGCCCATCGGCTCGTTCTTGTTCCTCGGGCCCACGGGGGTCGGCAAGACCGAGCTCGCCCGGGCGCTCGCCGAGTTCCTCTTCGGCAACGAGGACGCCCTCATCCGCATCGACATGAGCGAGTACATGGAGAAGTTCTCGGTCTCGCGCCTCATCGGCGCGCCGCCGGGCTACGTGGGCTACGAGGAAGGCGGCCAGCTCACCGAGGCCGTGCGGCGCAAGCCCTACTCCGTGGTGCTCATGGACGAGATCGAGAAGGCGCACCCGGACATCTTCAACATCCTCCTGCAGGTCATGGACGACGGGATACTGAGCGACAACCTCGGCCACAAGGTCAGCTTCAAGAACACGGTCTTCATCATGACTTCCAACGTGGGCGCGCGGCTCATCTCGCGCGGCAAGTCCCTGGGGTTCGTGGCGGCCGAGGAGGCCTCCCATCGCGACTACGACAAGATGAAGGCGACGGTGATGGACGAGATCCGGCGCGTCTTCAACCCGGAGTTCATCAATCGCGTCAACGAGATCGTGGTCTTCAAGCCGCTGACCGAAAGCGAGATGGGCGACATCCTCCAGCTCCAGCTCAAGCGCGTGCGCGCCAAGGTCGAGGCCCAGGGCTACAAGATCGAGGTTTCGGCCGAGGCCCGGAAGCTCCTCATCAAGACGGGCTTCGACGTCAACTACGGCGCCCGGCCGCTCCTGCGCACCATCCAGCGGCTCATCGAGGACCCCTTGGCCGAGGAGATACTGCTCAAGAAGTTCCAGGGAGGCTCGACCCTCCAGGCGGAGGTCGACCCGGCCAACCCGGACAAGCTCGTCTTCACGGGTCAGCCGGCGGAGAAGACGGCGCCGTAGGAGCGGCAAGCCTTCATGAAAAAGGCGCCCTGCCCCCTCGACTACTTTCCTCCCCGTGGGGGAGGAAAGTGACGCGGATCGTTCCCAGCCGCCAGGGGCCGGGGGGATTGAAGCCCACCGACCTGCTCGTCGGAACGGTCCTCTTCGCCGTGGCCGTGGCGTACCCCCTCGGGTTCGGGCTCGACTGGGGGTCGCGGCCCAAAGACCCCCTGGCCGCGCCGGAGGGCGTCGAGGACGAGGGGGCCCCCTCCGCACCGGGGGCCGAGGCGGCGGCTCCCCGGCCCGCGCCGCGGGGCGGGTCGCCCGAGCCCTCGGCGAGCGCCCGGCCGAAGACCGGCCCCGCCTCCTGGGCGCCGGACCCGGCCGCCGCGGCCTGGGAGAAGATGACGGAGTCTCTCTTCCGCCTGGCGACCTCGTACCGCGGCCGCGTTGCGATCGTGCTCAAGGACCTTTCGACCGGCAACAGCTGGACCTACCACCAGGACGACCTCTTCCCGTCCGCGAGCCTCATCAAGGTGCCCGTGATGCTGTGCGTCTTCGACAGCATCAACGAGGGCAAGGTCTCCCTGAGCGACCGGGTCGCCCTGAGGCGCAAGCACCGCACGGGCGGCTCGGGCTCAGTGAAGTGGTCCGCGGACGGCACCAGGCTCTCCGTGCGCGATCTCCTGTACCGCATGATCAACGAGTCCGACAACACGGCGACGGCGATGCTCCTCGACACGGTCGGGATCGACCACGTCCAGGCGCAGCTGCCCAAGTTCGGGCTGTTCTACACCGAGGTCAACCCCGAGGGCTTGAGCATCAAGAGCGGCAGGGTCCCGCGCGAGAACTACACCACCGCCCGCGAGATGACCATGATGATGGAGAGAATCTACCGGGGGGAGATGGTGAGCCGCGCCTCGAGCGAGCTCATGATGGACATCCTCAAGCACCGCAGGGCCACCCGCTCGCGGCTGGCCAAGGGCCTGCCCCGAGGCTGGGAGCTCGCTCACAAGACCGGGCTCCTGCGGCAGGCCTGCCACGACGTGGCCATCGTGCTGACTCCCTACGGCGACTACGTCCTGACGGTGCTTACCGGCCACAACCGCTCCTACCGGACCGCCAAGGACTTCATCGCGCGGCTCGGGAAGGTCACCTACAAGTATTACGACGCCCGCGGGCATCTCGTGGCGGGGGCATCCACCCGTCGAGGCCCTCTCGTAGTGCGGTAGCACTAGGTGCCAGGCTTGACCCCGGAATCAGCCCCCAGCCCGAAGCCTGGCGCCTGGGCCGCGGCGCTCTCGTTGGCCCTGGCCTGGGCCTGGTGGTGGGCGCCGCCGGTCTGGGCGCAGGACGAGGAGGTCGTCCTCCAGAAGTACCTCGCTCACCTCTACCTCGGGGACCCGCTCGAGACCGTGCGGAGGATCTACCCGCCGACCCGGGATTGGCCTTCCTACAGGGAACCAAAAGGGGGGGTCAATCGTATAAAGATTCAGAGGGTCTCCGCGAAACATTTCCCGGATGAGGTGGACATCATGTGGGTCGGGATGAGGGGCGACCGCGTGGTCGAGATCCAGCTCATCTATGGCGCGGACTACACCAGCGAGACCACGCCGGAGAGCCTGGCCAAGGAACTGGCCCTGGTCTACGGAGAGCCGAAGATGTCGGAGACGGATAAGTTCTACTGGACGGACGGCGAGCGGGTCCTGCGCGTCTTCTACGCGCAGGTCCCGGTGCTGCGGGGGAAGCGCAAGGTCGCGGAGATGCGCACCAGCCTGCAGCTGATGACGGCGGACCTGGTGCGCCGGAAAGGGGAATAGCAAGGAGATATTTGATAAAATAACGGCGAGAACGCCGGAAACGTCGCGCGAGATTCCCGGAGGCGGAAATCTCGCGCGGGCAGGAGGAATCATGACCACGCAGACCGAGACGAACGCCAAGGGCAAGGCCCTGGGGCTGGCCCTGGCCCAGATCGAGAAGTCCTTCGGCCGCGACGCCATCATGAAGCTGGGCGACCGCGCCGCCAAGATCAGGGTGGAGGTCATCCCGACGGGGATCCTGTCGCTGGACCTGGCCCTCGGCGTCGGCGGCGTGCCGCGGGGCAGGATCCTGGAGATTTACGGGCCCGAGTCGTCGGGCAAGACCACGCTGGCGCTGCATATCGCGGCGCAGGCCCAGAGGCTCGGGGGCTCGGCGGCCTACATCGACGCCGAGCACGCCATGGACCCTGACTACGCCCGCAAGATCGGCGTGGACGTCGACAACCTCCTCATCGCCCAGCCGGATTCCGGGGAGGAAGCTCTTGAGATAACGGAGAAACTGGTGCGGTCGAGCGCCCTGGACGTCGTCGTCGTGGACTCGGTGGCCGCCCTCGTCCCGAGGGCGGAAATAGAGGGAGAGATGGGAGACAGCCATGTCGGGCTGCAGGCCCGGCTCATGAGCCAGGCCCTGCGCAAGCTCACCTCATCCATCGCGCGGTCGAGGACCACCCTCATCTTCATCAACCAGATCCGCCTCAAGATCGGGGTGATGTTCGGCAACCCCGAGACCACGCCGGGAGGCCTTGCGCTCAAGTTCTACGCCACCCAGCGGCTCGACATCCGCCGCATCGAGAACATCAAGGACGGGGACACCGTGGTCGGCGCCCGCATCCGGGTCAAGGTGGTCAAGAACAAGGTCGCCCCTCCCTACCGCGCGGCTGAGTTCGAGATGATCCACGGCTTCGGCGTCTCGCGCGAGGGCTGCCTGCTGGACATGGCGGTCGAGAGCCAGGTCGTGGACAAGTCCGGGTCGTGGTTTCTGTACAAGGGCGCCCGGCTCGGCCAGGGCCGCGAGGCGGCCAAGACGTTCCTGAAGGCCGACCCGCAGACAGCCGGAGAGATAGAGAAGACCCTGAGGGCCAAGTTCCTGGTGGCGGGGGCCGAGGGAGCCGAGCCGGCGAAGACCGGCGGTCCGGAGGGGGGGTCCGCCGCCGGCGAACCGAAGAAGACCGCCGACAAGGCCTCCGCCGTTGCAGGACGAACGAAGTAGCCTGCTGGAGGAGTATCTCAAGTCCCTCTCGCTCGAGAGAGGGCTGTCCCGCAACACGGTCGCGGCCTACTCCTGCGACCTGAAGGCGTGGCTCGCGTTCCTGGCCAAGTCCGGCCGGGAGCCCTTGGCCGCCGTCCAAGAAGACGCCTCCGACTTCCTCTGGAAACTGAAGTCCAAGGGATTGTCGGCGTCGTCGCTGTCCCGCAAGGTCGGGGCGCTCCGGTCCTTCTACGCCTTCCAGGCCGCCGAGGGGCGCATCCCGGCGAGCCCTCTGGCCACCTTCCGCTCGCCCAGGCTCCAGGAGCGCCTGCCGCAGGCCCTAAGCGAAAGCGAGGTGGAGGCGCTCTTCCGCGTCCATCCGGGCGAGGACTTCGCCTCGCGCCGCACGCGCGCCATGCTCGAGCTCCTCTACGCCACCGGCATGAGGGTGACCGAGCTGGTCTCGCTGAAGGGGGAATACCTCAACCTCCAGGACGGCTGGGTGCGCGTGCTGGGCAAGGGCTCGAAGGAGCGGCTGGTCCCCGTGCACGATAGGGCCAAGAGAGCTCTCGCGGCCTACCTGGCCTTGCGCCAGCGCAAGGTCGCGGCCAAGGCGACGGACGCCGAGCTCTTCATCGGCCGGACGGGCAGGAAGCTCTCCCGGGTCCAGTTCTGGCGGGACCTGGCCGCGCTGGGCCGCAAGGCCGGCGTCCGGACGAGGCTCCACCCGCACCTTCTGCGCCACAGCTTCGCGACGCATCTCCTGGCCCACGGCGCGGACCTGCGGGCCGTGCAGGAGCTGCTGGGGCATTCGAGCCTCTCCACCACGCAGATCTACACCCATGTCGAGCGGTCGGGCATGAAGAAGGCCCACGAGGATGCCCATCCCCGGGGCTGACGTCCCAAACATCCAAGAGTCGTAGGTTTGGGACGTCGCGAACCTACGCCGTGTGGAAGACGGTGTACTGGACGGCCCAAAAAAGGGATAATGAGGCGAACCCATCCAGCATCGGGCTTGTGCGGTCTTGCGGGATTCGAGGAGAGCGAGAGTGGCGAAGAAACTGTACGTGGGCGGACTGCCGTTCGACGTGACGGAGGACCAACTGCACGCGATGTTCACGGCCTGCGGCCAAGTGACGAGCACCAAGCTGATCATGGACAAGTTCAGCGGCCAGTCCAGGGGGTTCGGCTTCGTGGAGATGGCCGATGACGCCGAGGCCCTGGCAGCCGTCCAGAAGCTCAACGGCAGCCCCGTCGGCAACCGCAAGATCAGCGTCAACGAGGCGCGGCCCATGGAGCCCAGGGCTCCGGGCGGCGGCGGGGGCGGATACGGCGGCGGGGGCGGGCGCGGCGGGGGCGGGCGCGGCGGAGGCGGGCGCGGCGGCGGACGCGGCGGCCGCTGGTAGGACCCGGGACGTTCCGGCCGCATCGACGAGGACTTTAGTTCCGCTGAGGCAGGGGACCCGCGAGGGTTTCCTGCCTCCGTGCTTGGCGTCTAGGCCGGCGCGCGTCGGGAGGGGGACGCATGTTCGACAAGCTGAAGGGATTCCTGGCGGGGATCGACGCGGAGTACGCGGACATCAGGTACGAGGTCAAGAAGACCGCGTCGTTATCCTTCGCGGGAAAGGAATTGACGGGGATCGGGGCGAACTCGACGGACGGGTTCGTGGTGAGGGCGCTGGCGGGCGGGGGGCTGGCGTCGGTGGCCTTCACGAAGGAGGCGGACGCGAGGAAGGCCGCGGCCACGGCGGTCGAGAACGCCCGGCTCATCGGACGCACGATCAAGAAGCCCGTCTCCTTGGCGCCGGTCGAGGCGGTCAAGGACTCGTTTTCCCCGCCGCTGAAGGAAGATCCGCGCGGCGTCCCGATCGAGGCGAAGCTCGAGCTCTTGAGGCGCTACAACGACATCCCGCTCTCCCACGAGAAGATCGCGACCACGGCGTTGGCCTACGCGGACGTGGCGCGCGAGCGGCACTTCGCGAGCACGGAGGGTCACGAGGTCCGGGAGGACCTGGTGACGACCCGGATCACCGGGGAGATCGTGGCCAGGGACGGGAGCCTGACCCAAAACGTGCGGGTGGCGGTCGGGGGGAGCCAGGGGTTCCAGCACGTGCGGGGGGCTGAGGCGGTCTTCGAGGAGAGGACGAAGATCGCCCTGGACCTCCTTCAAGCGGAGCCGGTCCGGGGGGGCAAATACGACTGCGTCTTGAACCCGAGCCTCGCCGGGGTGTTCGCGCACGAGGCGTTCGGGCACCTCTCGGAGGCGGACATCGTCGAGACCCTGCCCGCGATGCGCGAGCGCATGAGGCTCGGGGCCAGGCTCGGCAGCGACCTCCTGAGCATCACGGACGACGCCACGATGCCGGACCAGCTGGGGTTCTACAAGTACGACGACGAGGGGGTGCCGGTCAGGAGGAGGAAGCTCTTGGAGAACGGCGTGCTGGTCGGGCGCCTGCATTCCAGGCGCACGGCCGCGGAGTTCGGCGAGCCGGTCTCCGGGCACACGGTGGCGGAGGACTTCCGCTTCTCGCCCATCGTGCGGATGGGGACCATCTTCATCGAGCGGGGGAGCCTCCCGATCGACTCCCTGCTCGAGCGCCTGGGCGACGGGGTCTACGTCCTCGACGCCAAGGGCGGGCAGACCGCGGGCGAGGAGTTTTCCTTCGGGGCGCAGTACGGCTACGGGGTCCGCGGCGGCAAGAAGGGGCGGATGGTGAGGGACCTCAACGTCTCCGGCAACCTCTACCGGACCATGATGGCCGTGGCCGCGGTGGGCGACGACTTCGAGCTGGCCAAGGCGGGGGGCTGCGGCAAGGGGCAGACCAACATCCGCTCCTGCCACGGCGCGCCGCACGTCCTGGTCAAGGACCTCGTGGTGGGAGGCGTGTGATGGAGAAGCTCCTGGAGATGGCCGCGAAAGCCGCGGACCAGGCGGAGGTCTACGCGCGGGAAGGCAGGTCGAGCGAGGTCGTGTTCGAGAACGCGGAGCTGCACGACATCAAGGGGGAGATGGCCTCGGGCCTGAGCCTGCGCGTCATCAAGGGCGGGAGGCTCGGGTTCGCGCACACCCGGAACATGAAAAGCCGCGAGGAGCTCCTCGCCAACGCCCTGGCCGCGCTCGGGGGAGGGGTGGAGGCGCTCTTCGACTTCCCGTCCAAGCCGCCGAAGGCGGCGCTCAAGACCTTCGACCCAGGCATCGAGGGGGTGTCGAGCGCCGACCTGGTCGAGGAGTGCGGCCGCCTGACCGGCGAGCTCAAGGCCGGCACGCGGGGCGAGATCGCGGCCGGGGCGTACTCCTTCGACGGGACTCTGCGGATCGCCAACACGAGGGGGCTCGACGTTTGGGCGCGCGCCTCGGAGTGCGGCCAGAGGGTCGGGGCCATCTTCCCGGGATCGGCGTGCGAGATCGGCGCCGTCTTCAAGGCCAAGGCGCTCGCTCCGGCGCCGCGGCCGATGCTGGACCAGGTGTGCTGGCTCTTCAACGCCGGGCAGAGGGCGGTCGAGCCCCCGGGCGGGAGGATGAAGGTCCTGTTCATGCCTGAGGCGATGCTCACGCTGGCCTGGCGCGTCATGCACGGGGCCAGCGCCAGGAGCGTCTATGAGAAGGTCTCTCCCCTGGCGGACAAGGTGGGGGAGCGGGTCTTCAGCCCGGAGTTCACCGTCACCGACGACGCCACCGACGACCTCCGGCCGGGCGCTCGGCCGTTCGACGACGAGGGCGTCTCGACCGAGAGGCTCGTGCTCGTGGAGAAGGGCGTGTTCAAGGGGTTCTACAACGACCTCAACTACGCCAAGAAGCTCGGCGAGCAGCCGACCGGGCACGGCTACCGCACCGCCATGTGGGGGGGCGACCCGCTGGAGCTCAAGCCCTTCCCTTGGCTGTCCCATCTGCGCTTCGAGCCCGGGAAGAAGACCCTCCGGGAGCTCGTGGCTATGATGGACCGGGGCATCATCCTCTGCGGAGCGCTGGGCCCGCACAGCGGGAACATCCCCAACGGCGACTACTCGGTGGGCGTGGCGCCGGGCCTCTACGTCGAGCGGGGGGAGATACTCGGCCGCGTCAAGGACGCCATGGTGTCCGGGAACGTCTACGAGACGCTTAAGAACGTGGTCGCGCTGGGCGACACGCCCGCTCCGGCCATGGGGGGACTCTTCCCGCCGCTCCTCTGCGACAACGTCAGCGTGACCTGCTAGCGTGAGTTTACCGCGAGAGGGGATGGAGCGGGGTTAGCAGCCGCCTCCTCTGCCACGTATTCTCGTCGGAGACATCCCCGCAGTCACGGCCAGCCTCAGCGTATAGACTAACAGTAACCAGCAAAGCGCCATCAAAT
>JACQWX010000077.1 GCA_016209035.1 Elusimicrobiota bacterium | reverse complement strand
GTTCTCGCAGCCGCGGCGGCAGGTGGTTGCGGCCGCGGATGGTCAGGACGCGCGTTTTTCGCCGGGAAGAACTCGCCGCGCAGGACTTTGCGAGCAGAAACTATATAGATTGTCGGATGCGGGTCCGTGGAGATGCGGCGGAGCGGTGCCGTGTACCGCTTGGGGCGGCAAGCGAGAGAGGCATGGCGCGAGGCGAATCGGCCGGCGCGCAAGCCCGGGGGTCGAGCCGGAGATGAAGACAGCGGTGGAGGCAGTCGAGCAGATGGCCGGGGAGGGAGGGAACGGGATGGTCCAGGCGCCAGGGAACGGGATGGCCTGGGAGGGAGCGAACGGGAATCGCGAGGGGCGAGAGGATGGGATGGTGTCAGGCTTTCAAAGATTTAGAACTCTCCCCGGGGAGAGTTCTACAACCCTGGCACCGGGAGGCATAATGAATCACGCAATCGGCGACGAGCTGTTGGAATGCGCCCTGAAGAATCTTGTCAGGGTCGAATGCGGAAATCTGGCCGCGATTCTGGAGCATCTTGCCGAGTTCGACCGGCGCCGTATCGCGGAGCGTAAGGCTTACCAGTCGACGTTCGAGTACTGCGCCCGCGTCCTCGGATACAGCGAACAGGAGGCGTACAAGAGGATATACGCGGCAAGGCTGTCGCGGGAGTATCCGTTGATTCTGCGGCTCGTAGCTGACGGCCGTCTGCATCTGTCGGGCCTTCAGACCGTAGGACCGCACCTCAATGACCGCAACCAGGAACAGCTGCTCGCGGCCGCATGCGGAAAGACCAGAAGGGATCTCGAGATTCTTGCTGCCGGCTTGGCCGGCAGCAAGGCAGAACCTCGGGATTCCATCAAAGTCATCGCTGTCGGCGCGAGCGCGACATGCAAGGAGGATTTGGGCCGCGTTGGCCCCCTCTTCGCCCCGCTCGCGGAGAGAGGCGGGAGCCCTTGCGATGGGCGTGTCCTGGCAGCGGACGCAGGCGGCGGCGGTCCCTGCGATGGGGGTGCCCCTGACGCGCATGATGGCGGCGGTTGCTCTGGCAATGGAGGGAACGGCGGAGCAGGCTCTCCGGGCGTTGCGGCCGCGGCATCCTCCGCGTCATCGACGCCTGAGACGGGCCGGGTGAGGTTTGCCTTCGTCGGTTCGGCGAGGCTCCTCGCAAAGGTCGAACGAGCGCGACAGCGCTTCAGGCACCGATACCCTGCAGGGAGGCTCGAAGACCTGGTAGAGGCCGCGTTCGACGCCCTGCTGGAGAAATCGGATCTGGAACGGGGAGGTCCAGCCATTCGCCGGCCATCACTGGCTAGGGCACGGCGCATCCCGCGTTGGGTGCGCAAGACCGTGTGGCTGCGGGATGGCGGCAGGTGCACGTATGTCTCTGAGGACGGCCTGAGATGCGGCGCGCGGTCCTTCCTCCAGTTCGACCATGTGGCGCCGTGGGCCCTGGGTGGGGCATCGAACGACCCCGCCAATGTCCGGCTTCTGTGCCGGTCTCATAACCTGCTCTTGGCGCGGGACGTTTTCGGCCCTTCGAGAAGAGCGTCAGACATCCTGCAGGGAGCTTCCACTCCTCCGGGAGAAGGGTCCGATGGAGTGGAGGGTGCGGCCGGAGCGTCTGGGAACGCGCTGTGTGGGGTGGAGGACCTGTATGGGGTGGGGAGCGCAGTCGGGCCTTCACGGAACGCTCAGGGGGGGACGAAGGGTGTGGCCGGGCCTTCAGGAAATGAGCCGGGTGGGCTTAAGAACGACGTCGGGGCTCTGCAAGAGGCGGCTGATGCCTCGAAAGATGCGCAGAGGCCCCCATAGCTGAGGCGTGAAAGTGGCTCGGCTTTCCGGGCTCTCTGGGACGGCGCGGTTTACTTTACGGTCTCGAGCCGCAGCGGGAGATCCTTGATGGGGACGACCCGGAAGGAGACCGAGAGGGACCGCTCGCCGTAGGAGGATTCCCTCTTGCGGCATCGGACCAGCAGGGCGGAGGCGGTCTCTTCGGTCGAAAGGATGTCGCAGGCGGAATTGTCCTCCTCGGAGGGGGGGACCAGGACCACCATCTGCCGGCTGAAGTCCACGGTGGGCTTGGGGAGGAGGATGTTGTGGCGGGTCCAGACCAGGTCGAGTTCCTCCTTCGACCGGGCCGCCAGGACTTCGGTCTTGCCGAAAGCCCGGACATCCTTGGGGGCGGCTGAAGCGTCCGCGGCGCGGTCCAGGGCGGAGTCCGAGCGCCCCGGCTGCCATCGGGATGGGCGTTGGCGGGCAGGGGCGAAGGTCCTGCCTTCGCCCCTGGTCCCCGGCGGCCCCAGGGAGATGCCTGCCGGCGCCGCCGCGGTCTGCAGGCTCGTCGGCGTGATGATGGCCGGAGTGTCGCCCTCGATGTGGGCCGCGGCCATTTTGGGGGAGATGTCCTGCCGGTCCGGATGGGGGGCGCCGATCCATTCCTCATCGCTCGGGAACGGCTTCTGCCGGGGGGGGACGATGCGCTCGATGCCCATGCGCTTCTTCTCGGCCTCGAGCATCGCCTGCAACTCCTCGTTGGTGTAGCGCGGCCCGGCCTGAGCCGACTCGCCGAGCGGCGCTCCTCCCGCCAAGGCTGGCGGAGCCGGGGGGGTGGGGGCCGCGGACGGAGCGACGGTCGGGGCTTCAGCTTGAGCGCCCAGGAGGGAGGCGGCAGCGCCCGACGGGGCGCCGGTGGCGGCGCCCGAGGCCAGATGGCTCAAGGCCCGCGTCTTCTGGCGGAAGGCAGCGGCTTTGGGCCCCAATGGGACCTTCCCTTGCCGCGCTGCGGCGCGCATCGCGACGGGTGCGGCAGCTCCTTTGGCTTCGGGCTTGACGGCTCCACCTTTGTCAAGGAAGCTGTCAGCCGCCTCCTGGGAGGCGGGGAGCGCCGCGGAGCCTCTTTCGCGCAGGCCCTCGTAGGCCACGAACATGACGACCAGGGCGCTGAGAGCCATGGCGGCAGCGCGGACCGGCATGGTCCAGGCGAAGAACGGCAAGCGCCGGCCCTCGACCGCGTCCCTGGCTTGGCGGGCTCTCAGTCGCTGGAGGAAGCCTGCCGGCAGTTCCCGCTTGGGGAGGCTCGAGAGCATCTTGGAGAGGGAGCGGAGGTCCTCGAGCCGGCTGCGGCAGTCGGAACATCCGCTAAGGTGCGCTTCCACGGACCGGGACTGCTCCGGCGAGAGCTCCCCGTCCAGGAAGGCGGAGAGGAGCTCAACCACGTGGCTCTTCATGGCGGCACCGACGCGCGATTCATGCGGTTCATGGTCATGGCACGGTCAGGCGGTTCTTGAGCTTCCGACGGAGCGCTTCCCGCGCGCGGGAGAGTCTCGATTTCACCGTCCCCTCGGGGACGCGCAAGACGGCCGCGATCTCCCGGTAGGGCTTGTCTTCGATGTCGCGCAGCACGATCACGGCCCGGTCGTCTTCGTCGAGCTCCGCGAGCGCCTCTTGGATCATCGTCTCCCTCTCCCCGGCCTCGAGGCCCGCGTCCAGCGGCGGGTCCGGGGCCTTGAAGGCGGGCTCCTCGTCAGCCTCCTCTCCCGTGAAGAGGTTGAGGGAGACCGTCCGCCAGAACCCCCGCCTCTTCTCGGATCGGACCCGGTTCTTCCAGGTGTTGACGGTGATGCGGTAGACCCAGGTGGAGAGCGACGACTCACCCCGGAATCCGGGCAGGGCCTTCAAGGCCCTCAAGAGCGCGTCCTGAGCCAGGTCCTCGGCATCGGCGGGGTTCCCCACCAGGCGCAGAGACAGGTTGTAGACCAGAGCCGCGTTCTGGGCCAGGAATTCGTTCTCGTCCGGGAGGTTAGACACCGGCAATCCTGCTAGGTTCCGTTCCTTCCGGCGCGGTCGAGGCCGGAGGCGCCGTCACGCGGACCCGGAAATCCCCGAAGTCCATGCGCAGGATGATGCGGAAGACCGCCACCTGGGCGTAGAAGACCACGCCGAAGATGAGGATGGTGAAGCAGACGGCCAAGGGCTTGCGCGCGAACAGCGGCAGGATGCGCGCCGGCAGGGCGAACAAGGCCGCGGAGAGGGCCGACAAGGCCAAGGCCCCGACGACCATGAAGATGCCGGAGCGCCAGGTGAAGGCCCACCAGACCCGCAGCGCGAGCTTCAGGTCGGGGTCCAGCGTAACCTCTTTCAAGGCAGCCTGCCGGACTCCTACGCCGCGGCCTGCAAGGCCTGCGCCGGGCCTGCAAAGCAGGCGCGGCTCGAGCGGCATTTCCCGCGCTTGCCGTTCCCCAGCAGGTCGTCGCGCAGGACGGCCGCCTTGTCGGTCTTCTCCCACTCGAAGGAGGCTTCCTCGCGGCCGAAGTGGCCGAAGGCCGCCGTCGCGCGGTAGATGGGCCGCCGGAGCTTGAGCTGGGAGATGATGCCCCTCGGCGTCAGCTGGAAGTGCCGGCGCACGGCCGCCTCGATGCGGTCCTCCTCCACGAGGCCGGTGCCGTGGGTGTCGAAGTAGACGCCGACCGGCTCCGCCACGCCGATGGCGTAGGCGAGTTGGACCGTGCACTCGGTCGCGACGCCCGCGGCCACGACGTTCTTGGCGATGCAGCGCGCCATGTAGCAGGCCGACCGGTCCACCTTCGTGGGGTCCTTGCCGGAGAAGGCGCCGCCGCCGTGCGGGGCGCGGCCGCCGTAGGTGTCCACGATGATCTTGCGGCCGGTCACGCCCGTGTCCGAGGCGGGGCCGCCCACCACGAACTTGCCGGTGGGGTTGATGAGGAACCGGGTCTTGGAGTCGATGAGCCTGCGCCCGAGCACGGGCCGGATGATGGTGTCGATGATCTCTTCGCGGGCCGCGTCCGTGACATGGCGGCCGCTCCGGTCGAGGATCTCCTCGGTGTGCTGGGTGGAGAGGACCACGGTCTCGGCGCGCAGGGGCCTGCCGTCGAGGTACTCGATCGTCACCTGGGACTTGCCGTCCGGGCCCAGGTAGGGGAGGACACCCGCCCGCCGCGTCTCCGAGAGCTTGCGGCAGAGCTTGTGCGCCAGCATGATGGGCAGGGGCATGAGATCGGGCGTCTCCCGGCAGGCGTAGCCGAACATGATGCCTTGGTCGCCCGCGCCGCCGGTGTCGACGCCCTGGGCGATGTCGGGCGACTGCCGGCCGATGGCGTTCAAGACCGCGCAGGAGGCGGCGTCGAAGCCGAACTTGGGATGGTTGTAGCCGATGTCGTTGATGATCCGGCGGGCGAGCTGGTCGATGTCGACGAAGGTCCTCGTGGTGATCTCGCCGCCCACGATGACCATGCCGCGCGTGACGAAGGTCTCGCACGCCACGCGCCCCGCGGGGTCGTCGGCGAAGACCGCGTCGAGGACGCCGTCGGAGATCTGGTCGCAGACCTTGTCAGGATGCCCCTCGGTGACGGATTCGGAAGTGAAGAAGTACTTGCCTAGACGGCGCTGCCGGCGCGATGAGTTGTTCATGACGGGTCTCCACGCGAATCAGCCGGCGGATGTCCCGGACGGCCGCTTCGTAGACGGTGACGTACCCGAGAAGTATACAAATTTTGGGGCCGGCCTAGCCGTGGCCGACGGCCACCCACTTCTTCGCGAGGTCGAGGAGGTCCGCCGTCCTCTGCGGCTCGTCGGTCTCGGCGTAGAGCCGCATGACGGGCTCCGTGCCGGAGGGGCGCATCAGGAGCCAGGAGGTGTCCTCGAGCACGATCTTGAGCCCGTCGATCTGGGAGGTCTCCTTGATGGGCAGGCCCAGGACCTTCTTAGGCAGCTTCTTGAGGAGCTTGGCGGCGAAGACCGCCTTGTCCGCCACGGGCCGATGGATGCGGACGTCGACGCGCTTGAAGGCCGACTTGCCGTACTTCTCCTCGACCTTCTTCCACAGCGCCGAGAGGGGCTGATGCTGGGACAGGCACATCTCCAAGAGGAGGAGCGCCGTCACCAGCCCGTCGCGCTCCGGCAGGCCGCCCTTCCAGGCGTAGCCGCCCGACTCCTCGGCCCCGATCACCGCGTCGCCTTCGGCGAGCTTGTCGGCCACGAACTTGAACCCCACCGGCACCTCCTCGAAGGGGAGGTTCCGGCTCGCCGCGACGCGCGCCGAGAGGCGGCCCAGGGAGACCGACTGCACGACTTTCCCCTTGAGCTTCCTCTTCTCCACGAGGTACTCGATCATCATGGGGTAGATCTGGCAGGGGGTGTAGTAAACCCCGCCGGCGTCGACCACGCCCACCCGGTCGCCGTCGCCGTCGAGGGCGATGCCCATGGACGCCTTGACCTGCCGGACCTTCTCGATGAGCCGCTCCAGGTTCGCTTCGATGGGCTCGGGGTTGACCCCGCCGAAGAGGGGGTCGTGTTCGGACCGGATGGTCACGAGGTTCTTGGACGGCAGGAGCTTCTCCATCAAGCCCGCGGCCGAGCCGTGGAGGTAGTCGATGACGACCGGGTGGCGCAGTTTCGATGAGAGCCTGGAGGGGTCGACCCTGGACCGGACGTACTGGAGGTAGACGTCGCGGCAGGATTTGACCGGGAAATCGCTGTTCAAGGCCGGCATGGTCTTGTCCATGTGGGCTTCGACCATGCGGGTGAACCCGTCGGGCACGACGCGGCCCTCGGACTTGATCTTGATGCCGTTGTAGTGCGGCGGGTTGTGGCTGGCCGTGACGATCAAGCCCAGCCCTTTGGAGCGGTGGGTCAGCAGGCTCACCGCGGGGGTAGGCAGGGGCTCCGCGAGGAGGCAGGGGTTGAGCCTGTTCCCGCGCAGGACCCGGGCGATCTCTCGGGCGAAAGAGTCGGACTGGAAGCGCCGGTCGTAGCCGATCCAGATGGGCTGGGTCAGGCCGCGTCTCTTGGCGGCGGTCTTCTGGGCTTCGTCCGTGATGAAGTCCGCGAGGGCCTGGGCCACGCGCCGGACGTTGTCGAAAGTGAAGTCCCGGGCCATCACGCCTCTCCAGCCGTCCGTCCCGAATCTGATGGGGTCGATCATGCATTCCGCCCTGAATGGCGCCTCCTTTTGGGTGCGGGCTTTGTCGGAGTCCCGCCTTGCGGGACAGTCCCTTCCTGTAAGGGATGGGAATGGGACGTCCGGCCGTAATCGTCCTCGAGCCGGACGACGTCGTCGAGCTCCGGGGTCGAGGCCTCGAGCACGGTGACGCGGCCGAAGCGCGCTTCGAACCGATGGACCGTGCGGGGCGGGATGGCGGCCGCCATCCCCGCCTTGAGGACGCGCGAGCGCTCCCCGAGCCGAAGGACGAGCCGTCCGTCGAGGACGAAGATGGTCTCGTGCTTCTCGACGTGGTACTGGAGGCTCAGCCGGTGGCCCCCGTTGACGACGATGACCTTTCCGGCGTATCGCGGGTGCCGGGCATAGAGGATCTCGCGGCCCCAGGGCTTCTTGATGACGCTGACTGCGCCGGGGCGCGGTCCAGGGCGGCAGGCGGGGCGAATCATTTCAGAGAAAGCTGTACGGCGCGACGACGGACCCTCCGGCCACGGCAGCGAAGCGTCCCGCGGCCACGGCCGTGTTGGCGCCAATTAGGCAGCGTTCGCCGACCACGCAGCGCTTGAGCGTCGCCCCATCGCCGATCCGGGTCCCCTCCAGGATCACGCAGTCCTCGAGCTGGGCGCCCCGGCCGATCACGCAGCCGGGGCCGACGCAGACGTGCCCGGAGAACCGGACGAAATCCCCCACGGCCGCGCCGTCGCCGAGGACGGTCAACCCCCCGCCTTCGGGCCAGGCGATCTCGCGCCCGAGGCGCACCGCCCGGCCGCAGGCCCTGACGCGGTCCGCCGGGACGCGGCTGCGTCGGGCGCGCTTGGTCCGGCCCGCCGCTCCGATGGGCAGTCCGGCCGCGCCGCTGAGGACGTCCAGGTGGGCCTGGAGGTATTTCTCGACGGTGCCGATGTCCATCCAATAGCCTGCCGTGACGTAGCCGAAGACCCGGCGCCGAGCCTCCAGCAGGCGGGGGAACAGCCCGCGCTCCAGGGAGTGGACGGTCCCCTTGGGGATGAGGTCGAGCGCTCGCGGCTCGAAGACGTAGGCGCCGGCGTTGACGGTGTTCGTCCGGATTTCGTCCCACGAGGGCTTCTCGAGGAAGCTGCGGACGCGCCCTCCGCGGTCGGTCTCTACGAGGCCGTAGAGCGTCGGGTCCTTGACCCTGGTGAGCGCGATGGAGGCGTCGGCGCGCTTGAGGCGGTGGTTGCGCAGGAAGCCGGTGAGGTCGATGGCGCTGAGCACGTCGCCGTTGAAGACCAGGAAGGTCCCGCGGAGGTGCCGCTCGCAGTTCTTGACGGCGCCGCCCGTGCCCAGCGGGCGGACCTCCCGGACGTAGCGCAGGCGCAGCCCGAGCCTGCGGCCGTCTCCGAAGACCCGCTTGAACCGGCCCGGCAGGTAGGACGCGCACAGGACGACGTCCCGCACGCCATGGGCCTTGAGCACGTCGAACTGATACTCGAGGAAAGGCCTGTTGACCAGGGGCAGGAGCGGTTTGGGACGCTTGCAGGTGAAGGGCCGCAGCCGCGTGCCTTTCCCGCCGATGAGGATGAGGGCCAACATTAAGGGCTCGCTAAGAAATAAGTGACGCACTTCGCCGGAGGCGATTTTGGAGCCGAGGAGTGAGGAGCGAGCACCATGCCGCCGAGGTGTGACTCTGATGCGGCATGGTGTGAGCGACGAACGACGTCCCATTCCAATGATGATAGGAAGGGACAGTCCCGAACCTGCGCCGTGTGGAAGTTCGGGACGAAGGCGCAGCCCAAAAGCGCCCCGGCCCTTCGGGGAGGCCCGCTGTCGGCCGATTTCGTCGTTGCTCGGTCATCCCGGCGCTTCAGCGCCGGGACTTCCCTCGTCGCGCCTGGAAATCGTCTCGACATCGGGCCTCCGAAGGGCGTCGCTTGTTTCTTAGCGAGCCCTAAGGTGGGATTCTACAAAAATTAATATACTTATGCCCGTGTCGACCGACGAAAGCGCCGAGGACCAGGGCCTTGCCGTAGGCCCCGCCCCGTTCATCATCGGGCTCCTGGGCCTGGCCGTCTTCCTGGCGGCGGCCGCGCTGGCCCTGAAGTCCTTCTCGGGCCGGGAGTCGCGGCCTCCGGCCTGGGACCAATCGGTCCACCTCGAGATCGCGCTCGACTACCGCGACGCATGGGCGGACCGCGACCTGGGCAAGATATGGAAGCTCGCGCCCAAGCCGGGCATGCCGCCTTTCCCGCCGCTCTATCACCTGGGCATGATGCTCCTGATGGACCCGGCGGACCCGGTCGCGACCTCGCTCAGGATCAACTGGGTGTACCTGGCGCTCATGACCCTCTCCGTCTTCATGATCGCCTACCATTTCCGGCCGGACGCCACGGCCCTCGCCGCGGCCATCGCCTTCGCAGCCACCCCCATCGTGGCCAGGCTCTACCACACCCAGCTCGTGGACCTCTCGGTCGCGGCCTTCGCCGGCCTGGCCTTCTGGGCGCTGTTGGCGTCCCGGGGATTCCGGCGCTGGCCGGGGTCGCTCGCCTTCGGCGCGCTGTTCGCGGCCGGGATGCTGCATAAGTGGAGCTTCTTCACCTACATGGCGCCGGCCTACCTGATGGGGGCCGCGGCCCTCTTCGACGGCAAATGCCGTCACAAGGCCGTGGTCGCGGCCGCCATCGGGATCGCGGGGTGCGCGCCGTGGTACGCGGCCCATCTGCCGATCCTCGTGCCGAGGCTCCTGCAGGCTTCCGCCGACTACGGCGTCCCGGTCACGCGAGGGTGGGCCTTCCTGCAGTACTTCATGGAATCCATCAACGCCCTGGGCGCGCCGTTCTGGTTCCTGGCCTGGCTCGGGCTCTGGATCCCGGACGCGCAGCGCAACAAGAACCTCTGGTGGGTGCTCCCGGCCGGGGTCTTCTTCGCCTACTTCATCTGGGCGCTCGTCCCCAACCGGCAGATGCGCTTCTTCCTGCCCGGCCTGGTCCCGCTGGCCGCGTCCCTCGCCATCGCGGGCTGGCCCAAGCCCGTGACCTGGGCCCTGGCGGGCTTCCAGCTGCTCCTGGCGGTCAATTTCTCCGCGGGCTGGATCGCGCCGTTGACGGTGAAGCTGCCGTACGCGAAATACGTGCCGTTCCCTCCGATCGAGTTGACCCCGGGCGATCCCCCCCGGCGGGAGGATTGGAAGATCGGCGAGATCCTGCGCGAGGTCGACTCCCGTCGGGACAAGACCGCGCCGGCCGCCAACCTGACCCTGGTGGCCAACGACACCTATTTCAACGGGCCGAACTTCAGCTGGACCGTCAAGCGCGAGAAGCTCTCCTCCGCCGTGAGTATCCGGGGGGTCAACAGCCGCCTGTGCGAGTTCTCGCAGTTCATCGTGCTGAAGAAGGGCTGCCTGGGCCCGGAGAAGGTGATCGAGGGGCTGCCCAAGGCCGCGGCCATCATCCAGGACCCGGACCAATGGGTCGCCGCCGCCTACGAGCCGGCGCGCCGTTGGCCCTTGCCGGACCAGTCGGAGGCCGTGCTCTACCAGCGCAAGCGGCTGCGGACGCCCCCCCTCAGGAGCGGGCGGGCGAGCTTCGATTCCTTCATCTCCACCTCGGTCACGGCCAGCCGCTTGAGGCTCGATGTCGGACGCTGGAACGGGGCCAAGGGGGTCTTCGAGTCGGTCGAGGTCCTTGCCAAGGAGGTCTCCATCAGGGACTTGAAGGTCTCGGGGTTGGACGCGGTGATGGAGGGGGTCGGCTTCATCCCGCTGGCGTCCAACATGCCAGTCGCGCAATCCTATTGGGACGACTTGCGCTTCCTGGAGATGCAGAGGCTCAAGCTCAAGTCGCTCTCGGTGGCCGCGGAGGACCTCAAGGCCTTCCTGGAGAAGCGGGTCAAGGGGCTCAAGGTCAAGAGCCTCGGCCTGGAGAAGGACATCGTGGTCGACGCGACCATCAAAGGGATCTCGGTCCGCCTGTGGCTTTCGGCGGCGATGCGCGACTCGCCGAAGAGCGTCGTCGTCTCGGTCGAACGGCTCGACGTCGGGGTGACGCCGCTGCCGGTCTGGGTGCTGGGAACCTTGAGCCGGGTCACGGTCTCGCTCGAGCCCAACGCCGAGACGCCCTTCTTCATCGACCTGCCGGGCTTCACCATCAGGGACGGCAAAATCACCGTTCCGTGAAGCGCATCCTAATCGTCAAGCTCTCGGCTTTGGGCGACGTGCTGCGCACCACCTCGCTGCTCCGGCCCCTGGCCGCGCGCCATCCCCGGGCCCGGATCGCGTGGCTGACCTCCCGGGAGGCGGCGCCGCTGTTGGAGACCAATCCCTGGATCGCGGCGCTGGGGGTCGTCGACCCGGCCTCGGCGGTCAACGCCATCCCCGAAGGACCGCCGGGACCTGGCCATCCAATATCCTGGAAGGCCAGGGGCTCCGCCCTGGACCGCGCCTCGGCGGAGCCGGGGGCCTGCAAACTCGGTCCGTTCGACCTGGTCTTGAGCCTGGAAGAGGACGCCGCCGCCGCTCGGCTGGCCGAGGAGTCGGCCCAAGGGGAGCTCGTCGGCGTGGTCGCGCGGGAGGGAAGGCTCTCCTACACGCCGTCGAGCGCCCGCTACTACGACATGAGCTTGCTGAACAGGTCCGCGGACGGGAGCCTCGCCCATGCCGACGCGCTCAAGGCCGCCAACTCGCTGACCTACGCGGAGCTGTGGCTGAAGGTCCTCGGACTTCCGATCCCCAGGGATAGGAATGAATTGCGCCCGATCCTGGTGCTTTCTGAGGAAGACAGGACGTTCGCGAGAACGCTCGGCCGTAACGCCGGCCTCGCGGGCCGGCCCGCCCCGATCGGCCTCAATCCCGGGGCGGGCCGGCGCTGGCCCTCGAAGCAGCTCTCGGTCGAGAGCGCCGCGCGCCTCGCCCGGACCCTGCATCGGCGCTTCGGCCGGCCCATCCTCCTCTTCGGAGGCAGGGACGAATCGTCCCGCAACAAGACCATCGCGGGCCTGGCGCGCCGCGCGGGCGTGCCGCTCGTCGACCCTGGGACGAAGCAGGACTTGAGGTCCTTCGCGGCCTTGGTGGAGCTCTGCGAGGCGGTGGTGACCACGGACACCCTGGCCCTCCATGTGGCCGCGGCGCTCGGGAAGAAGACCTTCGCGCTGGTCGGGCCGACATCGGCCGCGGAGCTCGACGTCTTCGGCCGCGGGGAGAAGATCGCGCCGGCCTTGGCTTGCTCCTGCTTCTACCGTCCGCGCTGCCGCCTGGCCAAGACCTGCCTGGACCGCCTGCCGGCCGGGAGGGTCGCGGACGCGGTCGGCAGGTGGCTGTCGGCGGGCGGACGGCGCGGTCGAGGGCGGAGCCCGAGCGTCACCTGCGCTATCAGGAAAGGTGTGGGCGACAGGCGGCTCGGAGAGTCCGCATGAGCCATCTAAAGGTCCTGGCGGTCATCCCCACCTACAACGAGGCGGACAACATCGCGGCCTTGATCGACGCCCTCTACGGCCTGAAGGTCCGCGGGCTCGAGGCGCTGATCGTCGACGACGAGAGCCCGGACGGCACCTCGGCCATCGTCGAGGGGCTCATCAAGGAGGGCAGGTACCACGGCTTGCGCCTCTTGACCCGCGCCGGCCCGCCCGGCCGCGGCTGGGCGGGCCGCGACGGCTTCCTGGAGGCTCTCATCCTGGGCGCCGACTTCATCGTGGAGATGGACGCGGATTTCTCGCACCAGCCCAGGCACGTCCCGGAGCTCCTCGCGGCCATGAAGGACTGCGACCTGGCCGTCGGGTCGCGGTTCGTCTGGGGCGGGGCCGACCGGGAGCGGGGGCTCTCGCGCAGGCTCATCACCAAGGCCGCCAACGCCTTCGCCCGGGGCGCGCTCGACCTGCCGGTCCTCGACTGCAACTCGGGGTTCCGCTGCTTCAGCCGCAAGGCCATGGAGGCCATCCAGCCCGAGACTCTGAAATCCCGCGGCCCCTCCATCGTGCACGAGGTCCTGTCCCGGGCCCAGGCCGCGGGCCTGCGCATCAAGGAAGTGCCCATCGAGTTCGCGGACCGCAGGAAGGGGGACTCCAAGCTGAGCCTCTGGCGCCTGGCGGAGGGCTACTGGTGGGTGCTCAAGGCCAGGCTGTCGCGGCCCTGACCCACCCTAGAAGGCGGCCTGCGTCCCGAACGGGTCCTTGATCTCGACCGCGGGGTCGAACATGAGCTTCCTCTCGCCGCGGCCGTCGAGGTGCTTGGGAAGCTCCAGGTCCACCTTGGCCGGGACCTTGACCCCGGCCTGGGCCAGGGCTTGGCGCAGGAGCGCCTCGGCCTTGCCCGCGTAGGCCACGGCGTCGCCGAGCACGCGCAGGGCCTCGGCGGGGTTGTGGAACCCCACCGAGTTCTCGGCGCCGACGAACACGAGCCGGTAGAAGGCCTCCTCGTAGAAGCCCTTGGCCCCGGCGTAGAGCGCCTGATCGATCCGTGAGGCCCCGCCGACGCTCGCGGCATCCGGGACGCCGGTGCGCGTCTTGTCCCTGGAGCGCTCCCGGTTCGCCAGCTCGAAGAGCTTGGCCGCGACGGCGGTCGCGTAGCCCGCGCGGTTGAGCAGGGACACGGTCCGGTCCTGGGTCGCGTAGACCCTCTCGCGCAGCCACTCCGGGGTCTCGGGGTGGCACTGGACGCAGCCGCGCAGGCCGTTCTTGAGGGGGCTCATGATCCGGTGGTCCGAGATCTTGTAGGAGCCCGCGCGCTGATAGGGCATGTGGCAGTCCGCGCAGGCGGCGCCGGCCTTCCAGTGGGGGGAATCGTTCGAGAACAGCTCGTACTCCGGATGGCGGATGAAGCCCAAGGGGAACCCCGTTACGGACTGCGTCCATTCGTGGTTCTTCCGGGCGTGCGCGATGACGGTCTCGACCGCGATGCGGCCGTCCTTGGCGCCCTGCCAGGGGAAGAACAGGCCCACGGACTTCTTCTCCTTGTCCTTGGGGATGCAATAGGTGACGTGGCACTGGGCGCAGACGAGGCTGCGCAGTTCGACCGGGTGCAGCTTGGAGGGGTCCTTGCCGATGGAGCGAAGCGCCGCTCCCAGGGTGAAGTCCCGATCGATGCGCAGGCCCGCGGCAGTGTGTTCGTGGCAGTCGGAGCACGCCGCGCCCAACAGGCGGTGCTTCTCCGGGATGCGGCCGTGGACCTCCTCGAAAGGCTTGCGGTAGTAGTCGCCTCCGAGCTCCTTGCGGAGGCGCGAGGCGTAGGGGGTCTTGCAGGAGAGGCACACCCCGCCGGCTTTCATCCGAGACTTGTCGACGACCTGGACCTGCTCCTCGAGCATCCAGGAGTGGCCTCGGGGCTCGTTGTATTCCACTCCGAAGCCCCAGCCGTCGAACAGGAGCGCCAGGTAGGGGTACTCGGAGAGCTTGTCGTAGGTCTTCCTCGCGTCGAACCCCCGCTTGTAGCGGCTCGAACCCGCGGGCGAGGGCTCGCGGGTCAGGGCCCAGCTGACATAGTGTAGGGGCCAGGCCTTGCCCCACTCGGCGGGGTCGATCTCGCCAACGCTTACCTTGACCGGCCGGACCGGCTTGGCTTCGGGCGGGGAGCAGGCCCACCAGGAGGCGGCCCCGGCCGCCAGCATGCACGCCGACGACAACCATCTCTTCATGTCTCTACCTCGTGTCGATCAGGCCGGCTCCCTTGTGCGTGGCCCGCCGGTGGCAGTTCGAGCACGGGCGGGAGCCGTCGATGCGCGACACCATCCCCTCGTGGCACCGGACGCAGTTGTCCTGGGCCGTGCGCCGGCCACGGGCGCTCAGGACGATGGGGTCAGGGACCAAGCCGGAGAAAAAAGAAAGGACGTCCTTGGCGCCGTCGATCCCCTTCCAAAGGAGGTGCGGGGCCCAGTGCCGGTTCGGGAGGTGGCAGTCGATGCAGCGCTTGGACCGGTGCGAGCCCATGTGCGTCCAGGATTCGTAGTGCTCCTTCATGACGTGGCAGGCCGCGCAGAAGCCGGGCGACTCCGAATATTCGAAGAGCCTAGGGGGGCCGAAGAGGACCACGAGCGCGAGGACGACCCCCAAGGACCCGGCAACGGCCAAGCCGCGCCGGTTGCGCCGGGCGTAGCCGACCAGTCGAGGAAGGTCCTCGGCGACTCTCACGGGCAGGACGATACAAAATCCGAAGGCTCGCGGTCAGGCCCGCACCCATTCCTCGGAGAGCACGCCGCCCTGGATGCCCGCCACCACGGCCTTGAGCGGCGCCTTGCGCTTGGCCGCCTCCAGGGCCCGCTGGGCCAGGCCGAGGAGCCCTCGGCAGCACGGGACCCGCATGATCATCACGGTCAAGGTGTTGATCTTGGCCTCGTCGATGAGCGCCACGAGCTTCTCGAGGTATTCCTCCTGGCCGTCGTCGAGTTTGGGGCAGGCGATGGCGAGCTTCTTGCCCTTGAGGTGGCTGGCGTGGAAGTCGCCCAGGGCGTAGGCCACGCAGTCGGCCGCGAGCACGACGTCGGCTCCCTGGAAGTAGGGCGCGGCCGGAGACACCAGGCGCAGCTGGACCGGCCACTGGGAGAGCTGGGAGGAGACGTCTCCCGAGGCCCCGGGCGCAGCCGTGCTCCTCTCGCCCGGCGCCGCAGGGCCGTCGGGAGGCCCGGAGGCGCCGCCCGCGGGCTTGGCGCCGAAGTCCATCATCCGCGAGCCGGGGCAGCCTCCGTGGCCTCCCCCGTGTGCCCGGGCCGCGTCCGGAGCAGGGGCATGGCCGGCGTGAGGGGGAGCCGGCGCGTGCCCATGGCCGGCCTTGGGGGGCAAGGGACGGCCGAGCTTCTTGAGACGCTCCTCGACGGCCGTCGGGTCGAACGCGGGGGCGTCGCGCTCCGACATGATGATGGCGTCCCGAGGGCAGACGTCGAGGCAGGCGCCTAGCCCGTCGCAGTAGAGCTCGCGCGCCAGTCTGGCCTTGCCGTCGACTACCTGGATGGCGCCCTCGGCGCAGGCGTCCACGCAGAGCCCGCAGCCGTCGCGCTTATCCTCGTCGAATCGGACGATCTTGCGTTTCATGCTTTCAGCTTAAGCCGCCGCCTTCGCCCCGAGGATGGCCTCGAGGTCCTTGGCCGGGGCGCTCACGGGCGCGATGGCGAACTTGTCCACCAGGACCTTGAGCGCGGCCGGGGTCACGAAGGCCGGGAGGCTGGGCCCCAGCCGGATGTTCCTGATCCCCAAGTGCAGCAGGGTCAGCAGTATGCAGACCGCCTTCTGCTCGTACCAGGACAGGATGAGCGAGAGGGGCAGGTCGTTGACCCCGCACTTGAAGGCCCCCGCCAGGGCCATGGCGATCTGGATGGCCGAGTAGGCGTCGTTGCACTGGCCGACGTCGAGCAGCCTCGGGATGCCCCCGATGTCGCCGAAGTCGAGCTTGTTGAACCGGTACTTGCCGCATGCCAGCGTCAGGATGACGCAGTCCTTGGGCACGGCAAGGGCCAGGTCCGTGTAGTAGTTGCGGCCGGGCTTGGCGCCGTCGCAGCCGCCGATGAGGAAGAAGTGCCGGATCTTCTTGCCTTTGACCGCGTCGATCACCTTGTCGGCCACGCTCAAGACCGCCCTGCGGCCGAACCCGACCATGATGGACGTCCCATTCCCATCACTTGGAGGAAGGGACTGTCCCGCAAGGCGGGACGCCTCACGCCCGTCCTGGGCGAAGCCCTCGGCCGCGAGCGCCGCCGAAATGACCGGGGCGAAGTCGCGGTCCTTGACGTGGGCCACGCCCGGCCAGGCCGTCAGGCCGCTCGTGAAGATGCGGCCCTTGTAGGAGTCCGCGGGCTTCTGGATGCAGTTCGTGGTCATGAGGATGGCGCCGGGGAACTTGGCGAACTCCTTCTGCTGGTCCTGCCAGGCCCCGCCGTAGTTGCCCACGAGGTGCTTGTATCTCTTGAGGCCCGGGTAGCCGTGGGCCGGGAGCATCTCGCCGTGGGTGTAGACGTTGACGCCGGAGCCCTCGGTCTGCTTGAGCAGCTCCTCCAGGTCCTTGAGGTCGTGGCCGGAGACCAGGATGGCCTTTCCCTTCACGGGCTCCACGCGGACCTTGGTGGGCGCGGGGTGGCCGTAGGCGCCGGTGTTGGCCGCGTCGAGCAGGCCCATGACCTTGAGGTTGACCTCGCCGCACTTGAGGTTCCACTTGAGGAGCTCGCCGATGTCCTTCGGGTCGTCGGCCAGGAAGGAGAGGGCCTCATGGAAGAAGGCGTAGACCTCGTCGGACTCAATCCCGAGGATCATGGCGTGGTGGGCGTAGGCGGCCATGCCCTTGAGCCCGTAGGTCAGGAGCTCCTGGAGGCCTGTCGCGTCGTCCCCGGCGGAGGCCCTGCGGGCGTCTACGCCGAGCTCGCGGCTGGCCTTGAGCAGGCTCTCCTTCTCCGCCGGCGGGTCCCAGGCGGCGGGGCCGCAGACCCTCTCTGCGGGCTTGCCGGCCTTGGACGCGGCTCTCTCGTGGAGCCGCCGGGCCTTGTCCCTGAGATCGAGGCCCCGCCGGATGAGGGCCAAGACCCTCTCCGGGTCGAAGTTCACGTTGGTGACGGTCGTGAAGAGGGCCTCGAGAACGGACCGGTCGATGGCGATGTCCCGATGGTCGAGCTTTCGCGCCCGGTGAGCGTGCTGAGCGGTCCCCTCGGTCACGCGCAGCAGCGCGTCCTGCAGGGCCGCGGTCTCCGGGCCCTTCCCGCAGACGCCGAGCTTGGTGCAGCCCTTGCCTCCGGCGGTCTGCTCGCACTGATAACAGAACATGTTCATCCTGATCCTCCTCCTTATATGATGGGCCTTCTTCCTCCAAAACGGCGCTTGTCGCCTGAGGGCTTGCCGGCCCCGTCCGCCAGCGCCTTTCCCGACGGCGCTCGGGACGACGGCGCATCCGCGCCGTCGGGAATCGAGTTCGCCGCCCCGTCCGCGGGCGAGAGCTCCGAGAGCCTGGTCCGCAGCCTGCGGGCGACGGCCTCGTTGACCGAACGCAGCAGGTCTCCCAGCACGCACTCTCCCATGCAGCAGCGTTCCTTGTCCAGCAGGCAGGCCCCCAGGGGAAGCGAGCCTTCGATGGCCTGGAACACATCCCCCAGCCGGATGGAGGCGGCGGGCTTCGCCAGGGCATAGCCGCCCTTGGGGCCCCGGGTCGAGCGGGCCAGGCCCGCGTGCGCCAGGCGCTGGAGGACCTTCTGGAGATGGGCCGCCGAGACCTTGAGCCGCGCGGCGAGCTCGGGGACCCGCAGGGGCTCGCGGGGTCCGCGGGCAAGGAGCATCATGGCGTGGGCTCCGATGGCCGAGGCTTCCGAGAGGTTGAGGATGCCGGGCATGTTCGCTCCTTAATGTGGTATTCTGGTATCAGTATACCATAATAACCGCGGCCTGTGCCGCGCGTCGTTCAAGCGAGATCCCTATTTCAGCGGGAAGACGTCGCGGCGCTCCAGCCAGTACCAGAAGTCCAAGTTGAGCTCCCGGTAGTGACGGGCGAAGGCGGGCTCGGCGAGCTGCTGGAAGAGGCGGCCGTATTCCTTGAGCCGCCGGAGCTCGTCCTGGGAGGGTATCCTCTGGGCGTAGAACTGGCGGCCGGCATCCTCGGTCGCGGCGAAGAGCCTGGCCGCCAGGAGATCGAACTCTTCGATGGTGAGGCCGTCCGTGCCCTCCGGCCAGCGCCGGGCGGCGACGAAGGCGGGAGGGTCCGGCCGCCTGCGGCAGGAGCTGACGGCCCCGCTCTCGCCGTCGAAGACGGCCTCGCCGAGGGGCGCGAAGACCTCGGGCTGGCCGCCGGGCCCGCGGAAGAGAGGGTAGAAGAATACGCGGTACTCGCGCCCATCCTTGCCGCCCGTGGGGACGGGCCAGGAGGCGGGCCACTCCGCGGGGATGGCCGCGTCGCACGGCGGGGTGGCGTGGAGGGAGCGCATGACGGTCCTCAGGCTGCTCTCCGGCGGCTTGGGGGGCTTGCGGCAAGCGCAGAGCGGGAGCGCGAGCAGGGCCCCGACGGCCAGCGCGGAGATACTCACTCCGCCTTGGCGCGCAGGCTCCAGGCGCCGCAGCACCCCGCGAAAGGCGTCCAGTGGCTCCATCGTCCTCGAAAGATAGTACCAGTGGTTCCCGCCTCCGTCAAGTCCCATGCGCCTCCCATCCGGAGGCCGGCAAGGCCCTCGCCTTGTTGGGCTGCTGGGAGCGTCTGGTGAGCGACCCGTCCCGCAGGGCCGCGCTCCTGGCAGGCCTCTCGGGCGCCGCGGACCTGGATTCCTCCATGGGAGGGGCTTCCTCGCGGGACGGCCCCGCCATGATGGCCGCGGCCACTCCACCGGCCGCGGCCAAGCCCTTGGTCGCCGCCGTGACGGTCCGGACCGAGGCGGCCGACCTGCTGGCGCTTCCGAGCCTCGTCGCCCTTCCTTCATATAGGCTCAGGCCGAACAGCCTCGCTCCGCCCGGCAGGGCGCCGCCGTCCTTTTCCCGTTCCCGCGTCCCTCCCTCCCTCAAGTCCCAGAAGCCCTCCCGAAGAAGCGAACCCGAAGACCAAGAGCCGGTCTCAACGCTGGAGCCCGTCCGCAGGCCCATCCTCGAATCCGTTCTCGGACCTGGACGCCCCGGAGGCGCTTCCCTGATTTCGTCGCGGCGCCGAGCCGCGATAGACTGTGAACAGGAGGGTAGAGCATGGCGTCGATGGGATGGACCCGCTGCAGCGCCGGAGCGGTCGTGCTCAGGAAGCCGGGCAAGACCCCGCGAATCCTGAGGTTCGGGCGGCCCACGGGGCCGTTCTTCGTCTGGATCGTCGGGCGGCGGCCTGCGGGCCCCGCGCCGACAGTGAGATCGTGAACACGGGAGGGACCATGAGAACATTGATCGTCGTGATCGCCCTGGCCGCGCTCGGCCCGGGGGGGCCTCGGCTTCGGGGATCGAGGCCGCGGGGTTCGAAGGCGCAAGCTATGGGGCCGCGGATGCCTTCTTCGGACCCCTGCCGGACTTGAGGCTGTCGGCGAGCTTCGGCTCGGACCAGGCCCTCATCGAGATAATGCGCAAAGGAAGGTCGCCAGAGGAGCGGGCTGCGGCCGCCTCCGCCCTGCTGCCGTACGTGCTCCGCTCCTACGACGCTCGCAAGGCGCTGAGGGAGTGTCTGACCGACTCGAATGAGGAGGACTCGGTCCGGCGCGAGGCTGCCAAGAGCCTGGCGTACGCGGTCAACGACAGCGACGTCAGGGAGGACCTCAGAGACACCGCCGGCTCGACCCGCGAGAGCGAGGACCTGCGGGCCATCTGCCTCAAGGCCATGTTCCGCATGACCAACAGCGAGGCTCGCACGCTCCTCGACGTCCTGGAGGACGGCAACGAGTCCGTGGCCCTGCGCCGGGCGGCCGCGTGGGGGCTGTTTAAAGCAGGCAACCAAGTCGAGGTGCGCCGGGCGCTCCAGAGCGTGGCGCAGGACCGCCGGGAGGAAACGGCGCTCAGGGAGGACGCGCTCAAGAGCCTCTTCGAGCAGTCCCATACGGTCGAGATCCGCGGCCTGTTCCTGGACATGGCGCAGGACCAAAGGGAGGAGTCGTCCCTGCGCGCCATCGCGACCCTGGCGCTCATCAAGAGGAGCTGGGAGACCGAGGTGATCCGGGTCCTGGAGAATATCTATGCCCGCGACCCCGAGCCCGGCGTGAGGCTCGCCGCGCTCACCGCCCTGGACCGGCGGATCGACGAGAGGGTGGCCGGGGTCTTCCACCTCGACCAGCTCTCGCCGAGCCATGCCCGCAATCCATTGCTCTATGAGTGATCGGCGTCCCTAGTGTCCGGGAAGACGCGGCACGATGGCGGCGGTCGGCCGGCTGGGAGCGAGTTGTCCACCGACTCGTCGTAAGAACAGTCGGTGGACAACTCCGCGCCGGGGCCTCAAAGCTGGGGCTTCAACGCCCGGCGGATGGCCCGGATGTGGTCGGGCGCGGTGCCGCAGCACCCGCCCACGACCGCCACGCCGGCCGCCGCGAGCTCCCTGGCCTTCTCGGCCATGAAATCCGGGCTTTCGGGGTAGACGGTCTTGCCCTCCGCGAGCCGGGGAAGCCCGGCATTGGGCTGGATGAGGAGCGGCAGGTCCGTGAGCCCGCGCATCTCCCGGGCGATGGCCACCATGTTCTCGGCCCCGTTGCCGCAGTTGGAGCCCACGACGTCGGCCCCGGCGGCCTTGAGGCCTTCCACGGCCTTCTTGAGCCCCACGCCCATCATGGTGAAGAATCCCTTGGGACCCTTGTCGAAGGTCATGGTCGCGATGACCGGGATGGCCGGCCGGACCGTCTTGGCGGCCCGGACCGCCAGCGAGGCCTCCTCCAGGTCCGTCATGGTCTCCACGCAGACCGCGTCCGCGCCGGCTTCGATCAACGCCTTGGCCTGGCGCAGGAACGCCTCGAACAGCGCGGCCGGTTCGGCGTCGCCGAAGGGCTTAAGGAGCTTGCCCGTGGGGCCCACGGAGCCGAGGACCAGGGCCTTGCCGGCGGACCTCGAAGCCTCCATGGCTTTGCACGCCGACCTGGCCGCTTCCACGGCTTTGCGGTTGATCTCCTCTGTCTTGGAGTCCAGGCCGTAGAGGGCGAGCTTGATGGGGTTGCCGCCGAAGGTGTTGGTCTCCACGAGGTCCGCGCCGGCCTCGATGTAGAGCCGCGCCACCTCGGCCAGGACCTCGGGCTTCCCGAGGTTGAGGGCTTCGGGGCATTGGCCCGCAGCGAGGCCCCGGGCCATGAGCATGGTGCCCATGGCGCCGTCTCCCACCAGGACTTCTCCCGAGCGCAGGCGCGCCAGGAGCCCCATGTCAGCCTCGGGCCAGGGCCTGGGCGCGCTCGACCGCGCTCGCCGCGTCGAAGGCGTAGAGGTCCGCGCCGATCTCCCGGGCGTAGTCCTGGGTCACGGGCGCGCCTCCCACCATGACCTTCACCTTCCCGCCGAGCCCGCGGGATCTGAGCGCCTCCACCACCTTGGCCATGACCGGCATGGTGGTCGTGAGGAGCGCCGACAACCCGACGAAGGCCGCGCCTTCCTTCTCCGCGGCCTCGGCGAAGCGCTCCGGAGGCACGTCCTTGCCGAGGTCCACCACCTCGAAGCCCGCCCCCTTGAGCATGATGGCTACCAGGTTCTTGCCGATGTCGTGCAGGTCGCCCTGCACGGTCCCGATGACCACCTTGCCCCTGGCGGGCAGCCCCTCCTGGGCGAGCTTGGGCTTGAGCACCGAGATGCCGGCGTGCATGGCCTTGGCGGCGAGCAGGACGTCCGGCAGGAAGACCTCGCGCTCCCGGAACTTGACTCCCACGGCGTTCATGCCCGCGATGAGCCCCTTCTCCAGGACCTCCTCGGGAGCGAGCCCATGCGCCAGGGCTTGGCTCACCAGTCGGGGGACCTGGTCCTCGTCTCCTTCCTGGAGCCGACGGGCGATATCGTCGTAGATCATGCGGCCTCCTTGCCGAGTCCTTCAGGCCTTGTCCCGGACCGAGTCTTGCAGGTCCTGTTCCGGCACGAGGCGCAGAAGCCGTAGCTGGGCTCCACGGCGTGCCTGGACGCGGGCGCGGTCACGATGACGCCGGAGACGGATTTGAGCGGCGACATGAGCCAGCTCTCGTTCAAGCGGAGGCCGATCCTCTCGGGCTTGAGCCTGGCGAAGAGCTTCTTCTGGCCGCTCAGATGCCAGCCGCAGTAGCCGGGGCTGTACCGGAGGGGCCTGATCTCTTGCGGCGCTCTCCCACCGGACAGCGCTCCCCCTTTGGGCCGCGCTCTGAGCCGCTGGGACGGCGCGGAGCAACGGGCCTCGAGCCAGGCCGCGGCCCTGTCAGCGGCCAGCGAGGCCGCGGTGTCGAGCAGGCAGCCCAGGGCGAAGTCGTCGGTCGTGAAGAGAGCGTCGATCTTCCCGCGGACCTTGTCGCCCAGCGTGACCGCGAAGAGCGCCAGGCCCGAGGCGAAGGGGAAGATCTTCTCGATGGGGTTGGGGGACTCGTTCAACCCCTCGCCCCGGAACACCTCCATGAACTCGTCCAAGGAGACGCCCTCGACCACCGCCGCCGGGGAGGCCAGGCTCTCCAGCAGGGCCAGGGCCTGGCGCCCCAAGTCAGCCACTTTCTTGCGCGCCGGCCCAGAGACGCCCTGGGCTCGAAGCACCGAGGCCGCGTCAGGCAGGATATCCCGGACCGGGATCTTGAGCGGCGCGGTCGTCCGGAGCGCCCCCTCCTGGTCCAGGCCGTCGTTCATCCCGGTCGGCGCGGCAGGCGGTCCATGCCGTGGCGCCTGGCCTCGGACTCCATGATGCGGGTGAGGTCCGCCTTCGCCGCTGCGGGGAGCCTGGAGGGCGCGTAGGCTTTGAGGTGCGCGTCCACCTCGCGCTTGGCGCGGGCCAGGAGGGGTAGGCCGCCTTCCTCCTTCCAGCGGCCGTGGTTGGCCCGGTCGATGACCGGGCCGGGGTAGTGGAGCTCTCCTTTCAGGTGCTTGCGCGTGTGCTTGGCGATGAGCAGATGCCCCTCGCGGTTGAGCTCCTCGAAGAGGGGGGTGGAGGGGAAATCGTCCTTGGGCTCGATGCCGCGGGCCAGGCGCAGGGCCAGGCCGCAGACCTCGTTGTCGAGCACGAGCTTCTCCAGGCTCTGGCAGTTCTCGAAGTCTAGGATGCCCGGGCCCGAGACGTTGTTGATGCCGGAAAGCACCGCCAGGGTGGCGCCCATGGCGGTCTCGAGGCCCGCCTGGGCGTCGAGCTCCTTGGAGTCGCTCATGCCGATGTAGGCCTGGGTGGGGAAGCCCAGGCTATGCCCGATCTCGGTGATCGCGCAGTCGGTCATCTGCGTCTCGGCAGCGCCCATCGGGGTGGTCTCGTAGCGGACGTCGAAGGCGGCCGGCGAGCCCCCGTAGAGGGCCGGGGCGCCGGGAGAGGCGAACTGGGAGATGGCCACCCCGCTCAAGGTCTCGGCCGTGTGCTGGACCAGGGTCCCCACCAGGGTCACCGGCGCCATGAACCCGGTGAGCGGCATGGCGATGTACTCGACCGGCACGCCAGCGCGGGCGCAGTCGAGCAGCGTCTGGGAGGTGACGCCGCTCCACTTGAGCGGCGAGGTGGGGCACGCGGAGAACACGGTGAGAGGCTTCGCCCTCAATGCCGCGTCGCTGCCGCGCACCGCGAGCTGGAGGTCCCGCATGACCTGGAAGGCGCGAGCCGTGAAGGTGCCCGTCACCACCGGCTTCTCGCAGTAGAGGAGGCTCAGGTAGAGCCGGTAGGAGTCCGAGACGCGCTCGTGGACGTCGGTAGGGATGAAGGCCGTGCTCTGGGACGCGATCCACCCGAGCCGGCTCATGAGCTTGGCGTAGCGGACGTAGTCCTCGCTGGAGGGCTTCCGGATGGCCCAGGTCCCGCTGTCGAGGAAATTGATGGTCGAGGAGCCGGGAGTGAAATGGACCTTGTCTTCGGAGAAATCGTTCGTCTCCACGCCGAGGACGTCGTAGAGCTTGAAGCTCCGGGGGACGCTCTTCAAGGCCTGGTCGATGACCCCCGGCGGGAAGGTCACGCGGCCTGCGGCCAAGTCGACCTTGGCGCCGTGGTCCGACAGGAGCGAACGCGCCTCGTCGTTCAAGACCGCCACCCCGACCTTCGCCAGGAGGTCCCGGGCCTCGGAGACGATCCTCGCCGCCAGGTCGTCGGAAAGGAACCTCAGCTTTGGCCTCATGTCCGGTCTCCTCAGGGGAGGGTCAGTCTTGCCGCTTCAGCGCGAAGCGCACGTGCGTCCTGCTGGCGCCCGTCTCGCCCGCCACTCTGTCCACCAATTCGGCGTCGCTCAGGCCCCGGCCGATGGAGCGGCCGTACTTGTTGCGGCTCCGCCAACGCCGCATGCTCGCCCTGATCGCTTTCTGGTTCTCCTCGGTCCGATCCAGCGTTCTCGGCAAGGCATTCACGGCGTCACCTCCGGAGCTTCAAGCCGGTCTCCTGCCCGAGCTGGCTTTCGACCGGCTTCTGCTTCCGAACCGGTATACCGTGACCTGTTTCTGGTGCTGCAGCTGGGTGTACAGCTCGGAGAGGAGCTGCGCGAGATCGCTCCAGCGCGACAGCTCCGGTTCGTTGGCCATGTTGCGGAGCCGGTCGACCATCCGGACGTGGTCCTGAAGATTCGGCAGGCCCACGACGATGCGCAAGTGGGGCGAGGGAGACCGGGTTCTTGTCGGCATGCATGCCTCCTGGGGCTGGATGGGGAGGGGCTCGCTCAGGGCTGGTGTCCATCGAGATCGGGTCCGGGCCTTCGATTCAGCATGGTCCTATGATGCATGCAAAGGTTCTTCCTGCCGACCCTCTTGATCCCGACCCTCTTCAGACAGCGATGCGCCTCGGAATAGGTCGACGGCGCGGTCATGGCGTCGCACTGTGTCATCTCGCAACTCCCCTCTCCACCGGGGGCGACTGGATTGATGGGCGCTCTCGCGGCTCCGTCGACGGGCTTCGGCCAGAGAGTTCATGAAGCCAAGTCCGGTGAAACGATCTCTCGTGTAGACTGTGACTATTGTACCAGTTTATGACGGGTCGGTGGGGACTCATCCTCAAGCTTGCCCCAGCCCTTGGCGGCGTTTTCGCGACAGGTTTTCAGGGCGCCGAAGTAGGATCTCTGGCGGGAGATCTGGGCGTCAAAAAAACTTAGTAGGAATAGGCCGTGCTTTTTATATTTTCCGTCAATCTTTTTGAGGATCGGATCCTCGGGGATTCTGAGCTCGGCATCCAGTTCGGGATTGGAACAAGCCGCATGGCAGGCCGCCAGCATCCAAGAGCCTTTAGTCCCATGGCGCGGAACTTAACCGAGTGAGCCAAATCCCAGATGACTCATATCCTCGACGAGAAATTGCCCGAGTTCCCGTCGCCTTCAGGCGAATCGAATGCAGTTTTTGCCCGAATGCCGCAATATAACGCACTTCCGCCGCAATGGTCCGGGCCTGTGGATAACTCATGTCCTCGACGGTTAAGTTCCGCGCCATGGCCTTTAGTTCAGTTCAACCGGCTCCCGACCTCCGCCTCCAGATCGCGGAGGATCCTCTCATTGATCAGATGGCCGAGGATGGGGTCCAGAGAATAGTGCTCATAGGGCCCGATATCGAGATCAGCCGCGATCTTTTGGGCGGCTTCATCCGCCCGGACTCTGATTGTCTTGAGAGAGAATTTGGTCCACATGAATACGGGATTCCCGTAGACTTTCGGGGCGGCCTTCTGCCGGCGGGCTTGGGCCGCCGTCTCTTTTTCCAGGTCGGCCAAGTGCTTGCGGGCTGATGCTTCGTCCCACCAGGCCGTCTCCAGATCGAGGCTTTTCCCGTCTCCAAGGCCGGTCTCATAAGTATCCTCATGGAGTATTAGAGCGAGGCGGTCGTTGGTTACGGCCCAAGCCTTGAATTTCTTGAGGAATTTCTCAGGGAGTTCCTTGAAGGGGACCTTGGAATTGAAATTCTCCTTCCAATGGATGCTCCGGGCTCCCGGCTTGGGGTATTCCTCGATCGAGGGGACGGGAATGCCGCTTTTTTCCATATCCTCCCGGGTCAGGGAGTCCGCTTTAAAATTTCTATAGACGAGCTGATGCATCAGGTCCCAGGCCTCGCTCCCATGGGGATGGTGCTTCCAGCCCGAGTCGGCGCCATAGATCATTGCCCCATCGCTTCCGTGCCGGCCCAGGAAGATCACGACCGTCCCGGAGCAGGTCTTGTATATTTCCATCAAGGCTGGAGGCTCCAGCCCTCCGTCATCTCCGGCTTAGAGCTCATGCCGCATTGTGACCGCATCCTGTATCTTATAAAACTCTCCACGATGGCGCTGGGCCGCCGACGACGAGCAGCGCGGCGTTCTTATCGACCCGGGCCAGAACAGCCTTGAAGGCCTCGCCTCGGACTCTTAGTCCCATCGCTCCTAGGTTAATTTCCGCGCTTCATCGTGCGCCCATATAAGGAAAAGTGCTTGAATCTGCGGGCAGCCCGACGCCGAGGGCCCCACGCCGAGGGGGTCGAAGGGCATTGGATGCCGGGACATGCCCACAGTCGATACCCTCTCACCGAGCACACGCACCACAACCTCCTCCTCGCCGAAGATCAGCCTTTTGCCGATCGCCGGCATTCTCAACGAGCATCTGACCGAGGCGCTTTGCCAGCAGGTCTTCGAGTCCGTCCGCACCAACGAGCGGCAGCGCGAGTGGAGTCTGTTCACGCTGGCCAAGTTCTGGGCGGCCGTGACGATCGCGCCGCCCAACTCGCTGGGCCAGGCGCTCGATCAAGGACGCGCCGGCGGCAGCGATCTGATGCCCGAGGTCACGGCGACCAACGACAGCTCCTTCCAACGGTTCACGTCGCTGCGCTGGAAGTTCTTCCACGCGCTCTACTACGCCTTCACTCAGAGGTTGCTCGGCGAAGCTCTTTCCGAAGCTGGCCAAGGCATCCTTCGACGCGGCATCGTGCGAATGGACGTACTTGGCGCTCAATCGGACGAACGGGGGCAACCTGATCAAGCCGGACCTCCTCAACGAAGCTCCCTTTGGCCGCACCACGCTGGACGCGATCCTCGTGCGGAAGCGAAACAGCCATCGACGGCGCCGCTACTTTGTTCGAGGCCGGCGACGGTGGAAGTCTCTCGCTCATATCAGCGGTGGCCAGAAGCTCACGAAATTAACCTAGGAGCGATGGCCTTTAGGACCTTTCCACGCTCTTTGGCCTTCTGGTACGCATCCCGTCGTTGCTGTTTCAGCCTTCCCTTCATGGCGATCTGGCGAGGATTGGTCTTGCGATATTCCTTGGCTCGCAAATAAGCCTCGTGACGCATCTTCTTCGCGAACTCCTTTTGGGAAAGGCGTTTGGGCGGTTCGGGATCGTCTGTTGATTTTAGGTCATTATCGATGTTCTTCCTTGGGACGCAGATATTTCCTGGCCGCGTTCTGTGCCACGGGACGCTGGAGCCCCGCTCCCCCCTTCGTCCGAGCGTGACGCGGGGGGCTCGGGAGGGGGTTGCTCATGCGGCTCTGTTGCTGACGTGCCCGCATGCGCATCTGGAGCGGTCTGGCGCAGTAACTCGCTGAGCTCACGCAGGGCCTCGATGGCCTCGTCCGAGAAGGCGGTCGGGGTAATACGGTAGGCGGCGCGCAGGGCCAAGAGGGTGGCCTCGCAATGGCTTCGCAAGGCCGCGTCGGCGGGGTCGCCGTCGGCGAGGCGTTCTTGGAGGGTAGCGACGGCCGCTTCCACGGCGCGACGGTCGGTCGGCGGAGCCTCCATGGAAGCATTGTAGTAAAAACATGCCCCAGGCTCGTCCCACCTGCCGCAGCTGGCTTAACCATAGGGTTGGCATGAACGCCTCACTGTCCTCGATGAGGTTGACTTCCTAGCGGTATCCTGTGCATAATTGCCATATAAGTTACTAGGAATATGCATGGGCAAAAGAACCCCTCATACTGAGTCCCATAAGCGTCTCTACGAGATCGCAGAGGCGCAACAGGGCTATTTCACGGCCAAGCAAGCGATTGAAGCCGGGTTCGACCAGCACAATCATCCCTACCATGTCCGGGCCGCTAACTGGATCAGGGAACGGCGGGGCATCTACCGCCTAGCGCTTTTCCCTCCCGCGGATCGGCCGGACCTGGTAATCTGGTCCCTATGGGCCAGAGATCGCAAAGGCGCGGCCCAGGGGACGTTCTCGCACGAGACGGCGCTCAGCATCTACGAGCTCTCCGATGCCATGCCAGCCGCTCTCCACATGACGGTCCCGCCGGGTTTCCGGCGTATGGCCCCAATTCCCAAAGGACTTACACTGCACCGGGGAAGTCTTATAAAGGAAGATATCGAGGACCGGCATGGATACCAGCTTACCCGACCGCTGCGCACCCTCGCGGACCTGCTGGATGAGGGCAGAATCTCGCCCGATCTCCTGCGCCAGGCCGTCCAGGAGGCCTTCGAGCGCGGGCTGATCCGGCCTGCGTCTATCCAACGGGCAACCCATCTGCCGCCCCCTGTCCGGGAGAAGCTGGAGAAGCTCCTCAAAGAGACCGCCCGATGATGGAGCCTCGCAAGTACGCCACAGCTACGGCTTTCCGCCGTGCTTTGGAAGACCGCCTGAAGGACGTCTCCTTGCGTGAGGGCCCCGACATCCAGCGCCTGCGCCGCCAAGTCGCGTTTGACAGGCTCCTGGCCCGGCTTTTCGCCGAAGATGCCGCGCCTTGGGTTCTCAAAGGCGGCTACGCCATGGAGCTCAGGATCAGGGAGGCCCGGGCCACACGGGACATCGACCTGGTCCTCAAGCGAGCGCCTCGGGATGAGGGCGGCCAGACAGTCGATGAGCGCATCCGCGCCGCGCTTCAAGACTCGGCGGACCGCGACCTCCAAGACCACTTCGCCTATGTAATCGGCCGACGGATGAAGAGCCTTGACGCAGCTCCGTACGGCGGTGCACGTTACCCAGTCGAGGTCAGGATGGCCGGGAGGCTTTTCGTCCGCTTCCACTTGGACGTGGCGCTCGGAGACCCCGTTTTGGAGCCGCTCAATGTGACGAAAGGCCGCGATTGGCTCGGCTTTGCGGGCATCTCGGCCGGCCGCTTTCCGACGCTATCCGCGGAGCAGTACCTCGCGGAGAAACTCCACGCCTACACACTGCCACGGACGAAGCCGAACTCCCGCGTCCGCGACCTGGTGGATATGTCGCTTCTCTTGAAGTTGGCCGAACTCGATCATGCGCTGGTCAAGAAGGCCCTGCGAGCGGTTTTCGATAGACGCAAGACGCATCCCATCCCCGCGACGTTGGAATCTCCGCCCAAAACCTGGGAGGCTCCATACACGGACCTGGCCGCAGGCTGCAAGCTCCCCGCAGACATAGAGGCGGCATTCCAGGTGATCCATGTTTTCTGGAAAGGGCTTGGGCTCCAATGAAGACACAATCTCCCATCGTCGGACGGAAAACCGGAGGAACATCACCCGTGGCCAACAACAAAAATGCGCAGGCTGTCCCTACCATCGCGGATATTCTCAAGGGGTCCGAGTACGCCCTGACGATTTTCCCGAAGAAGGCAATCGATTCGCTCGAACTCTTTCTTAAGGGCATGGCGCTGAACTTAGCCGTCGATAGCAAGTCATGATTTCGTATACTGAGGCCTTCCCGCACCGCCGAGTACCTCACCCGCTGCTGAATGCTGGGCATGGGGAGGGCGGCTCCATGAGGTCCTCGGCCGATGGCTCGCAAGTACCCCGTCCCCACCTCCGCAATTCCCAAGGGCAAGGAACGCCCGGTTCGCAAAGATGCCCGGGTCAATCTGCTGCCCATGCTCGACGTGCTCCTCAAGCACCTCACCCCGGCTCTTTGCAAGGCGGTGTTCAAGCGGCACCGGAAGAAGGAACGGGAACGCAAATGGACCCTCTACGCCGTGACTCTGTTCTGGGCAGCCATGATCATCCGTCATCCCCCGGCTATCGATCATGGGCTTGCCGAGACGCGCAAGGGCCGGGGTCGCGACCGCCTCTGGCCGCGGGTGCAGGTCTCGGCCCGGGCCTTCTACAAGAAGGCGGCGGGATTGCGCGCCGATTTGTTCCTGGCAGTCTACGAAACCTTCGTAGCGAGCATCCTGCCGCAAGCCCCGCAGACCTATGCGTCGTGGATGGCCGACCTGCGCAAGCAGTTCGCGGACGTCCTGATCGTGGACGGTTCCCGCCTGGACGCCTTGGTTCATCAACTCAAGATGCTCCGACCGAACCGGCGCGTGGCCCTGGCGGGGTGCGTGACGGTCTACTACGACCTGTGGCGCGGGATACCGCGCCGGGTCTTCTTCTACGCGGACGCCGCCAAGGCCGAGTTGACCCGCGCCCTGGAAACGCTGAAGTGGCTTCCGAAGGGGGCCCTGCTGGTCGGCGACAGGCTCTACGCGTCGGTGAAGTTCTTCGCGGCGTTGAGCGCCTTGGGGGTCTACGGAGTCTTCCGGCTCAACGGGCTGCTCAAGGTCCGGCGCGTGGAGGTCTTGGCCCGGCATCAGGACCGGTGGGGATTCGTCGAGGACGCGCTGGTCGAGGTCGGATCGGGACAGAGAGGTGTCCCCTGCCAGACGCTCGACCTGCACACGCTCCATGCGTCCCACCCCAACCTGATTGGCCAGCAGGTCTATGCGGCCGCCATGGTCTATACGGCGTCTCGAATCGCCCAGGCCGGGATCGCCGAAAAAGCCGGGGTTCTGCCGGAGCAGATTTCCCCGGCGAAGCTCTTCCCGAGGCTGGCACAGGCCGCCAACGACTATTGCGTCTCCCAAATCTGGGTCATGAAGGCAAGGGCCATGAATCCCGGGGTGGACCTGAAGTTGCCGGGCTACAATGTCGTCCCCTCGTCGCATACGCGGCTTCGCGCCATCCTCGTGCGGCGACGGCTCACCGAGCGCCGTCGTTTTCGATTCTGCCCTTCCCGCCGACGATGGACGTCCATCAAGCATGTTCCGGGAGGCCCCACGCTTTTGGAATCTGTCCACGACGGCTAAGTTCAGTGCCATGTCCGCAAGCGCTACCTGCACCCGTCCGAGATCAAGGCGCTGCTCAATGCCGCGGCGTCCTTGCAGAGCAAGATGCTTCTGCCCATCGTTCTCCTCGCGCTTTACGTGGGGCGGCGGCAGGGGGAAATCCTGGGTCTCAGGCGGCAGGACTTCGACCGCGAGAACGGGTATCTGTACTTCAGAAAGACGAAGAAAGGCGAGCCGGACCATGTCCCCGTGCCTCCCGCGGCGCAGAGGGTTCTTGAGAAGCTATGCGCCGAGGGCCGCTGCGACTGGGTGTTCCCGAACGATTCTCTGACCGGCCCGGTCAAGCGGATAAGCACGGCCTTTGATTGCGCCAAGCGCCGGGCGGGGATCACGAACTTTCGGTTCCACGACCTCCGCCACACGGCCGTTTCGTACATGGTGATGGCCGGGGTGGGCTACTTCACCATCGCGCAGCTGGCCGGCCACACCACGCCCACGATGATCGAGCAGCGATACGGACATCTTTCCCCCAAGCACAGGCAGGCTTCGGCCGTTCTCTTCGGGTCCTATATGGATCGCCTGACTGGAGAATCGCCGACCGAAATCACGGATGTCCGCATGCAGCCGGCAACGCCCATAGTGGTCCAGGTCGCGGGGTTGCTCAGTGGTGGTTTGTCCCTTCACCAGGTCGAGGCCGCTTGAAAATGGTAGAATCGCCTCGTCGTGGGCCGGTACGCGTGATGTTTGGTCCCATTTTGGCCGCATGGCGCGTTTTGGGCGATCCCACGATGTCGAAAAGCGTTGGAAAAACAAAGCACGGGCAGGTGGCGGAACTGGCAGACGCAGCGGACTTAAAATCCGTTGCCCGCAAGGGCGTGTGGGTTCAAATCCCTCCCTGCCCATGTCACTCGCCTCCCCCACGGGGAGGCGAGTAGCCGAGGGGGTATAGGTCGTTTATGAGGATTGCCAAACCAGGCCCGAAGTACATGGCGATCGGCGTCGGGGTCGTGTTCATCGGCTGGGTCCTGAGCGGGTTCGCGGTCAGCAACGCTTTCGGGGTGCTGGTGGAGTTCTTCGCCGGGCTCTTCACGGTGTCCTGCGCGTTCTTCTTCCGGGACCCCCATCGGGTCCTGCCGGCCGACCCGGACAAGCTCTATTCCCCGGGGGACGGCGTCGTCTTGAGCGTGGGTGACGAGGGCTCCGGCACGGTCCTGCGCGTCTTCCTCTCCATCTTCGACGTCCACATCCAGCGCGCGCCCTGCGAGGGCGCGGTCGAGTCGGTCCGGAGGCATGAGGGGGCGTTTTTGCCCGCGATGAAGGACGACGCGAAGTCCAACTTCCGCGTCGAGCTGCGCTTGAAGCCGGAGGGCAGGGACCCGGTCGTGGTCGAGCAGATCGCGGGCATCATCGCCCGGCGCATCGAGTGCTGGGTCAGGGAGGGCGACAAGCTCGCCTGCGGCCAGCGCTACGGCATCATCCATTTCGGCTCGCAGGTGGCGGTGAGGTTCCCCGCCTCGGCCCGGTGCACGCTGAAGCCGGGCGACCGGGTCTTCGGCGGGGTGACGGAGGCGGGGGAATGGACAAGCAAGCGCTGAAGAGGTCGGGGCGCCTTTTGGCGCCGTCGTTCTTCACGATCGGGAACATGGCGTGCGGGTTCTACGCGCTCATGGCGTCGCACCGGATGCAGCTCTCGGCCGCGGCCGTGGCCATCTTCGTGGGTATCGTTTTCGACGTCCTCGACGGCAGGGTCGCCCGGCTGGTGCACGGGGAGTCCACCTTCGGCATCGAGATCGACTCGCTCGCGGATTTCCTGACCTTCGGCATCGCGCCCGCCCACATGATGTACGCCTTCATCCTCAAGGACTACGGCGCGTGGGGCTCGTTCATGGCCTTCCTCTTCGCCGTGTGCGGGGGCTTGAGGCTCGCGCGGTTCAACGCCCTGGTCCACGACTCGGGCGGCAGCAAGACCCATTTCACGGGCCTCCCCATCCCGGCCGGGGCCTCCTTCCTCGCGGCCTTCATCCTGCTCTACCAGATCGTGGAGCAGGGCAAGCCTTCCCACACCTGGAGGCTGCTCATGGCCCAGCTCCCCTGGCTCTACGCCCTGGCCCCGCTCATGGTGGTGGCGATCGCCTTCCTGATGGTGTCCACCATCCCGTTCGCGGCGTTCAAGACGGGCTCGCTCTGGCAGCGCCACGAGCTCGGCGACGAGGACAACGGCGACGGCGGCCGGGGGGGCATCTACCCTCCTCGGGCGGTCCTCATCCTGCTCGGCGGCGCGGCGGCGGGTTTTCTGTTCGTCGTCTACCCGCAGACGGTGCTGTTCCTGGCCAGCCTCATCTACGTGCTTTCCGGTCCCGCGCTCTGGGTGGGCCGGGCGCTGGGGCTCGTGTCCCGGGACCATCCAACTCGACCAGAAGAACCCGTCCGTCCGTCCTGAACGCGTAGCCCTTGTCGTTGTTCCCCACCTTGGGGACTTGGAGCAGACTCACGAGGGCCGTCTTCCCGACGAAGGGCGAGCCCTCGAGGGTCTCGGCCAGGAAGTCCCTCTCCGAATCCATGTCCGGGTCCGGCCGGTGCGAGAGGTCCCGCCAGCGGATGGAGAGGTCGCGGTTGCCGGAACCCCACCAGAGCTCCCGGCCCTCTCGGCCCGCGAACCCGGTGCGCCAAAGGCGGAAGTGATGGCGGGACGCGAGAGGCTTTACGACGATGGCCCAGTTCATGTCCTGTTGCCTGCCCAGCAGGAGGTAGGCGTTGAAGGGGGGGAAGCGGCGCAGGCGCTCTCCACGCAGGACCTCGCCCAGCCCCGCCCGGAGGCTCGGACTCAAGCGCAGGGGGACCTCGGTCCAGCCCGCGGCTTCGAGGGCGCGCCGCACCTCCGCTTCCGTCCCCCAGAAAGCCAGGTTCATGGGGTCTCCGTCGCGGCCGCCACGGCCTGCGTTGCGGCCGGGCAGGATCCTGAGGACGGCGGGGATGCCGCCGCGCTCGATGGTCCGCGGGGAGGGCGGCATGGCGCCCAGGGGGAAGAGTACGTCCCAGAAGAACGCGGCCGCCAAGGCGGCCGCGAGCAAGAAAGCGCCGAGGGCTGCCGGCCGCCTCATGGCTTGCGCGGGAACAGAGGCGGCCCCTTCTGGATCTTCTCCGGCCCGGAGCCGTCGGGGAACTGGCGCACCCCGAGCTGGGCCTGCATCTTGGCCGCGGTCTGGGGCATGAAGGGCTCGATCCAGCCCGCGATGATGCGCAGGGACGATACCAGGTCGAACAGGATCTCCCGGGTCTTGGCGAGGTCGGTCTTGGCCAGGTTCCAAGGAGCGGTCGCGTTGACGCGCTGGTTGAGCCGGGACACGCCCGCCCAGGCCAGCCCGAGCGCATCGGAGAAAGCCAGGCGCCTCATGGACTCGGCGAAGCCCTCGGCCTGGCCCAAGAGGCCGGCGGTCTGAGGGGAGCGCTCCATGTCGGGCCGGCGCGGGAGCTGGCCTTCCAGGTACTTGTCGACCATCTGGACCACCCGGCTCAGGAGGTTGCCCAGGTCGTTGGCGAGGTCGGCGTTGTAGCGCTTGCGCATGGACTCGGGCGAGTAGTCGCCGTCGTTGCCGAAGGGGACCTCGCGCAGGAGGAAGTACCGGAACGCGTCCACGCCGAACTCGCGGGTGACGTCCCGGGGGTCCACGAAGTTGCCCAGGGATTTGCCCATCTTCTGCCCGGAAACGGTCCACCAGCCGTGGGCGAAGACCTTGGAGGGCGGCTCGATTTCAAGGGCCATCAGCATGGCCGGCCAGATGACGGCGTGGAAGCGGTAGATCTCCTTGCCCACCACGTGGACGTCGGCCGGCCAGAGGGAGCCGAAGAGACCCGGGTCCCTGCCGTAGCCCGCGGCGCTGACGTAGTTGGTCAGGGCGTCGAACCAGACGTAGACCGTGTGCCCGGGGTCGCCGGGGACGGGGATGCCCCACTTGACCTTGGTCCGGGAGATGGAGATGTCCTGCAGGCCGCTCTCCACGAACCGCACGATCTCGTTGGCGCGGTGCGCGGGCTTGAGGAAGTCCGGCCGGGCCTCGTAGAGGTCGAGCAGGGCGGACTGGTACTTCGAGAGCCTGAAGAAATAGCTCTCCTCAGCCACCACCTGCAGCGGCTTGCCGCAGTCGGTATTGGGGCAGACCCGCCCGCCGGCATTCTCGGGAGCCTCCGTGTCCGTCCAGTAGGTCTCGCAGGAGACGCAGTAGAAGCCCTTGTAGCGGCCCTTGTAGATGTCCCCGTTCTCCTGGAGCGCGGCGAAGACCTTGCCTACGCAGTCCTCGTGCCTGGGCTCGGTCGTGCGGATGAAGTCGTCGTACTTGACGTCGAGGTGGTCCCAGAGGCGGCGGAACTTGTCCGCGTATTCGTCGGCCCAGGCCCTGGGTGGTACGCCGGCGGCAGCGGCCGCGGCCTCGATCTTGGAACCGTGCTCGTCGGTCCCAGTCAGGAAGTGCGATTCGCGGCCTTGGGCCTTCATGAACCGGTGGAGCGCGTCGGCGGCGACGGTGCAGTAGGCGTGGCCGAGGTGGGGCGCGGCGTTGACGTAGTACAGCGGCGTGGTGACGTAGTGTTTTTTCATGTAGCGAGTCTCCCCCGCGGGGAGGCGAGCATTGAGGGGGCAGGTTGCTGTTTCATCAGGGTAATCCTTCCGTCTGCAGGTGCGCCAGGGTGAGGATTGTTCCTGGGTCGGCGTTGGCTTGGAGCTGACGCCTGAGCGCGCCTAAGGCCCGCAGGACCGGAGCGGCCCGGTCGAAGCGAATCTCCCCGCGCCGCAGCCTGAGAAGGACGGACTGCTCCAGGCAGTAAAGGGAGAGCTCGGTCTTGGAGCGGGCTTGGGTCAGCTCGCGCGGCAGGCTCTCGGGAGCCGCGAAGGGGTCGAGGGCGGGAGCGGGGAGGTCCGCCTCCCAAAGCTCCAGGGCCCGCGAGGCGGAGCCGTCGCACAACTCGGCTAGCGCCGCGGCCCGCCGGTCCTCCACCCCGCGGTCCGCCAGGACGTCGCGGACGATTTGGGCGGTCAGAGGGGCGAACGGCACCTGGAAGGCCCTCGAGCGCACGGTCGCGGGCAGATGCTCCCGACGGGAGGTGACGAGGATCCAGAGGGTCTTGGGAGGGGGTTCCTCGATGATCTTGAGGAGGGCGTTGGCGCCCGAGGCCTCCATGGTGTGGGCCGAGGCGATGACCGCGACCTTCCAGGCGCCCATCATGGAGCCGAGCTCCATGTCCTTGCGCAGGTGGCGGAGGGTGTCGACGCGCAGGGTCTTCTGCTTGGAGGGGTCCTCTTCCCGCAGGCTCGCCTGGTAGCGCGCGTCCACGAGCTTGAGGTCGGGATGGATGCGCTTGTCCGCGTTGACGCAGTCCTGGCAGGAGCCGCACCCGCCTTGGGGTCCCATGGGCCGCTCCCTGCACAGGAGGGCCTTGGCGAACTCGACGGCCATGAGCGTCTTGCCCACGCCCTCGGGCCCGTGGAAGACCATGGCGGCCGGGATGCGTCCTTTCCTGAGGAACCTGCCCAGGATGAAGGCCGCGCGCTCCTGGCCCCGCACCGCGGAGAAGGGCATGGCGTCAGCAAGCCCCGGGTCGCGAGCCCCTCCCCGCGGGGGGGCGAGCATTGGGGGGGTTCAACCGTTTCACCAAGGGCTCCACGATCCGCAGGATCTTCCGATGGAGCTTCTGGCGCGCCAGCCTGCCGTTCAAGAGGACGGTCCCGGGCTCGGTGCGGGAGAGCCTGCGGTAGGCCTCTGCCACCTTCTTCCTGAAGCGCGCCCCCTCGAGCTCGATGCGGTCGAGCCTGCCGCGCGGCCGGAGGTCGAACTCGGGCTCCGGGATGTCGAGCACCAGGGTCAGCCGCGGGACGAGCCGGAAGGAGGCGATGCGGTTCAAGGTCCGCGCCACTCCGAGCCCGAGGCCCCGGGCGCAGCCCTGGTAGGCGAGGCTGGCCATGGTGTAGCGCTCGCTCAAGACGATTCTTCCCGCGCGAAGCGCGGGAAGAATCGTCTCATGGGTGTGTTGAGCCCTTGCCGCTTCATAGAGCAGCAGTTCCGACAAGGGGTGGATGCGCTGTCGCGGGTCCAGCAGGATCCTCCTGACCGCCTCCGCCAGCGAGGTCCCGCCGGGCTCCCTGGTGTGAACGACGGACAGGCCTCGTCCGCGCAGAGCGCGGACGAGGAGCAGGGCCTGCGTGGATTTTCCGGACTTGTCCGGCCCTTCCATCACGATGAAGGTTCCCGTCAATTGTCGCATTCGCGCCAGGAGGGCCACTGCCGCTCGGGCAGGTCCTTCCAGGACTCGCGCTTGAGCACCACGTTCGCGGTCTTGATCCAGTCGCCGGCCTCCGAGCCGTAGTAGATGGTGAAGGTGTTGGGCGTGACCGAGGTGGTGCCCACGACGTACATGGCGCCCACGAACTCGGCCGAGCCCGCGCCGCCGGTCTGGGTAAGGTTGCCGCCGATGTAGGTGAAGCCCTTGACCACGACCTTGTCGAGGCACCGGTAGCGGCCGGTAGCTGACTTGTAGGACGAGGAGAGGCCCGGGAAGCTCGCGGGCGCGTCGGGGTCCACCGGCTCGTTGTTGAGCGGGCCGGAGCAGAGCATCTTCATGCCCTTGTAGTAGGTCCAGTCCAGGCCGTACTGCTGCCAGGCCTTCCTGGGCATCTGGGCCTCGAGCGAGCCCTGGCCGGCCTGGCCGGTGGGGAGGCTCACGTTGCCGGTCACGACCAGGGCGCCCTGGACGAAGATCTTCCCCTCCACGCAGAGGTTGCCCTGGATGTAGTAGGTCTCGTCGTTCTTGCAGGTCGTGGCGTCCGAGCAGGTCAGGTTGCAGGCCACGCCGCAGGCCGAGCCCGAGTTCTTGCCCCAGCACTGATTGCCGGTGAAGAGGTTGGGGGTGGCGGGCGTGAAGGTGTGGGAGGCCTGGGCCGCGTAGTAGAACCCGTCCACGTCGATCTCCGGGTTGGCCGGGATGTCCTGCTCGTAGGAGTGCCAGCCTACGCACGCGGTGTCGCAGTTGGGCTGGACGTTGCCGTTGGTGTCCAAGTCGATGGAGCCCGAGCTCCACATCTGGGGGTGGCTGCGGCCGTTGACCGTGAGGCTCTTGGGAGTGATGATGGCGCCCCACTCGACCGAGGTCTGCGAGCCGCCCACGGTCACGCCGGCGGTGCCGTAGACCGCGGTGTCGCCCATGGGGATGTTGGAGTAGACGGCCTGGATGGCGCGGCTCTCCTTCTTGGCGGACTGCCTCGAGATGGAGACGATGGTGACCTGGTCCTCGTCCGGGCCGCTCGTGATGGCCACGGTGTAGCAGCCGCCGGTCGTGTCCGCGTAGGTCAGGTCGAAATAGTATCCCGCGGGGAAGACCCCGGCCTGGCCGTTGGACCAGGTCGTGGTGCTCTCGGAGATCTTCCGGTAGCTGCGGTCGATGCCGCCCTCCGCGAGCTGGAAGGCGGCCATGTTCTGCGCCTGCTTGATGGCCCATTTCGACTCGTTCTGGACGTACATCACCATGACCGGCACCAGCACGGCCAGGACCACCATGATGATGATCACTCCCACCAGGATCTGCCCGCGCCCGGCGTTTTTCATCAGTTCATGATCCTCACTTTCTGGATGGAGAGCTGCAGGGCCTTCTTGCGCTGGAGGTAGGTCGGCGCCTGCATGGTGACGGCCACGGAGACGATGTCGGGCTCGTAGGTCCTGGGATAGGTGAAGGAGAGGTAGCCCAGGCGGTAGGAGATCGTGCTCGACACGACGGTCGCGCTGGAGATCTGCATCATGAGCTTGGAGCCGTGCTGGTAGAACTTGACGGACCCGCCCTTCTCGGGAGTGAAGGTGATGCGGGAGAAAGGGGGCTGGCCCGGGACCTGGTCGATGATGACCGTGTTCTTCTTGGCCTGGCGCAGGTACCTGTTCATGGTCTCGAGCGAGATGCGCACGTCCCGCTCGATCTCGTTGCGCGCGGTGGTCGTGCGCCAGAAGTTGGTCATCTGCACCATGAGCGGGGCCGCGGCCGCCGCGAGGATGCCGAGGATCGCGACCACCATCATGACCTCGGTGAGGGAGTAGCCGGGCCCGCCTCCCGGGCGGGCCCGGCCTTCCGGGCCGTTTCTCTTCGGGTCTTCCTTCATGTCGTTCTACCAGGTCCCGGTGAAGTCGATGTCGGGGGTCGTGTTGCCCGCGGTGACGGCGACTCCCGTCCTGGTCTTGCGCTTGAGCTCGAAGGTGCTGGTGTAGGGGTCGGCCCTTGGGTAGTAGGCGCTCATGTAGTACGAGCCGGCCGTGACCTCGAGGGAGTAGGAGCCGTCTGACTGGCTGGACGCCGAGTAGACGGGGTAGGCCATGCCCGGCGCCGAGGAGCCGTAGATGGCGGCCGGCGGGTCCGAGATGGCGCCTACGCTGGCGATGATGAGCACGCCGGTCGTGATGTCCTTCTCAAGGTCGTCCGTCACCAGGTCGTCTTTGACCTTGCCGGTGATGGTGCCCATGCCGCCCGTGACCGTGATGGTGCCCACGTGCACGACCTGGCCGGACCCCGAGACGGTCCCGGTCAAGGGGTCCGTGGGAGTCGTGGCGTAGGATTGCCCCGCGGCCAGGACCGGGGTCACGGTGTACGCCGTGCCTGCCGTGGAGACGGAGATGTAGAAATACCCGGTGTTGTCCGAATAGCTCTCGTAGAGGACTCCTCCGCTCCTGGACGCCTTGACCACCACGTTGGGCAGGGCCCCGGTGCCGCTGGTCACGTAGCCCGAGATCAAGCCCGATTGGCCCAGATGGAAGTCGGGCGCTGCCGCGACCTCTCCCAACCCGACGCTGACTTGGGCCGAATCCGTGCCGTAGCTGGAGTTGGCCGAGTTGAGATTGGCGTTGACCGTGACCGTTCCGCTGGAAACGTTGATGATGTAGTAGCCCGAGCCGGAGCTCGTGGCCGTGGGCCCGCCGGCGTCGACCTGGATGTCCTTGATGGGCGTGGAGTAGGAGGAGCCCGCGCCGTAGACGTACCCCTGGATGAACCCGCCCGAAGAGGTGGAGATGAGGATGGAATGGCTGGCGTCCGCCGCGGGCCATGCCGGCACCGTGGTCGCGTTCGGGACGTAGGTCGTGGCGTTCTGCAGCACGGTCACCGTGCCGATCTCGAGCATGTAGGCCCCTGAGGTGATGGTGACGATCCAGGTCCCGGTGGTCACGCCGAGGATGGAGAACTGCGCCCTCTCCTGGTCGTTGCCGTAATCGACCGCCGTGGTCCGGGCAGGGGAGGAGCGGCCGTCCGAGGCCACGGCCATGGCGCCGTGCGCGGGCCTCCCCACCAGCGGGGTCCGGACTACCGAGGTGTTCCTCGGCGGGGTGGTCACCTGGACGTCGTAGCACCAGTTCCTCGTAGTGTAGTCGGTGTCGTATGAGCTTGCGTAGTTGAGGTCCACGACCGCGCTCAGGTAGTGCGTCTTGCGAACCGCCTGCCACCCGTCCATGAACCCGGTCGAGGTCGGCGCGCAGGCTCCTTCCTTGAAGTCCGTGGGAGGCTGGGGCCCGGACTCGTTGCTCCAACAGATGCTGTCCCAGAAGCGGATGCCGGGCCCGCCGCCCGGGGGAGCGATGCCGATGCCGCCGTCCGAGGCGTCAATGGCCACATTGGAGCCCTCCGCGGTGTAGTAGGCGTCTGCGCTGTAGAGGACGCCGTTGACCTGGATCGTCCTGGTGCTCGCGATCAAGTAGTAGGCTTTGGAGGGCAGGCTCGTGTTGACGAAGGTGAGCGGGATGTCCTGGGGCGCGGCGCCGCCGACCTTGTTGTCGTACCACAGCCGGAAGGTCGTGTCGGTGATGGTCCAGGTGTAGGTGGTCGGGTTGTAGACGTCGATCCACTCCCTCTCGTTCGCGGCAGGGCAGTCGGGGACGGGGACGACGGCCGGGTTGGGGTCGTTTCCGTTGCAGGTGTCGCTCGACACGACCATCCCCGCGATCACGAGCTGGGTCGATATCCACACCGTGCCGGAGACGATGCCGCTGGCGATCTTGACCATGGTAAAGTTCGCATTGCCGGACGAGCCGCGGGGCGCGGCGATGCTGGTCTTGATCTCCTGGTAGTAGCCTTGCGAGGAGCAGGTGATCGAATAGGTGCCCTTGGCCACGGAGAAGGAATAAGCCCCGGCGGAGTCGGTGAACGCGGTCCAGTTCGGGTTGCCCACCACCTCGACGATGGCGCCCTGGAGGGCCCCGCCCACGGACTGCGTCGCCGTGCCGGCGAGGCCCGAGTCCATGCCGGACACGGACGGGTTGGCCAGCAGGTTCTTGATCATGACCGTCTTGTACATGTCTCCGTCCTTCCACAGGAGGTAGGAGGTGATGAGCTTCAAGCCGGTGTCGCTGGAGGAGTAGGAGATGGTCGATATCTGGTTTCCCGCCATCTCCGCGTAGGCCACGTGCACCGCGCGCGTGAAGGTGGGGTAGCCCCAGAGGCCGATGGTCTCGGGCGGGTAGGTCATGTCGTCGTAGACCACGCCGTGGTTGTTGTCGACCGTGGTGTGGGTGGTGACGAGCAGCTGGTAATAGGAGTAGTTCTTGAGGACTTCCATCTTCTCCTGCACCAGGTTGTTGGCGAGGGTCCGGGTGCGCGACTTGTGGATGGATTTGGTGATGAAGCTGAAGCTGCTCATGCCCGCTATGGCGACGATGGTCAGGATGGTCATGGCGACCATCATCTCCGTCAGCGTGGCGCCGCGCCTGGCGGAAGCTCCTCTCCTCATGCCGCCGGGCACGGCGGGCCTACCGGCCCGGACGCCGCGGGTAGACTTCATTCTTTCTATGTGCGATGTCTCTGCGACTCGGCGGGATCACACGGGGTCCAGGTGCCAGGCTTGAACCGCGGCGCTTGCTCTCGGCCCAAGCCCGGCACCTAGAAGTATAGGTGGTTTTTCGCCCCAAATCAAGCCGGAGGGCGGTGTGACCTAAGTGCGTGACCTAGGTCACGGCCGCGCCGGGCGTCTTCGGGCGCCCCTGGCGCCTGCGCGCCTCCTTGGGCGCTCCGGCACCAAGCGAGAGGAGAACATCCGCGCTTGGCCCATCCGACCCCCTTCCGGGGCTTGTCACGAAGAGGGGAGTCGGATGGGCGTTAGAGCGCGCGGCGGCATCAGGAGCACTCCGAGAAGCCGCAGTCGTGGCAGGTCGGGCCGGAGCAGCCCGATTCGTAGGAGACGTTGGAGGAGTAGCACTTGGGGCAGTACTCCGCCTTGGGGAGCGCGATCACCTCGAGCTTGGCCTTGTCCGCGTCGGACTCGCCCTCGTTGATCCAGCCCGTCTTCTTGAGGTGCTGGCGCAGGGCGATCGAGATGGCGTGCGGGATGGAGTTCACCTTGTTGTCGCCGAGGCCTATGGGGCGGTCGCCCTTGACGGCGTTCAAGTGCTTGAGGATCTTGATGGGGTCCCCGCCCTCGGCCAGGTACTTGGAGAGGAGAATCCCGATGAGCGAGGTCAGCCCCGAGATTTCGGTCCCCAGCGGGGGGATGTTCGTGAAGACCTGGTAGGGTCCGCGCTCGTCGTAGTTGATGTGGATGTGCAGGGGCCCGTAGCCGGTCTTGATCTGGTAGTACTCGGAGGAGACCCCGAAGGCCGTGGCCGGGTCGCGGCGCTTGGTCTTGGTCGGGGCCGGGGCGAGGTTCAGGACCTGCTGGGCTTTGGAGCCGTCGCGGTAGATGGTGATGCCCTTGCACCTGAGCTCGTAGGCAAGGAGGAGCGCGTTGCGCACGTCCTCGATGGTGGCGGAGTTCGGCAGGTTGATGGTGTTGTGGCTGACGAACCCGTTGGTGATGAAGGAATGGGTCGCCGGGACCTGGAAGTCATAGACCTTGGAGCGGCTCTTGCGGATTCTCTTGATCGGAACGAAGACGGCCGGCTCCTGGGCGATGCCGTTCAGTTTCTTCCACGGCTCGCGGTCCTTGAGCTCCGGAGTGATGTCCAGGATGTGCAGGGCGGTTTCCCGCGTGAGGTGGGATTTCGCGGCCATGAAGCTGTGGAGGTAATCCGTGGTCCTCTTGGACTTAGCCGTGCCCATTTTCTCCCGGGCGAGCTCCAACGCCCAAGAGCGGATCCCGGGGATGACATAGTAGGTGTCGTATCCGTCGTTGCAGGTGTGCAGCCGGGCCGTCTGGTTCTTCCTTTCCTCCGCGAAGCCCACCTGTTCGAGGAATGTCTCCCTGAAAGCCGGCAGAACCACCGCGGAATAGATGCGTTCCTTTCTGTTTTCCGGCTTCCTGTATTCATAGCCTATCTTCTTGGATTCCAAGCGGGAGGGAATGCCGAGATTCAAGAGAAGCATCTGAACCTCGCGGGCCAGCCGGAGAGAGACTGTTTCCATCGCCACGATCCTTCCCTTTGCGCTCACGTGGCCGTCCAGGGTGAGCCCTTTGAGGTATTCCTTCACGATCTCCCTTCCCGAACTCAGGATGCAGGGCGGTGTGCGTTTGTTTGCCGCCCCGTTGCCGGTTCCCACAAAGTCCGCGAAGAAGCGGATCAGGTCGCGGCCGTTCAAGACCGCGACTCGCAGACCTTCGCGGCGCTTGTCCGCGTAGACTCTGGGGCGCTTCCCCAGCCGTTTTTCGCAAATCTCAACGAAGTCCCTCATGACGGCGGGGTCCTTCTGCGTGAAAATGACCTGATTGGCGCTGTAGCCGCCGTCGGAGACAAGATAGCCGATCAACCGCGCAAGGTCGGTCGTGATTTTGTGGGGCCAGGTAAAGGCATTCGCGTTTGTGCGGCCGGCGGGAGAGTAGTAGGAGCCGTATATCTCCTTGAAGTCGTGCAGGTTCCCCCAGACTTCCGTCCCGTATGGCACCAGGAGCACGTCGCCCTCGTGGAGAGCGTCCATCCGCTTCCAGGCGATTTCCCCGCCGGAAAGGACGCGTACCTGGTGATTAGGAGTCGCCTCCAGGGTCGTTCCCAGGTCGGTGTCGGCGATGATGGTGTCCTGCTCCCCGTTGAAGTAGAAGAGGTCCGTCTCGACCGGACCCTTCCAGTCCGCCAATTTGAGCTTGAGCGGCCTGAAGCTGTCGGGCGCGTCGCCCTGATGGAATTCCTCGATCCTGCGCAGCCCCTCGGAGGTGAACAGTATGGTGTCCCCCGACACGCATTTGGAAACGCCGTTGTCGACGTGCCGCTGGAACGCGGCCTGGATCTGCACGTGGAAGTCCACCGAGACGTCGTGGGCCGTGGCGAAGAGCTTCTGGATGGGCTCCGGGATCTCGGGGATGCCGCGCACCGACTTGTGGTTGTCGTTGATGCGGCTCCACAAGCCCGTTTCCGAGAGGCCGAAGAAGTTGTTCGTCTGCGCCACTTCGCGGAACAAGGGGTTGACCTCGAAGAAGACGTCGGCGGCCTTTGGGGTCTCTCCCTTCTTGATGGCGTCCAAAGCCTTGGCGTTGTAGCGCGTGTAGGCGATGGCGAAGAAGGGCTCGATGCCCGAGCCCTGCAGGCCCGCGGCGATGGCGATGGTCCCGGTCGGGGCGATGGTCGTACGCGCGCAGTGGCGGGGCGTGCGGGTCTCGCCGCGGTAGTAGACGCCGGCCGGGTCGTAGACGGAGTTCTTCCAGTTGGGGAAGACGCCGCGCTCGCGCGCCAGGGCCTCGGAGGCGGCCAGCGCGCTGTCGTTGATGAAGCGCATGACCTTGGTCGCCGTCTCGAGCGAGGCGGCCGAGTCGTAGGGCAGCCCAAGCTTGACCAGGGCTTCCGCGAAGCCCATGACGCCCAGGCCGATGCGGCGGTTGCCCTTGGCCATCTTCTCGATCTCGGGCAGGGGGTAGTTGTTGACGTCGATGACGTCGTCGAGGAAGCGCACCGCCAGGCGCACGGTCTCGCCGAGCCGCTTGTAGTTGATCGTCCCCTCGCCGCGTCCTGCGCCTCTGGCGCAGGGGCCGTCCACGAAGTTCGAGAGGTTGATGGAGCCGAGGTTGCAGGGCTCCCACGGCAATAATGGCTGTTCGCCACAATTTCTGCTTATAATTCCAGCAGAAATCAATGAGTGCGTCTCCGGTTCCGTGGTGCAATAGACATCGGCATGCCCCGCGGCCGTTACGGTCTTGACTCGGGTCGTGAAGCTTTCCCTGTAGGCCCCGCGTGACAGGGCGCTCTCGAAGGCCAGCGCTTTCCTTTGTTTGGACGGCGTCAGGAAGCCTATTTCCTCCAGGAAGCGAGCGCGGTTGGTCCGCGTGATCACCAACTCGTACTGTTCCTTGAAAGGATACGGTCTTGGTTGACGCTTGGAGTCCGGCATGAGCTTGGTGCCGGCTTTGCGCCGCAGATACAACTGCGACACGATCCCTTCATTGATGAGCAGTAGCTGGACTTCCTGCAGAAGCTTCTTCGAGCTGTTCGCGAGCCGGATGGAGCCGTAATGGATTCCTTCCGAGACGTTCACCGTGCCGTCCGCGGTGAAGAGCGCCGCCAGGAATCCCAAGACGGCTTCTCTCGGAGCTTTCCACAGGGATTCCGGGACCTGCTTCTCAAGGCCGTTCTTCTCATGGACGCCCAGGGAGTCCAAGAAGTAGTACAGGGCCGATTTGTAGTATTGCGTGAGGGAGCCGTTCCTTTCGATCTCCGAGCCTTCCAGGCCCGTCCATCCCTTGATGAGGGTCTTGAACTTCGGCGCGAGGAGCTTCTTTTCCTCGTCCCCGTACATGAGGCCGACGGCGTAGTTGGGGATATTGCGTCCTTTGGGCTTCTCTTCGCTGACCCAGCCGTCGCCCACGACCCAGCCGATGAGCTCTCCCAGGTCCCGAGACCAAGTCTTGGGAAGACGCGCCTCGCCGCGGCCCTCGCGAGCCCTAAGCTTGTTCTCGGGGATGAAAGGCGGCAGGGCGGCGTCCCGGCTCCAGGCGCCGCGGCCCGATTGGACCAGGATCTCGTCGCCCGGCCGCAGGTCCTTGAGCTCCTTGATGCCTTGCGGGGTGAAGAACTTGTGGTCCGCGGTGGCCGTCACTTCGAAGCCGTGCTCGGTCTCGAGCCTGAAGACCGGCCAGCCTTTCCTGGTCTTGAAGACAGGGGCCGCCTTGCGCATGGTGACGCCATGGGACGCGGCCACCGCCACGGCCCCTGCGCCGGGGGCGCAGGCGCCGGGGACCCGGTCGGCCGCTTCCCAACGGCGTGCGGATGCGGCACTTCCTCGCGGTAACGCTCGGTCGTCGGTCGCGACCGCGATGTCCCTCTTGTCGAGATAGAGTTCCTCGAAGGTCAGCAGTCCCTTGTCCGTGGCCAGCCGCACATGCCCCGCGAAGCACGGATTCGTGCTTTCGATGGGCCCGAGCGCCGGGGTGGGGTTCGACCCCGAGTTGTTGATGCGGTCGAGCACGATGAATCCCGGGTCGCCCGACTTCCAGGCGTACTCGACCATCATGTCGAAGACTTCCTTCGCGCGGGCCTTGCCGGCGACTTCCTTGGTGCGGGGGTTGACCAACTCGTACTCGGCGTCGGCTAGGACCGCCTTCATGAACTTCTCGTCGATGCTCACCGAGATGTTGAAGTTCTCCATCGTCGAGGACTGGGCCTTCATGACTATGAACTCGCGGATCTCGGGGTGGGTGTAGTGCAGGATGCCCATGTTCGCGCCGCGGCGCGTCCCGCCCTGCTTGACCACGTCGGTCATCTTGTCGAATATCTGCATGAAGGAGATGGCGCCGCTCGCCACCCCCTGCGTTTTCTTGACGATGTCGCCCTTCGGCCGCAGGCGGCTGAAGGAGAAGCCCGTCCCGCCGCCGGATTTCTGGATGAGGGACTGCGCGGCGAGCGACTTGGTGATGCCCTCCATGGAGTCCGGCACCGGGAGCACGTAGCACGCGGAGAGCTGCTGGAGCTCCCGGCCCGAGTTCATCAGGGTGGGGGAGTTCGGGAGGAAGTCCCACCGCGAGATGCTTTCGAAGCAGCGGCCCCACCAGGCGTCCACGAGCCTGCGGGCCTCCGGGTGGGTCGCGTAGACGTTCTCGAGGTTCTTGACCAGCTTGGCGAAGTTGGCGTCGCGCTGGCCGGACTCCAGGAGCCCGTCGTGGAAAAGGAAGGTGCGGCCGGCCTTGGGCCCGGAGGAGGCGCCGGGCTGGACCACGTGGTGCACGCCGCTGAACACCCCCCATTTCTCCGCGTCTGGGTGGTAGAGGATCTCGGCGAGGGTGACGTTGTGGACGACGCCGTCCAGCCAGGCCTCGGCCGAGGCCGAGTCGCGCAGGTACTTGTCCCCGATGACCTTGGCCTGGTTCTCCGTCAGATGGATCTTGGGAAGGGTGCGGCGGTTGGGCTCTGATTCCGGTTTGTTCCTCAAAGTGTCGTACTCCTTGGCGCTCCTGATTCTCACGGGTCCTCCGCAAAGCGAAAAGTCCAGAGAGTTTAACACACGGGGGCCTTCCGCTGTCAAATTTCTCGACGAGAACCCCCGCTCTCGGACCCCAATATGACAAATGCGACTAAAAACCAACCAATGATAAAAAAACAATAATACACGGAATCTCTCCGTCGGAGCGTCACCCGCTGGTGTCAGGCATTGCCAGAACTTCCCCGCCGCAAGATAGCCGGCGGCCTTGATCACGAGGGACAATAGTCCCCCATGCTCGGCGCCTCCAGGATTGGGAGGAGGCAGGCGAGGACGTGAAGCCTTACCTGCCCGTGTCTCTGCGACCCCCTTAC
>JACQWX010000032.1 GCA_016209035.1 Elusimicrobiota bacterium | reverse complement strand
GCATGCCCGCCTCCCGCTCCACCGCAACGTAGAGCCCGGCTTCAAGCACGCGCCTCTTTACGCCTCCGATTCACAGCATCCAAAACCCGCGACCCGATACGGGTTCACCGAAACCTTACGGCCCGTCTTTGGCCGGCTGCTGCGTTGCTCGTCGGTCGGATACGCCTGGTATCCTCCCTCCTCGCGCCTTGCATCCGGCTCAAATCCGGGCCTCCCAAGGCGCAAGCAAGTGGCGGTCGCAGCACTAGTGGGCGCTGCGCCCACCAGCCGCGTCTGACCTCGGCGCAAGCCCGGCGCCTTCCCGGTAATATTTTCTCAACATTTTCCGCCTAAAATGGATGGGGTCGGGTCGAAATTTCAAGACCTGGCCCCAGATATCAAGTATGGCATCGCCCAAAAGGAGAGGCAGGCTCTCCGTCCGTCTGCTCCTCTGGTTCCTGATCCTGTCGCTGCTGCCGCTGGGCGCGGTGGCGTGGTTCCTGATCGGCATCGCGCATGAGTCCCTGAGCAACGAGATCCTCTCGACCCAGCAGGCGCTCGCCGCCGGGTTCGCGGACACCGTCGGGAAGTACGTCGCGACCTTCAAGAACGTCCTCATCGAGACGGCCGGGATCGAGGAGTTCGCCGGCATGAACTCCGTCAAGCAGCAGCAGTTCCTCAACCGGATCATGCAGGTGCACCTGGCGATCCTTGAGCTTTCCGTCGTCTCGCCGGCTGGCCTGGAGCTCATGCAGACCGGCCGGTTCCTCAAGCCCAACCCGGAGATGCGCCGCTTCGAGGGGGAGGACTTCTTCAACACGGCCTTGAAGCGCGGCCTCTTCATGGGCAGCCTCGAGCGCTTTCAGGGGCTCTACCCCACCATGACGATCGCGGTCCCCATCACGGACCCCAAGGCTTCGGAGCCGGTGGGCGTGCTTATGGGAAAGGTGAGCCTCAACGGCCTCACGCAGATGCTGGGGATGGAGTTCCCGTCCAGCGGCCGCTCCTCCGCCGCCGTCCTCGCGTCCGACGGGTTCCTGATCGCCCACTCCAATCCCAAGGAGGCCTTCCGGCCCGAGGCGAAGATGAACGAGGAGCTCGTCAAGATCATCACCACCCAGACCGAGGAGAAGGGCGGGGGGCCGCTCCTCCTCTCGGACGGCAACCGCCTCTTCGGCGCTTTCGCCTACGTCCCGAACAAGATGCTCGACTGGGCGGTGTTCATCCAGCAGCCCATGGACTACGCCGAGCGGACCTCGGCCGCCATGCTCAAGCGCACCGCGTCCATCGTCCTCGTGGTGGCCATCTGCGTCATCCCGCTGGCGTGGCTCGTGGCCGGGAACATCACCCAGCCGATCCGGGACCTGCGCGACGCCGCGGACCGCATCGCCAAGGGCCAGTTCGACGAGGCGAGAGATCTCCTGCCCCTCGACGTCAGCAACGAGGTCGGCCAGCTCGCCGAGCGGTTCGACGCCATGCGAGAGGCCCTCAAGGAGAAGACCGAGGAGCTGGTGGGGGCGAAGGAGAAGCTCGAGGAGTTCACCCATTTTCTGGAGCGGCGCGTCGAGGCCAGGACCCGGGAGCTAAGAGCCGCCCAGGATCTCCTCATCCACAAGGAGCGGCTGGCCGCCATCGGGCAGATGGCCAACGTGGTGGGCCACGAGATACGCAACCCGCTGGCGGTCATCCAGAACTCGAGCTACTTCATCAAGACCAAGCTCGGGACCGCGATCGATCCGAAGATCGCCAAGCACATCAAGATCATCGAGTCTGAGATCCAGCAGGCGAGCTCCATCATCAACGAGATCCTGACCTACTCGCGCACGAGGGACCTCGTGCCCGAGAAGAAGGACCTGAAGGCCTTCATCGAGGAGGTCGTCGACGGGCTGGTGGCGACCAACCGCATCCCCCCCCATGTCAACCTCATCAAGAGGGTCGAGGTGGACGCGACGGTCAACATCGACGTCCAGGAGATGGTCCAGGCCCTACGCAACATCATCAACAACGCCGTCGAGGTCATGCCGACGTCGGGATCGCTGGGGATCCAGAGCTACGCGCAGGGCGAGTGGGCGGTCATCGAGATCGCGGACTCCGGTCCCGGCATCCCCCAGGACGTCCTGGACAAGATCTTCGTGCCGTTCTACTCCACCAAGGCCCGCGGGACCGGCCTCGGGCTTTCCGTGGTCAAGAAGGTCATGGACCGGCACAAGGGCGATGTCAAGGTGGACAGCGCGCTGGGCAAGGGTACGGTCTTCCGGCTCTACCTCCCGATCCATACCGAGCCTGGCCCCGGCCAGGCGCCCCCGCCCTCGCCCGGGGCCGCGACCGCGCGCTGACGTTCTCCTCTCGCGCGGTGCCTGCGCGCTTGCGGGGCCCGCGCAGGCGCCTGGCGCTGACGTCTGGATTGCATCCTGCCGCCAAGTTTTTCCATAATGTGTCCGAGGCGAAACCCATGGCTGAGACGAAAACGAAGGTCCTGGTCTGCGACGACGACAAGAACATGCGGGACACCATCCGCGACAACCTGGAGGACGACGGGTACGGGGTGACCGAGGCGGCGACGGGGCCTGAGGCCGTTTCGGCGGTGAGCCGGGAGTCCTTCGACGTGATCCTGATGGATTACAAGCTGACGGACGCCGCGGGAGCCGAGTCCATGACGGGGATCGAGGCGATCAAGGCTATCCGCGCGAGGGACACCGAGAGCCAGATACTGATGCTGACCGGCCACGCCTCCCTCGACATCGCGGTCCAGTCCATCCAGGAATCCGTCTACGACTTCATCCAGAAGCCCGTGGACTTCTCCTACCTGAAGCGCCGCATCGCCCAGGCCACGGACAAGCTCAGGCTTCAGCGCGAGAACAAGCGGCTCTTCTCGGAGCTCCGGCAGAAGAACGCGGAGCTCTCCTCGCTCAACGACATGAAGTCGAAGTTCATGTCCATGGCCTCGCACGACCTCTCGAACTCGCTGATGACGCTCCAGGTGAGCTTCGAGATGCTGTCCTCGACCCTGGCGCCCAACGACGAGCAGAAGAAGCGCATGGGCTACATCTCCTCCGGCATCAACCAGATCCGGCGCCTGGTGGAGGACCTCGTGGATTGGGCCTCCATCGAGCAGGGGAAGTTCCGGCTCGAGAAGGACTGGTTCTCGCCGGCCGCCTTGGTCGAGGAGATCGTCATCGGCCCCCAGGGCAGGGCCGCGGCGCGCGGCATCTCCTTGAGGACCGAAGTCGGGGGGGCCATCCCCATGCTCTACGCGGACCGCCGCAGGATCAGCCAGGTCATCAACAACCTGCTGGAGAACGCCATCCGCCACACCATGAGGGGCGGCTCCGTGGCGCTCTGCGTCGGGCTAAACGGCAAGTACGCCGTCTTCTCGGTCCGCGACACGGGGGAGGGGATCGCGCCCGAGGACCATCAGAAGATCTTCCAGAGCTTCTGCCAGGGATCGGGACAGGTGAGCCGCGGCCGGCTGGGCCTGGGTCTGTCCATCTCGAAGGAGATCGTGGAGAGCCACGGGGGCGTGATCACGGTGGAGAGCCCGGGACCGGGCAAGGGGGCGACCTTCTCGTTCACCGTCCCCGCTGGTGAGCGGACCTAGCGCGAAGCGCTGGGAGGCGCCAGGCTTGACCCCGGAATCAGCCCCAAGCCCGAAGCCTGGCGCCTGGGCCAATATATTGTATACTCACACGGTCGCAAAAAGAGGAGGTTGCATGGCATCTTCGAAGAAAAAAGTGAGGGTCCTGATCGCGGACGACCAGACGCTCTTCAGGGAGGGCATCAAGGATCTCCTCGAGGACGAGCGCCAGGTCGAGGTCGTGGGCGAGGCCGCCGACGGGCAGGAAGTGATCCGCCTGGCCAAGAAGCTCAAGCCCGACGTCATCCTCATGGACATCAAGCTCCCGCATATCGACGGCATAGCGGCCACCCGGGTCATCCGCAAGGAGTGCCCGGACACCAACGTCCTGATCCTCTCGGGCTACGAGGACGAGGCGCACGTGATGGAGTCCATCCAGGCGGGGGCGAACGGCTACCTTTCCAAGATGCTGCCCGCCACCGAGCTCGTCAACGCACTCAAGACCTTCGCCAACGACGGGGTGATGATCCCTCAGCCGGTCATGGGCAAGCTCATCGCGGGCCTGCGCCAGATGGCGTCGTCCCAGGGCGAGGGCTCGCCCGTAGCGCTCACGAAGACGGAGATACGGGTGCTCGTGCTCCTGGGATCGGGCCTTGCCAACAAGGAGATCGCGGCGAAGATGGACTGCTCGGTCAAGACCATCAAGAACCATCTCAACGCGGTCTTCCAGAAGCTGGGCGTCTCGAACCGGACCGAAGCGGTGGTCAAAGGCATCGAGATGGGCCTCATCTCTCCGGAGGAATCCAGGTGACAAGCGCGTAGCGCTTGTTCCATGAATGAACGGCCGGCATGGGAAGGCGGGGCCTTCCCATGCTGAAAAACGACTTCATCGGCCAGCTGGACCGCGGGGCGTCCGTGACGACGCCGCTGGCCGCCGCCATCCTGGGGCATCTCTCGAAGGAGCTCAAGAAGGGCGACCCGCCCTGGTGGCGGGAGGCCGCCAAGGCCTGGGAGAAGCGGAAGTTCGTCGCGTGGAACGAGGCCTGGACCCTGTTCCTCACCTGCCTCCATTTCGAGGCGCTGAACTCCGCCGAGAGCCCCCTGCAGCCCTACTTCCCCTCCTGCGGCGGCACGGACGAGGCCGACCCCTCGGTGGGGCTGGCCAAGTTCCTGGCGGACCCGCCCAAGTCCTTCTACGAGAACCTGCGCGAAGGGCGGCGCAGGGCCTTCGTGCCCGTCCGGTCGGTCTTCTGGACGGCTCCGGCGGCGCTCTTCTTCCCCCGGCGGCGGCTGCCGTTCTATCTCGTCGAGATCGAAGCCGGCGCGGGCCTCAACCTCGTGGCCGACCTCCTCTACCCGGTCAAGACATGGGACGCTTCTTTCGTCTCGGCGCGCATCGGGCTCGACGTCAAGCCCCTGGACATGCACGACATCTACCACCGGAGGTGGCTGACCGCGGGCCTGCTGCCGGACAACTTGAAGAGCATCGTCGAGATGGACAAGGCCGCGGACGCCGTCGCTCAGATCCGGAAGGAGGACCCTTCCTTCCTCCAGATCGTGCCGTGCCCTTCCGAGAAGGCCGCCAGGTTCATCGCCAAGAACATCCCGGCCGACGACCCGGAGGTGGGGCTCTTGTTCATGAACATGGGCGTCACCTGCCGCATGACGGACGAGGAGTACAAGGCCTTCTCGAAGTCGATCGCGGAGGCCCTGGCGCCGTGGGGCGACCGGGGGCTCTGGGTCGAGGTGGAGCAGGTCCGCGGCGAATTCTACTCGACCACCCACCAGCTCCGGGTCCACCGGGTCGTGGACGGCGGCCTGCGCGCCGCGGTGCTGACCAGCATCGACATCGAGGCCGGGAAATTCCAGGACCACCCCGGGGCGGACGAGATCCTGGCTGTCGCGCGGCCTTCCTCCCCTTCCCCAAAGAGACGGGGGGCTTGACGGAACGATGGCGCGGGGGTATACTCATAGTGTAGGAATTCCGGGAATTCTTGCATAGGAGACAAGGGGATGCAGCATATATGGATGAGCCCGATGGGCGCCAAGGCGCAGGTGACCCTGCCGAAGGCGGTCCGGCAGACCCTCGGCCTCTCGGAGAAAGACATGGTCGGTTTTGTCGTCGACGGCAAGAGGGTCGCGTTGACCCGCATCGAGCCGGTTCCCTCCAGCGATCCCTTTTCGGAGGAGGAATGGAGGAAGATCGAGCGCCTAGCCGGCGAAGCCCCGGCAGCGGCCTTCCCTGATTCCAAGGCGTCCCTTCGATACCTGAAGGGGTTGCTGCGTTAGGGCGTAGGCATGCGTTTCGCCTACGCCCAAGCCTTCCTGAAGGGCCTGGCAAGCCTTGCCCCATCACACGCCCGAAGGCTGCTCCGGGCTGTCGAGAAGTTCGAAGCCGGTTGGGAGGTTGATCATTTCCCGACGGGGGCAGGCCTGACTCATTTGCGGGGGAGCTTTTTCGAGTTCCGCGTGGATGCGCGCCGGAGGGTGGTGTTCGAGCGGCATGGAGACGAGGTGCGCTATCTCCTGTACGGCAGCCACGACGAGATACGGCGGTTTCTGAAACGCTTCTGAAGGCTTCCCGCAAATCCGACCTTGTAAATTAACAGTAAAGCACTTGATTTTCCCGGGCGGCGGGGCTACCCTTATCTTGTGACTTGGCGGCGGGGCGCATTCCTCTCCCCGCCGTGCCAGGGGGAACGCCCGAAGGGCGTATGGGGTCCCCTGGCGCGGCTGGCCTGCGAGCGCGGGCAGTTCGTCCTGCCCACCATCTTCATCTTCCCCTCCTTCTTCCTGTTCGTCTTCCTGATCTACGACACGGCCAAGCTCTCCCGCGAGAAGATCAGGCATCAGTTCGCGGTGGACGCCGCGGCCTTCGTCGAGATGACGAACTACTCCGATTTCCTCAACCGCTCCGCCTACGTCAACGGCGCCTTCCCCATGCGCATCTTCGCCGAAGGCTTCGGCGACATCGACATCAAGGGCGACCGCAAGAGGAGGTGCGGCGGCGGAGGAGGGTGCTTCGTCTACCTCGGCGACGTCCTCTACCAGAACGGCGTCTTCCCGTACGGCAACTCGGCGTATCCGGTCTCGCCCGGCAAGCCGCCCAACCCCCTGCCCGACACCCTCAACGAGGAGTCCTCCTGGAAGATCCGCTACGCCTTGACGCACACGACGGGGAAGAACACGGAGACGAGCAAGGGCGCGGCCAAGAACGAGGACCCTCCCGACATGCCGGGCTCGGAGTACGCCGGGGTCTTCGTGGTCTTCGACCAGGAGGACGCGCACGACTGGTGGCTCAACTGGGAGGATGCCCAGCAGATGGCCACGCTCTACGTCCAGATATGGCAGCTCCTGGGCTCGGTGGAGGAGGCGCAGTACTCCGTGCTCGAGCGCCTCGTCAAGCAGCATAATTTCTACAAGAAGGCCTACTGGCTCAACACCGGCGACCCGGTGGAGACCGGCGCCCTGGGCGCCCAGTCCTTCCAGTCGTCGGCTAGCGGCTTCCTCTGGCCCAACGGCGTGAAGTTCTTCTGCCACAAGCAGATCACCTACTACGGGAGCGTGCCTACGGGTCAGCTGATCCCGCCCTACATCGAGCAGGCGCCCGAGAAGCCCATCGTGGTAGACTTCCTGGACAAATGCGACGGCGGGGCGGGCCTTTTCCAAATACTGTGGGTGAAGCCCAGCGAGCTCGACAAGATGCGCAAGCCCATGGCCAATCCGAAGTATGCCGGGTATCCCGTCACCCAGCCGTGGACGGCGCCCGGGAACTATTTCAACTACGACTTCAACAAGGAGGCCAAGGAGCTCAACTACCGCAGGCCCAACCTGCACGCCACGGTCTCCTGCGGCGAGCGCGGCGGCGCGGGCGCTCCCAGGGCCGAGGTGTGGCCTGACCCTACTCCAAAGTTCCAAGTGAGGCTTTATCCATGAACTTTGGAGTAGGAAGGCGGAGTTTCTTCAGGAGGGAACGTCAGCCAACGGAGCGCCCGCGAACAGCCGCGAGCGCTGGACAGGCCACCACCGAGACGGTGCTCCTCCTGCCGATGTTCGTGTTCTTCCTCTACGCTTTTGCTAAGATATTCGCGGCGCTGGTGCTCATCCAGAAGATGGAGATCGCGTCCTACTACGCGGCCAGGCGCTGGCAGCTCGAATCTCACAGGAACTATGCCTATGTCGGCCACGATGAAGGCGTGCTTGCGATCGACATCAAGAAGAGGGTCGCCGACTACCTGGGGTACGGCACCCCGATCGGCAAGTTCCTCGACCTCGACGGGGGCGCCCCGGTGCTCACCATCGAGCGCACCCAGGTCTGGCAGGTCGTCTACCTCAGGGTCCGGACCAAGCCCGTGGCCGTCTCCTGGATGTACAAGTCGAAGGGGTTCGATTTCGAGATCACGAAGTACGTCCCCAACCGCGACCGGCCCATCGCGTTCGAGCTGCCCGGGATGAAGTAGCATATGCTCTGGGCCCGCTTAAGACTCTACCTCCAGCGCAACTGGCTCTGGTTCGCCGTCGCGCTCCTGCTGATCGTCTCCATCATCGTCCCGGTCTGGTACATGTCCGGGATGGAGGAGAGCATCCGGCGCTACATCGTGGGCATCAACGTCGCGTCCCTCCCATGGGGCATCCTCCAGACTCTGGTCTTCGTGGGGTTCCTCTACCTCCTGCAGTACGGCGGGGGCTTCGCCATGTTCAAGAAGTCCCGCGTGGACGCCGGCGCGGTGAGCGTGCGCTTCACCGACGTGATCGGGCTCATGGAGGCCAAGCGCGAGGCCTGGGAGGTCGTCCAGCTCATCAAGGACCGGGCGGTCCTCAAGAAGGTCGGGGGCAAGATACTGCACGGCATGCTCATGGTCGGGCCCCCGGGCTGCGGCAAGACCATGCTCGCCAAGGCCATCGCCACGGAGGCGGGCGTGCCCTTCCTGTCCACGGCGGGCTCGGAGTTCGTGGAGATCTTCGTCGGCGTCGGGGCCTCCCGCGTGCGCAAGCTCTTCAAGCAGGCGCGCCAATACGCCAAGGCCTACGGCGCCTGCATCATCTTTATCGACGAGCTCGAGGTGGTGGGCAAGCACCGCGTGTTCATGGACGCCTTCGGAGGCTCCTCGGAGTCGAACAGCACCTTGAACCAGCTCCTCGTGGAGATGGACGGCCTCACCGACCAGGACTCGAACATCGTGGTCGTCGGCGCGATGAACGCCCAGGAGGAGGTCCTGGACCCCGCGCTCCTGCGGCCGGGCCGCTTCGACCGCAAGATCACCGTGGGCCGGCCCAACCTGGTTGAGCGCAAGGAGGTCTTCGAGTACTACGCCCGGAACATCGCCTTGGATCCCGGCGTGGACTTGGGGCGCCTCGCGCGCAAGGCGGTCTACAAGACCCCGGCCGAGATCGAGAACATCCTGAAAGAGGCCGCCCTCATCGCGGTGCGCGAGCGCCGGGACCGGGTGAGCTACAAGGACATCTCGGCCGCCATCGAGCGCATCGAGCTCGTGGTGGCCCACCGCCTGAACCTCACCCCGCGCGAGCGCGAGATGACCGCGTACCACGAGGCGGGGCACCTCCTCATCACCTATCTGACCCATCCGACCAACGACGTGTTCAAGGCCTCCATCATCCAGCGCGGGGGGAGCCTCGGCGTGGTGCACTCCATCCCGCGGGAGGAGCTCTACACCTCGGACATCGACACACTCAAGGCGCACATCAGGGTCTCGTTGGCCGGGTACGTGGCGGAGAAGCTCAAATACGGGGTCACCTCGACCGGCGTGTCCTCCGATTTCGCCAAGGCCATGGCCATCGCCCACGACATGGTGTGGATTTACGGGATGGGGGGGGACGGCCTGATAGGCGACTTCACCCAGATACCTGCCGGCGGGTGGAACCAGCCGGTCCAGCTTTCCGAGGCCTTCAAAGAGAAATTGAACACGGCGACGCAGGCCCTCCTGCATGAATGCATCCGCGACGTGGAGGCCGTGCTCAAGGCCGAGTCCCACATCCTGGAGCGGTTCGCCAGGGAGCTCCTGGCCAGGGATGAGCTGGATTACGATGAAATCGCGCAGATTTTCAACGAATACGGCAAGCCGCCCAAGCCCCTCCCTTCCGATGCGCCCGAGGTGAGGCGCTATCTTCCTCCCGCGCCGTAGGGTGTCACCCGGCGGCCGGCAGGCTGCGGTAAAAAAACGGTAATAAACCCCGATTCGCTTGACAAAATTCCAGCATGGGGCTAAACTCATGATGAGCGCCAAGCCTATGGTTACGGTACGCAGGGATAACGACCCTTTTAAGAAATATTGGTGGGCCCTGTTGGTGGGATTCGGCCTGACAGGGCTCTGGGTGCTCATCCCCCTGATGGGCCAGACCGGGTCCTCCCGTGTGGCCGTGCCCAAGGCCGGCGCGGCGGTCGAGCAGAACCTCCAGAGCCTGGACTCGACGGGGAATCCCTCCGGCGCTCCCGGCTCGGCGATCGACCTTTCCATGGACGGGGCCTTGAAGAAGAAGAAGTCAGACGAGCCCGTAACGTCGTCGCTCTACCAGGCGCAGGAAGGCGCCGCGCCCGGCGCGCCCATCTCCGACGAGGGAGCCTTGGCCGCCTCGCCGAACCTGGCCTCGGCGCTCAAAGCCGTCAGCAAGAGCGACCCGACCGGCTGGGGCGGGGCCAAGCCACAGAGGGGCTTCAACGCGCCCAAGGGAAAGTTCGGCGCCCTCTCGGGCATGGGAGGGTCTTCTTCGGGCGGCTCCGGGGCCTCGATGAGCGGCTCGCCCTTCAACTCGCCGACGGCCAAGGTTTCCATCGAGGAGGCCGGGGGCGCGGGCAAAGCTGCGGCCGCGCAGTCGGACGGCCGTTCCTACATGCGCTCCGTGCGGCTGGCCGAGGCCAAGTCCACGGCCGCCTCCAAGCTTTCGAGCGGCGACGGGGCAAGGACCGGCGCCGGCTCGAGCTTCGACGGCTCCGGCGCTTCGGGCAGGACCATCGGCTCCGCGAGCAAGGACATCGTGTTCGGGCAGTTCGACCACGGCTCCGCGCCCGTCAACCTCAAGAAGAAGTCCGGCGGAGGGGCGCTGATGGATCCGGAAGACCCCGACCTGGACAAGATCGCCCAGGCCATCGAGGGCCTGAAGGGCGAGGAAGTCAAGGCCGATTACCGGGACCAGATGGGCCAGCAGATGGGCCAGATGGTGATGATGATGGTCGTGGGCGGGGTCATGAACCAGGCGGTAGGCGGCACCGCCGGCGCCATGCTGACGATGTACGCGATGCAGAGCATGCAGATGCTCAATCAGAACAACGTCAAATAGATTCGGGGAGGAACGTATGAGCCAGACGCCTGACATCAAACCGGAACTCAACAAAGGACAGCAGCCGGAGCAGGAAGAGAAGAAACGCAGCGGATTCTTCGCCAATCTCTTCTCCAAGGCGACCGGCGGCGGTTCGGCCACGGGCGGCCTGGGCAGCGCGGCCGCCGGCGGCATCTTGGCCACCAAGGCGGGGATCGTGGGCCTTGCCATCATCGGCACCACGGTGGCCGGCGGCATCGGGTACGTGGGCTACAAGGCCATGATGCCGTCGTCGGAGCCCCAGACGCTCTCCATCTTCGAGGCTAGGCCGAAGTCCGCCCTCCCCGCGGACGAATCGGGCCGCCAAGCCTCCAAGGACGGCGTCTCCGGCTCCCTCGACATGTTCGCCAAGGCCAACGCCCCGGACGAGGTAAGGCCCCCTGAAGCCGCGTCCCAGGTCGAGCCGGCGGCCGAGGGCTCGGCCTCCCCGGCCGGGTCGGCGGTCGACCACGGCGACGCCACGCTCCACGGGCCGGCCGCGTCCATCCCGAAGCCCCAGTTCTCGGGCAAGATCGGCGGGCTCTCCGGCTCCACCGGAGGCAGCGGCACCAGCGCGAGCTTCTCGGCGGGCTCGGGCTCGGGCCCGCAGTTCACGGCCGGCAAGAAGGGCGGCATCAGCGCCATGGGCAAGGGCTCGGGCGCCAGGCCGACCAGCGTGGGAGGGGCCATGAAGTCCTTGCGCCGGGGCAGCAACATGCGCACCCTCGGCCAGATCAAGAAGGACCAGCTCGGAGGCAGGGCCAGATCGAGCGCCGCGGCGGGCCGGACCTACGACGGCAACACCCAAGCCGGGTCGTTCGGCACCGAGGGCGGCGTGCCCGAAGGCGGGGCCGGCGCCGGCGCCCAGGACGCCGGCGAGCTCTCGGGCCAGCCCAGCACCGCGGTCAACGACAAGAACGAGGAAGACGCTCCGCCTCCCCCCAAGCCCAAGGACGTCACGCCCTGGGCCAAGCAGCTCAACATGGCCAAGATGCTGCTCATGGGCGCGGCTGCCATTCTGTTCATCGCGACCCAACTCAAGATGAAGGAAACAGCAGGTGTCTTCACCGTGGCGCCTCTGGTAAGGATTCTTGCCGCCGTCGGCGGGCTGATGGCCTTGGCTGCCATGGTCATCGGCTTCACGGTCCTGAGCGGCAAGTTCGGCCAGAAAGCCCTGGGGACCATATTCGCGCTCTCGGGAGGTTTGCTGACAGCGGTCTCCGTCGGCCTGTTGGGCCCGGGCGATCCAGAAACCATCGCCAAGGGAACAGTGCTGGATCAAATGCCGGTCTGGATGCAGATTTGCGGGGTCGTGGGCTTGGTGGGCGTCATCTCCACCCAGTTCCTCAAGCCCAAGACCATCAACTGCGCCGAATGCAAGGAGGACAAGAGCTGCAAGAAGGATTGCGCCATGATTCTGCATTTGCCCGGAGGCGCTCCGTCCGACCGGGCCATGGACAGGTTCGTCGTCTAGGAGAGTTTATATGGACAAGAAGATGCCTCCTCCGGACATAGACCTACCGGATTTCAAGCTCAAGAAGGTGGGCAAGGACCGGGAAAGAAGGAAGGCCGGCATGCCTTGGTTCCCGCAAATGGGCCGCACGGCCCAGGGAGCTTTCGCCACGGGCGGCAGGGGCGTGTTCGCCGTCCTGCTCGGAAGCAGGATCGGCGTCATGATGCTGCTGGCCGCCATCATGGGCTCCGGTTGGGGTCTGGGCAAGATGCTCGCCCAGCCGGATACGGGGAGATCCGCAGGGCTCTCGCGCCCTTCGCAGTCAGGGAAGACCTCCTACGAGGGGGACTTCTCGAACCTGCCAGGGAGCGAGGCGCGGGCCAAGAGCGGGCTCGGCATGGTCTCCGGCTCTTTCCCGGCGCCCAAGCCGGAGGATAGTGAAGCGGCTGATGCCGCGGGCGACGCAGCAGCGGCCGGCGACGCGGCAACGACTGGCGACGCAGATGCGGCCGGCGACGCGGCGGCGCCCGAGGTCCCGGCCGCAGAGACGGCGGACGCGGCAGGACAGAATGCCAAGGCCTCGCCGTTCGGCGCGAGGCCGGGAGGAATGGCCGGGCTGTCCGGGCTCTCGGGAGGGGCGGGGCTTTCCGGAGGCATCAGCCGGAACTTCGGCTCCTTCGACAAGCTCAACAAGGGCAAGCTGACCGGCGCGCGCGCCTCGACCAAGCCGACCCGCGCCACGGCCGCACGCGCGAGCATGAGGCAATCCGCCAGCCGGAGCCTCGCCCGCAGGCAGCTCTCCAAGGCCCATCAGTTCGGACGGGAGGCGCGGAAAGGCGGGGACGAGAACCGGAGTTCCAACGCGAGCGCGGCCTTCGAGAACAACGCGCCAGCCGGCGTGGCCCTGGAAGGAGCCGGGGTCGGGGAAGGCACTTCCAACCCCGCGAGCGGGGCGCAGGACGGCAGTCTTTCCGGCAGCCCGGGGGGCAGCTCCGGCGGCGGCGGCGACATCCCGTTGGAGATCAAGTGCGGCAAAGGCACGGTCCTTTCCGCCGACAAGACGACCTGCGTGGCCAAGGGCGTGGACCGGGACAATGCGAAGACGATCATGAACCTGGTCAAGACGCTCAGCTACATCCTGGTCGCCCTGCTGCTCCTTCAGGCCATCGCTTTCTATTTCAAATGGACCGGAATCAGCGATTTCCTCACCGTTCTCATTGGGATTGTTGGTGTGGTTCTCATAGGATTGGGCGTCGCCTTATTCGCCCTGGGCAGGAAGGACATGGGAGTTGTGACGACCCTGACCGGCACCATGGGGTTGGCGTTTGCTATCTGGGGAGACAAAACCGTCGTTTCTGGTATGATGGGGCTTACATGGACCGGACTCGCCGCTTTTCTGGGAGCGGGTTACATCAGCATGAGCGCTGATAGGTGGGACAAGAAGGCGACGGCGGAGGACTGGGGTTGATTGCGGGGGTGATCTTATGTTCTGGAAAAAGAAGAAGAAAGAGGAGCCGATCGTCGAGAACACTACCCCTGTTCCCGACATCCAGCTTCCTAACCTGAAAAAGGAAAAGGAAGAAGAGAAGAAGAGGGCCGGGATCCCCATCGGCGCGGGGGCCAAACCCGCGGCGTTCGTGGGCGCCAGGGGAGGCGCGGGCGCGGCCGCGCGGGCCGCGGCTTCGGCCGTCGCCCCGGCCGCGGCGAGGGTCGGGGTCCAAGGGGCCGGCGGATTGGCGGGAATGCTGGCCTCGCTGGGCGGGGCCAAGTTCATCGCCGTCGCCCTGTGCCTGGCCGTGGCGAGCACCGGGTTCTTCGTCTACTACAAGAAATTCAAGCCCAGGAAGAAGGGGGGCAAGGCCAGCATCGGGGCCAACATGGCCATCGACGCCAACCAGAGGGCCGGCAGGTCCGGCCGTACGGACGCCAGCGGAGCCACGGACAGCCTCGGGTTCATCATCGGCGATGGCCCTGCGGGATCGGCCCCTGGAGCGGGCGAGGTCCCCGGGGCGGGGAAGGACTCGAAGGCCGGAGACTCCTCCAAGGCGGGGGACTCCGGCACCGCGGGCGACGGCGGCGCCGCGGGCGACGCCGGCTTCACCGGCGCGGACGGGGCGTCCGGGACCGGGCCGCTGGGGCAGTTCAGCCCGATGGCCGGAGCCCAGCTCTCGACCCAGCTGGGCGGGAGCGTGACCGGGGCCCAGTTCAGCGCGCCGAACTCCAAGATCGACGGCGGGAAGCTCTCGCAGTTCAAGGGCGCCAAGGGCCCCAAGGGCACGGCCGGCACGCTCAAGAAGCGCGAGACCATGATGACCAGCAAGATGGGCAACATCAGGAACAACCTGAGGAACTCCAGGTCCTTGGGACGCCTGCGCGCCATGTCGCCCTTCAACAAGAGGATGATGACGGGCGGGGTGAGCGTGACCGAGACCGAGGCGGGCGAGGCCTTGACCCAGTTCGAGAGCTCCGCGGTCGAGGGCGCCATCGCGCCGACGAGCCCCGGCGAGGGCACCAGCAACCCGACCAACCCCGGCGGCGGGGGAGGGGGCGGGGGAGGGGGCGGGGGCGAAACCCTCTGCCAGTGCAACTGGGAGAAGCAGACCTGCGTGCAGGGTCAGTGCGTGGACCTTAATCTGAAGCCTCCTACCGACATATCGCCATGGAAGGATCTCTCCGCGCAGGCGAACTCGCTCATCACAATCATCAAGATCTTGCTCGCCGTCATGATGATGCTGGCGATCGCCGGGATGGTCGCGGCCTGGGCGACGGCTTGCTCCGGCGGGTACGCCGGGACGCCGATGTTCGTTGCGGGCGCCATCATCGGGGTGGTTGCGACCATGTTGTCCTATATGGTGATGAGCATCGGCAAACAGATCAGCGCGATGAACGTGGGCGCCAGCGCGACTTTCGGCGACCCGCTGGCGAAGGCCGGGCAGAACATGTTCATAGGCTCGCTTGTCGCCACCATCGCGTTCGGCGTCGCGGCTGCCGCACCCTTGTTCGGTGGATCTAAGGCGTCCTGGGCCGCGGGAGGTGCGGCGGCGAAAGTCGCCATGGTCGCCGTGCTCATAGGCGCGTTCTTCGGACTTATCGGGGACATGCTGAAATAGGTTAGAGGAGTTCCGGGAAGCCCCTGATGAACGAGTCGGCGCATTTCCTCAAGGCCGACTTGCCCGGGATCCGGAGGAGCAAGTCGAGCAAGGGGTTGAGGGCTTCGGCCTCCTCGCGAATCGTCAGCCTCGTCTGGGCCGGCGGCATCGGGGCGAGGTCCAGGAAGAAGCGGGCGCGCACTGCGTTGATGTTGGTCACGAACTCCCTGAAGCGGCCTTTGCCCAAATCCGCCTTCATGCTGGAGGGCGACGCGCGCTCCGGGTTCCAGGCTTCCGTGGCCAAGACGAGCCTGAGCGGCGGCGACCATTCCTCGACACGGAGGGCCTGCATCACGACGCCGTCGCGAAGCGCCCCCCAGCGCATGCCGCCGGCCTGGCCTCCGAGGAACTTGAGCTCCTCGCTCCAGCCGTAGTCATCCCATTTCGCCATGGGCGCGTAGTAGAGGCGCCACCAGCGCGGGACGTCGATGATGACGGCCCAGACGCGTTCGGGGGCCGCGAAGAGCGTCACGGAGTCTTCATGCTCGATCATGGAGTTACTTTAGCAGGCCGCAGGCCGCATGTCAAGATTGCGCTCAGCGAGTCTGGGGGTCAAACTGCTATGATAGGGCCTGAGCCCGCCGTGCGGCGCTTTGAGCCACGATGATGGACCGCTCGAAGGAAGTCGTCTCGCTCCCTGAACTGCGCAAGGATATGGCTTTCGTGTTCCTGTGTTCGGGGACCTTCCACCTCCTGCTCATGCTCTCTGCGATCCTGTACGCCTACGGCCGGCTTCCCTTCGAGGCGACGCCTGTTGCTTGGACCATGTGGTACCTGCTCCATCTGGTCGTGACGTTCCTATCCGGGGCGCTCTGCGTCTTTTTCCACCGGAAGCAGAGCCCCTTCTACCTGGCCCAGCTCGCGGTGGACGCGGCGGTCGGCATCGTCGTCTTCCAAGTCCTGTTCTCAATCAGCAAATGGGTGATCGCGGCCCGCTGGGTCGATCCGTGGCTGTCCCTGGTCCCCGGCGCCTTCCTGGTCTGCTACGGCCTCAGGCTCAGGACGGGCCGGCAGGTCTGGTCCCGCCTCAACCTCCAATAAGGGACCGCAGCCAGCGCTTCAGCCGCACGAAGGCCAGTTGACGCCCCATCTCCCTGGAGACTGCCTCTAGGTCCCAGACATCGTTGTACAGGATCCAATGGCCCGGCCGCGTCGCGATGCGGCGCTCCATGGAGCGCAGGAGCCGGTCCTCGATCTCGGATTGGGAGGCAGCCTCGGGGAAGATGGGCTCCTCGCAGACGAGATGCCAACGGGAGCCTTCTAGGACGGAGTAGACCGGCAGGACCGGCGCACCGGACGCCAGTGACAGACGCGCCGGTCCGTGTGGCGGCGGGAAGGGCGCGCCGAAGAGATGCTTGGTGCGGCCGTCCGGAAAGTAGTCCAGGTCATCGAAGAGCAGGACCGTCTCATTGGCCGCGAGCGCCCTGAGCAGGCCCGCGGCCGAGGACCCGACGTCCCAGAGACGCATGAGGGTCCTGCGCGTCGCGGCGGACTCGTAGGAGGTCCCGTGGAGGAGTAGCAGGTTGAGCGGGATGCCCAAGGCGGAGAGGACGTCGAAGTACGCGTGGTTCCCGAAGTGTGGCGTCGCGAGGATCACGCCCTTGCCTTTCTCGAGCAGGCCCTTAAGGACCGGCAGCAGGTCGACGGAGGTGTCATTGAGCCAGCGGGGCCATGCCTCCGGAGGGGACACCATGGAGATCGTGATGCGGGCATGGACGACAGCCATTTCCTGGAGGACGCTCTCCGTCTCGGCAACGGTTGGTTCCCGCCGAAGGGCATGGCGGTAGATGCGGGAGAGGTTCTTCGCGATGACGGCGGCTGTGCCGGGCGCCTTGAAGCCGAAGTAGATGAAGCGGGTGAACGCCTCGTCGGCCCTCTTGCCGCTGAAAAGGAGACGGCAAAGCCAGTAGATCAAGCGCGCGCCGGCCAGGCTCACTTCAGGACTATACCTTGTGGGGCTTTCGTCCGTCAAGGACGGACGGCGCGGCCCCACAAGGCGTCGGTGCCGGCAGACTGATACGGGATGACGCGCCGGGAAGGCCCGGCCTCGGGCTTGAAGTCCTTCAGGCGCGCGATCTTGCGGTAGATGCGGAACATCCGCTCGGCCTGGGATTGCTCCCGGTAGTACTCTTGCCACGCCCAGTTAACCCCCCGGGCGAGCCTTGCCTGAGACATGCGCTTGGGACGGAACACGACATTGCCGCTGTTGTAGAGCCCCCAGTCCTCGTGCAGCAGGCGGCCTTCGCGCTTGAGGCGGCCGAAGAGGGGCGTGCCGGGATAGGGGGTCAGGATGTTGAACTCTGCCGTGTCCACCCGGGCCGCCTTGAGGAAATCCACGATGCGCCCAAACGAGTCAGGGCCGTGTTCGTCGAGCCCAAAGGTGACGAAGGCGCCGACCGCGATGCCGTGATCGTGGTACCGCCGGATCCTCTCCCGGACGCGGGGGGAGGGCGCTGTGACGGTCTGGAGCACGAACCACCATCCAGCCCGCTCGGCGAGCCTGAGGATCTCGGGGGTGTCCGAGATGGAGTGCGAGACCCAGCGCTTGCCCAGGCCCGCCAAGGCCCGGAAGAGGCGCTTCTCATAAGCCTCGTCCTGCTCCGGGGAGTTGTCCACGATGAAGACGCGTTCCCCCGCGATGGCCGTCGCCTCCTCCACGGTCGCTCGGAGCGGCCTGGCGCGCAAGCGCGTGCCGCTCAAGGCCGGCACCTGGCACTGGGGGCAGGCGAAGCGGCACCCCCTGCTGGTCTCGAGGAGCTCCATCATGGGCAGGCCGCGGTACGCGTAACGCGCGGCATCGAGGAGGTCCCGGCGCGGGACCGCGAACTCCCTCGGGGGGACATGCCCCTCCCTGCGGTAGAGCGGCCGCAGGCGGCCTTGGGAGGCGTCGCGCACCAAGGCGGGCCAAACCCCTTCCGCCTCCCCGAGCACGACCGCGTCCGCGTGCCCCGCGCAGGCGTCGGCCAAGGGTCGGGCGCTCAAACCCCCGATGACGACCGGGACGCCCCGGCGGCGGTAGGCGTCGGCGATGGCGAAGGCGCGCGGGGCTTGGGCCGCCAGCATCAGGGAGATCCCCACCAGGTCCGCGCTCGCGGCCGCGTCCACCGGCGCGATGTTGTCGTCTTCGATGCTGACCTCGTGGCAGCTGGGGGTGAGTTCCGCTGCCATGGCCACCCCCAGCGGCGGCAGGACATAGTGCGTCTGGGGCTCAAGCCTCTGCCAGGCGGGGTAGATGAAGCGGATGCGCATCAGGGGCACCTGGTCCCGACTATACAACCGGAGCCCGCATGCTGTCAAGGCGGTCCCGGTGCGGATGAACCTGGAAAAGTGTATAATCCCGCCGTCGACCGCTTCCTCACGGAGCACGATGAGACCGCGACTTCGCCGAGCTCTCCAGCGCACCTACCGGCTTGGCGGTCCTTGGCCCGTCTTCGGCCCGCGCCGGCTCCGGCAGATTCTCGACCGGCACGGCCTGGACCCTCGGAGGGCGCATCCCTGGGTCTTCGACATCGAGTCCCTCTCCCATTTCCGGCAGTCCGGCACACTGGCCCTGTTCCAGGCCCTGCGCATCCGGAGGGAGCACCGCGTGCTCAGCCTCGGAGAGGGCCTGGGCGCGCCTTCGCGTCTGCTCGCGAAGACCGTGGGCTGCCGGGTGACCGGGGTGGACCTCCTGCCCCGCCAGGTCGCCACGGCCAGGGAGATGGCGCGGGCGCTCGGCCTCTCCGGCAGGCTGGAGTATCTCTGCCAGGACGCCCACAGCCTGGACCTCGGGTCCCGGCGCTTCGACCGGCTCTACATCTGCGACAGCATGGCGCATTGGCACGACAAGGCCTTGGCCCTGGCCGGCGCGGCCCGGTACCTCAAGCCCGGCGCGCTGGCCGGCGGCAACGACTGGCTGGCCGGCGACGAGGGGGGCTTGGGCGACGCCGAGAGGCGCGTGCCCTCGGTGCGGCGGACCTTCGAGCGCGGCATTCTGTTCCAGGTGGACCTCAAGACCGAGCGGATGGCCTTCGAAGAGGCGGGCTTCGAGGTACTCTCCGCCGAGGACATCACCCGCGAGGTCGACGAGACCACGCGCCGGCGCCTGGAGGCGCTGCGTGCCTACCGGCGCCTGCTGGCACCGGACGAGCTCCAGGGCATCGGCTATTTCGAGGTCATGCTCAGCCTCCATTTCCGGTTCGTGCGCTACTGCCGCGTAGTGGCGCGGCTGGTCCGGAGGTAAGCCCCTTGCGCATCAAGCTCGTCTACCCGGCCTGGAAGCGCCTGCGCCAGCAGACCCCGTTCATCCTGCCCCCCTTGGGCCTGGCGGTCGTGGCGGCGCTGACCCCTGCCGGCCACGAGGTCTCCCTGGCCGACGAGAACGCGGGCCCCATCGACCTCGACGACCGGCCCGACCTCGTGGGCGTGGGCGCGATGCTGACCTGCCAGCTCTCGCGCGCCTACGAGATCGCCGACCATTATCGCTCCCGCGGCGTCCCCGTGGCCATGGGGGGCGTGGCCGCGACCTGCGTCGGTGGTGAGGCGCGCAAGCACGCGGACGCGGTGGTGCTGGGAGAGGCCGAGGGAGTCTGGCCGAGTGCCGTTTCGGACGCGTCCCAGGGGAGGCTCCAGCCGGTCTACCGGAGGGAGGGTTTCGCGTCCGGCCGGGAGATCCCGTCGCCGCGGCGGGACCTCCTGGCAGGGGGTGAGTACTCCTACCGGGGCCTGCGCATGGTGGACCTCGTGGAGACCGCGCGCGGCTGCAGGATGGGGTGCTTTCCCTGCGTCGTGTCCGGCTTCTCGGGCAAGGGCTTCCGGCCCCGGGACCTCGGCGCGGTGGCGGTGGAACTGGCCGCCATCCCCAACGACCGGCTCTATATCGTGGACAACGCCCTGGAGCAGGATGAGATCCATGAGCGGGCGCTCTTCGAGACCTTGAAGGCCTCGGGCAAGCGCTGGGTCGGCCATTGCGTCTCGTCGAGCCCAGAACTCGCCCGCCTGGCCGCGCAAGCCGGGTGCTGGTACGTCTACCAAGCCGTGGTGAGCCTTTCCGACGGGTTCCGGCGCAAGGTGCGGGCCTTCCACGAGGTTGGCATCGGCGTCGAGGCCACGGTGCTGCTGGGCGTGGACAGCCACGGCCCGGGCATCTTCCGCCGCATGGTGGACTACCTCTTGGAGGCCGGGGTGGAGATCGCCGAGTTCACGGTCATGACCCCTTTCCCCGGGACCGCGGTCTTCGACGAGATGAAGCGGTCGGGCCGCCTCATCCACGAGGACTGGAGCCGCTACAACGCGGAGGAGGCGGTGTTTTGCCCCGCGAAGATGACGCCGGAGGCTCTGGAGGAAGGCTGCCAATGGGCCTGGCGGGAGTTCTACAAAGAAGACCCACAGCGCGCCCGGATGGCGCGCCTCCTGCGCAGGGTCCTGCCTGCCCAGGGTCTGGAGGAATGAATCTCAGTATCATGAAGGGACATCCGAGGAGGGCTTCCGATGCCAGCGTTCAATAAAGAAGAGGTGCGCAAGGCCGTCCACCAGCTCGTCATGGACGTGCTCAAGCGCAAGAAGGTGGCGGTCAAGCCGGACATGGTCGTGGAAGGGGTCTCCATGATCATGCAGCTCGGGATCGACTCCCTCGACATCCTCCAGATCGTGGCCGCGGCGGAGAAGAAGTTCGGGCTGAGGATCCCCGAGGGTGAGCTCAAGAAGATCGACGACATGGGGGGTTTCGTCAAGGCCGTGGAGAAGAACTGGCCCAAGGGCTGATGTACGACATCGCGATCATCGGGGCCGGGCCCGCCGGAGCGACGGCGGCCCGGCTCCTGGGGGGGCGCTACAGCGTCTTGCTGCTGGACAAGCGGACCTTCGGGGCCTCGGGCCGGGTCAAGTGCTGCGCGGGCCTTGTGGCGCAGGACGGCCAGAGGGTGCTAGCCTCGCTGGGCCGTCCCCTGCCCGGGAAAGTCCTCGTCGAGCCGCAGGTGTCCGCGCTGCGCCTCATCGATATGGACTCCCGGACCCAACGCTTCCTTTCCCGGCGCTACGCCAACGTGGATCGGGACGCTTTCGACCGCTGGCTGGTGTCGCTCGTGCCGGCCCGGGTGAAGACGGCCTTCGACTGCACCGTGCGTGGTTGCCGCCGCGCCGGGTCCGGCCACGAGGTGGCCTTCACCAATGCCGCCGGGCGGCGCCTCCGGGCGGCTGCGGCGGTGGTCGTGGCCGCCGACGGGGCCGGCTCCGCGGTGCGCAGGCAGCTGTTCCCCGGCCGCCCGGCTCCGCCCGCGTACCTGGCCATCCAGGAATGGTTCCGATGCGTCCGGCCGAGGCCGCACGCCTCGATCGTCCTCGACAGACGGACCACCGACTACTGCGGGTGGGCGATCCCCAAGGACGGCGAGCTGGTCGTGGGAGCGGCCCTGCGGCCTGGGCCGGGAGCGGCCGGGAGGTTTGAGCTGTTCAAGGGGCGGCTAGCGCGGTTCGGCTTCAGCCTGGGGCGGCCGGTGAGACGCTGCGGGGCGATGTACTCCCGGTCAGGGCCGAGACGGGAAGTGTTCCTCGGCGACGGCGGGGCCGCCCTGGTTGGCGAGGCGGCCGGTCTGGTCAGCCCCGAGGGGATCTCCTTCGCCCTGGCCAGCGGCGCGCTCCTGGCCGGCTGCATGCTGAGGGGCTTGAAGGGGTTCCCCCAGCGCTACCTCAGGGCCATCCAGCTATTGACCGCCTCCGGCGCCTAGCGGCGCCGGGCGATGACGCGGCCGTAGCGCAGGTAGGCGTAGTGGGCCGGCAGCACGGCCCTGAAAGACCGCGCCGCGCGGCGGGCCCGGTCTCCCGCGGAGTGGGACACCGCCTCGATGAAGGCCAGGCGCTTCCTCAGACCCGCGTCCACGGCGTCGGTGAGGTCCTCGGTGACGAGGACCTCCAATCCGAGGCGGCGCAGCAGGCCGGCCAACTCCGCGAGCGTTGACTGGAACCATATCCGCTTGGCGTACATGCGGCCGAGGGCCGGCAGGCGCCGCAGGCCTTCGTCCAAGCTTCCCTTGTCTCCCCTGAGCCAATCGTGGATGCCCACCACGGCCCCACGCTCGAGGCGGGGCAGGGCCCCGCTCAAGGCGAGCGCCTTATCCTGCCAATGGCACATGGTCTCGTGGCAGTAGAGGCGGTTGAACCTGCGCTTGCCGAGCCGCAGCGCCTGGACGTCCTGCTGGAGATACTCGACCCTGCGCTCCACGCCGTGGACCTTGGCCAGGCTCCTCGCGCTGACGACGAGGCGGCGGTTGAAATCGACGCCCGTCACGCGGCAGCCCATGGTCTTGACCAGCACCCGCGAGACGGCGCCGTTGCCTTCCCCGAGGCTGAGCACGCGGTGCTCCCTGCGGATGCGCATGGCCTGGAACAGGGCGAGCAGCTGGGCATGGCTCAGGTGCGCGAGGGACTCCGACTCGTAGAGCCGGGGATGCGCCGACCTCGGGTCGAGACGGTACTCCCGGTAGAGGCCCAGCAGGTCCCTCGTGGTCGGCGGCCCGAGGAGGCTGCCGGGGTCAAAGAAGCGGGTGAGGCGCCTCTTGAGAACGGGGTCAGTGAACATGGCCTAATCGCTGCGCGATCAGGTTCTTCTGGATATCGTTCGTCCCGGACATGAGGCGGCTTGAGAGCGCGGCCCCGAGCTCGGCTCTCAAGCCCGCGTCCAGGCACCCGGCCGCGCCGCGGATCTCGACGGCGTCGAGGCAGTTGGCGACCCAGGATTCGCTGAGGAAGGCCTTGACAGCTGCGCAGCGCCCGTCGTCGGGCTCCCGGCCTCCGGCCTCGAAGGCGTCTTCGTGCTCCAGACATGCCTGCCTGAGCAGGGCTCGGGAGGCCTCGAGGCGGATCTTCATGTCGGCCAAGCGATGCGCCACGGCCTGGAAGGAGGCGATGGGGCGGCCCGACTGCTGGCGCTTTCGGGCGAACTGCGCGGTTTCCTCGAGGCGCCTTTCCATCGCGCCGACGGCGGGCGCCAGGATGAGCCGGCGCTCCTGGGCCATGGCGTAGAGGAAGACCGTCAGGCCCTGGCACTCGCGGCCCAGGCGTGCGGATGCGGGGAGGACGCAGTCCTTGAGGCTCACCGTGCCGGACACAGCGCCCGCGGGTCCCATCTCCCAGCGAAACGCCGCCGTCGTCAGACCGCGGGTATTCCTGGGCACCACGAAGCAGTCGAGGCTCATGGGGCCTTGGCGCCCGGCGAGGCGGACCCACACGAGGAAGAAATCCGCGAGCGGCGCGTGGGTGACGCAGGATTTCTGCGCGTTCACCAGATAGGAGGCCCCCCGCCGCTCGGCCATGCCCTTCATGCCGAGCACGTCGGAGCCGGCTTCCTTCTCCGTCACCGCGGGGGCGGCCCTCGCCCGGCCGCGGCACAGAGGCGCGAGGAACCTACGCTTCTGCTCGGGAGACCCGAACTTGAGCAGCGGCGTCTGGACCGCCCACATCTGCGCTCCGACGGACAAGGCCAGGCAGTTGAACCCCGCGTGCCTGCCCAGGGACTCGAGGGCGATCGCGGTCTCCGACAAGGACCTCCCGGAGCCGCCGAACTTCGCGGGGAACGGAAGCCCAAGGAGCCCGAGGCGTCCGAGCGCCTTCCATGCCTGGAGGAAGCGGCTGGGCGAGAGCCCCCCGGCTTGGTCGAGCTTGAGCCCGGCGGCCACGGCGGCCGTCCGGGCCGCGAACTGTTCCACCGCAGGTCTCATGGGCCTATTGCCGGGTTACCCGCCATGGGGTCGGAATGGAAGGCGTCAAGAAAGCCGAAATCCAGACGCTGGAGTCCACCAAAACGATCACTTGGTCTTTTGGCGAACCGAGCGCAGGGCCCTCGTTATATCGGATTCAACTTCTCTTGAGGAGAATCTGGATGTGCGCTTATGTACGTTGCGCAAAACAGCGCCCAATTCCTTCTTCCATTCTGCCATGGGCGTAACCATCAAGTACACCTTTTCCTTCTCGGAAAGCCGCAGCGGGTCGAGGGGCTTGAGAATTCCGTGCTGGTATACGGCGTTGATTAGTTGGGTCATGGGAATTTCTCATAGGTTAACAGAAACCCGTCCCCAAATCAAGGGGGGGCGAGGAGGGCCTATCTTGCTTTCTTTCCAAGGTAGCGGCTCACGGATTCGATGGAGGAGAAGACCTCCGGGGTCACGTCCGTCTCCGGGATTCTCAACGAGAACGCGGCTTCGAGATGGTGGACGAACTGCAGCAGGTCGAGCGAATCGAGGGCCCCGGATCCCCAGAAGGACTCGTCGTCGCGCAGGCTCCGGCCGCGCAGGATCTTGCCCTCGAGCAGGCTTCGCACCTGGGCGGTTGAGACCCCGGCGGCCGCGGACCCGGCCAGCGACCGCCGGTCGACCTTCCCGGTGGGCAGGCGCGGCAGGCGGTCGCGCAGGACGACCTTGGAAGGGATCATGTAGGACGGCAGCCTCCGGGCCAGGGCCTTGAGGAGGCGCTTCTCGCTGGGCCGGCGGCCGGGCTTGGCCGTCACATGGGCGACCAGGACCAACCGTCCTCCTTCGTCGGCCGTAGTGACCGCCGCCTGCGCCGTCTCGGGCAGGGCGGCTAGCGCGGCTTCCACTTCCTTGAGGTCCACCCGGTAGCCCCGCACCTTGACCTGGTCGTCCCTGCGTCCCCAGAAACGGTAGGAGCCGTCTTCCCCAAGCGACACGATGTCGCCGGTCCCGTAGAACCCCTTCTTCCTGGGTCCGGTCGAGCCGCCGGCATATCGTTCCATCACGGTGGGCCCCTTCACCCAGAGCTCCCCTCGCTCGCCGGGAGCGGTTGCGCCCCCCTTCTCCCGGCAGACCAAGACCTTGGTCTCGGGCAGCGGGCGGCCGATGGGGATGGAAGCATCCCCGGCGGGCCAGGGCCTTGGCGCCCGATGGAACAGGCACACGTTGGTCTCGGTCGGGCCGTAGAGGTTGTAGAAGGCCGCGCGGGGTGCCAGCTCCATCCAGGACCGAAGTACTCTGGGGGACAGCACCTCGCCAGCGAAGAGGAGCAGGCGAAGGTCCGGGAAGACGCCGGGGCCCATCGATCCCAGGGACTCGACGGCCGTGAGCACCGAGGGGACCGTGTAGAAGACGGAGATGCGCCGCTTGGCCAGGAAGCGCGCGATTCGGGGGGCGAAGAGGCTGTCCGGGTAGGGGATGATGTGCAGCGAAGCCCCGGCCCGGCACGAATTGAAGAGGTCGAAGACGCTCAGGTCGAACTGGAAGGGTGCGAGGTTGGCGATCCGGTCCGACGGCCGGATCCGGAACTCCCGATGCGCCCATCCGACGAAAGCGGCGGCGTTCCGGTTCGTCATGAGGACGCCCTTGGGGGTCCCGGTCGAGCCCGAGGTATAGAGGACGTAGGCGGCGTCGGACGCCGGGACGGCGCGGCCGTCGGCGCGACGCTTCGGGCCTGCGCCGCACGCCCCGTGAGGGCGGTCCACCAAGATGAGCCTGACGGCCGTCGGGACCGGCTCGCCGCTCGGCAGCAGCCTCGAAGCGGTGACGAGCGCGCGGGCCCGGCAGTCCTCGATCAGCCCGAGGAGCCTCAGCCAGGGGTTCTGGGGATCAATGGGAACATAGCAGGCGCCCAGCATCAGGCAGGCGTGGATGGCGACGACGGCGCGAGCGGACCGCTCCAGGTAGACCGCCACCTTGTCCGACGGCTCGACCCCCAGGTCGCGGAGCTCCCCGGCCAGCGCCGAAGCCTCGGCGTAGAGCCGGGCATAGGAATACTCCCGACCCCGCCAAGCCAGTGCCAGGCGGCGGGGGTGCTTCAGGCGTGCCTCGGCGAGCCAGCCTGCGAGCGTCTGCGTCAGCATGATCTTCCTAGCTTCAGCTTGATCTTCCCGCCCCACCAGCCGTCGAACGAGAGCTCCGCCCGGCCCGGCTTGCCCGGCGATCTCCGGAAGGCGTCCTCGAGCCGGGGATCCCTCCCCGTGCGCCGGAACCGCGCCTTCGGATCGAAGCCCTCCTCGTAACCCTCCAGTTCAGCGATGACCCGGGCGCTCCGGCGACCGGCTCCCGCGAGAGTCTCGACCACCATCATGAAAGCGCTGCCCGACGCCGCGGCGGAGGAAGGACGGCCGTCTCCCGCGCCGGCGGGAGGGACGGGGTCCGCCTGGACGCTGCCGGCGAGGAATACTCCGCGGCCCGCGCGGCGCAAGAAATCGGCCGCGCACACGAGCGCGCTCTCGCCGCCGGGATGGGAGCCGGCGATAGTCCAGCTGAGCGCCCTCAGGCCGAAGACGATCGCGACCCGGTTGGCCGCGGCGGAGTTGAGGACATTGGGGAAGAGCCTCGGCTCCACGCCGAGGGGTCCGGAGAGGTCCAGGTCCCTGTAGAACGGCAGCAGGCTGTCGAGCTCGCCCGACGCGTCGAGGATGACTCCCCCGTCGTCGCCCAAGAGCCCGGGGTCGAGCCCCGCGTCGTCGAAGGCCCTCTTGGCCGCGGCCAAGGCGTACGCCATCGGGCGGTCGAGGTAGCGGAGGTCCGTGTCCGGCAGGAGAGCCTCGGCCAAGGCCAGGGGGTCGGGCTCGTCGGCGCGGCCGAGCCCCGTGACCACCACCCTGGCCCGCTCGACATCGAGCGCGTCTTCGGTCCCCCCGGCCTTGACCGCGGGACGTGCTCCAGGCTTGGCCAGGGCGATGACCGCGTTGCTGCCGCCGAACGCGAAAGCGTTGGACACGATGACCTTGGGGTCGGTCTTGCGGGCCTTGTTCGGGACATAGTCTAGATCGCACTCGGGGTCGCCAGGGACATGGTTCATAGTCGGAGGCAGGACCCCTCTCTCGATGCTCAGGCAGCAGGCGGCTGCCTCGAGCGCGCTGGCGGCTCCCATGGCGTGGCCCAGCATGGACTTGATGGAGGACACCGGGACCAGGGCGGCCCGGTCGCCGAGGACCGCGCGGATGGCCGCGGTTTCGACGCGGTCGTTCAAGTCCGTTCCGGTGCCGTGCGCGCTGATGTAGTCCACCTCGGCGGGGGACAGCCCGCAGCCGGCCAAGCACCCGGCGATGGCTCGGGCGATCCCGCCCGCGTCCGGCACGGTGGGGTGCAAGGCGTCGGAGCTCACACCGTAGCCCAGCAGTTCGGCGTAAATCCGCGCGTCCCGCTTGCGGGCCGATTCGAGTTCCTCCAGCGCCAGGACGGCGCATCCCTCGCCGGGGATGAGACCCTTCCTGTCCTTTGAGAACGGAGCGCAGACCTCCGGGGCCACTGCCAGAAGGCGGTTGAATCCCGCGAAGCACAGGTCGCTGAAGACGTCCACCCCGCCGGCCAGCATCAAGTCGGCTTGGTCCCCCGCGATTTTCTCGATAGCGAACGCGATGGCGGCGTTGCCGGCCGAGCAGGCTGTAGTAAGAACCCGGTGTGGACCTCTGAACCCGAACCTCCGCCCGATGGCGGCCGAGATGGATCCAGGGTAATGCGGGAAGACCGCCTTGAGCGTCCGGGCCAAGGTCCGCCGGCCCTTGATGTAATGGAGGATCTCCGTCTCGATTCTCAAGAATTCGCCGGTCGTGGTGCCCAGGGCCACGCCGGCGCGGCTCGGAGCGACGGCCCGGACATCGAGGCCCGCGTCCTTGAGGGCTTCGCGGGAGGCATGGAGGGCGAAGGCCTTGGCGTTCCTGGGTGAGAAACCCCGGACCTCGGCGCCGACCTCGGTGCGCCAGCCCTTGGTGGAGAAGCTTCTGACCTTGGAAAAGCCCGAGTCCCCGGAAACCAAGCCCCGCCAGAAGGTTTCCTTGCTGTTGCCCAAGGCCGAGACGACGCCCAGTCCCGTTACGACGACCCGTCTTCGCACGATGGCATCATAGGATAATGCGCGTTGCGATGACAACGGGATGCAAGTGTTTCATCCTTATAGGAAGGATGAATTCGTGCTATAATATCCTTCAAATAAGGAAGATAAGAGGGACATGCATGACAAGCGCCGATTCGTTGAAGGAGATCATCCTCTCCAACGAGGACTACATCCTCAACCAGGTCAAGAGCATCGTCCCGCGGGAGAATGTCCGGCTTCCGGAGTCCGCGAGCAAGGTCTGCGTATTCCACGGGATCCGGCGCAGCGGGAAGAGTTTCATGCTCTTCGACTTGTTCAGGAAGCGCAGGGAGAGGGCATTCTACGTAGACTTCGAGGACGATCGGCTGGGCGAGGTCTCGATCAAGGACCTCGAAGGCATCAGAGAGGCGTTCCTCGAGCTCAGACCCGCCCTGGCCGGCAAGCCCGGAGTCGCGCTTGTCCTCGACGAGATCCAGAATGTGGAAGGTTGGGAGAAGTTCGCCAGAAGGATGGTCGAGAGGGAAGGCGCGGAGGTGTTCGTGAGCGGCTCTTCCTCCCAGGTCTCTCCCGCCCATATCCACACCGCCTTGAGGGGACGCAGCTGGGCCATGGAGGTCCTGCCGTTCTCCTTCCGGGAATGGCTGTCGGCCAAGGGCATCGCCGCGGACGCCGGCGCGGCCGCGCTCGGCAGCCGCAAGCCGCTGGTGAAGAACGCCTTCCATGAATACCTGAAGTCCGGCGGATTCCCGGAGACGGCGTTCGTCGAGTCGGAGTTCGAGAGGCGCAGGATCGTCCAGGAGTACCTGGATGCCATGTTCTTCAGGGACTTGGTCGACAGGTTCGACATCACGAACACGGGCTTGCTCAATGCTCTCAAGGACAAGTTGTTCTCCTCTTTTTCACAGAAAGTGTCCCTCTCGGCCTTCTGTCGTCAGCACAAAGACAAGCTTCCTTTTTCCAAGGACAGCGCCTACGCCTATTACCGCCACTTCCTCGACAGCCTTCTGATCTACGAGGCCGGCATCCTCTCGGATTCCGCCTACAAGAGGGCGCGCAACCCCTCCAAGGTCTATCTGGCGGACGCGGCCTTGGCAAGGAGGGTCTCGTCCGAGGACTCGGGCCGCCTCCTGGAGAACGCCGTGTATCTCGAGCTGCGAAGGCGAGGCTGCGAGGTCTTTTACTTCCAAGGAAGGAACGAATGCGACTTCGTCTTCAGGTTGGGCGGCCGCTGGTCGGCGCTCCAGGTCGCATGGCGCCTGGCCGAGTCCAACCGGCGCAGAGAGTTCGAAGGCTTGGCCGAGGCGTGCGCCCTGCTCGGGGCCAAGGCCGGAACGTTCGTCAGCATCGAGGAGGAAGGCCAGGAACGGTCGAGCGGCGTCTTGGTCCGGAATGTCCCGGCCTGGAAATGGTTCCTGGAGGGACCATGGGGATGAAGGTCGTCGTCGCCCTGGTCGTCGTCTCCGTGCTGGCCGTCGTCCTCGTCACGACGGACCTCGTCGGCAGGCTCTCCGGGCTGTTCACGGCCAAGGGCTCGGGGACGCTCTCCGGCCAGCTCCAGGCCGCCCGGGACAAGTCCCCCCGGCCCGATTCCCTCGAGAAGCTGCCTGACCGGTCCGGCGGCGCCTCGCTGGAGATGGTCCCCGCCGAGGACCCCGGCCGGCTCCCTGAATTGGACTATGCGGCCAAGCTCAGGGGTGGTCGGCCGCCCATGGGCATCCTCAATCCCGAGCGCGTGGAGGGCATCCTCAACCCGGCTGAGTCCAAGAGGTCGGACATGGCTGTCAGGCCCGAGGACATCGTCGGCGGGCCCTTCGGCGGGAAGGATTTCTTCCGGGGGGGCGTCGGAGCCTCGGAGGGCTCCTCGATGGAGGAGCTCCTCAAGGACGTCTCGGTCCCGAGCGCGGGCAAGACGGCGGGGGTGAGGCCCGCTCCCGGCGGGGGAAGGGTCTCGCCGGCCGCGGTGAGGGACCTTTTGTCGCGTCAGCACGCGTCCTATTCCCGCACGAAGCTCAATACCGGCCAGGGGAGCGCCTTCTCCCATCTCGTGTACGGCAAGGCGCGCGCCGCGGACAAGACGAAGGGCGTCTCCCACGAGACCGCGGCGGCGGCGATCGATTCCGTCTACGACGGCAGGCCCGCGGGCGGGTTCGTCGCCTCGCGGGCCGGCGCGCCCGTGCGCGGCGAGAGGCAGTCCTTCGCCGGCGACTTCGGCAACCCGGCCACCGCGTCTATGACCCAGAGGCGGGGCGAGGCCTCGGGCCTCGCCCTGGCGCGGCGGCTGTGCGACGGCGCGGCCGCCCGGTACGATCCCCTCATGCAGCGCTTGGCCGAGGCGATGAAGACCTCGGCCTCGGGGGCCGCGGCCGAGTGCAAAGGCTGGATGAAGTGCGAGCCGGCCTGGCCCCAGACCGACGAGGCCTGCCGGACCTGGTCGCGGGGGAAGCTCCTCTGGGACTTCTACTATCGCTGGTGCCGCTGCAGCATGCACAAATGCGGCTACAGCGCCGGCTGCAGCCGGTTGAACAGGGCGTTGTGCGAGCGCAATGACGCCTGCCCGCTGACCGCGGGCAAGGCGTGCCCAGGGATGGATTGCGGCATCTAGCCTGGGCGGCAGTTTAAAGTTTGGTAAAAACCCATTTTTCTATTGACAAATCATGACGGCGCCCTTACACTATAGTGAACGGAAATCCGGGGACACCCGGGCATGATTTGGTTTTAGATAGCTTGGCAAGGAGCGGATATGGAACCTAAGAAATCGCAGATACCGAGCCTCAAGGACACCAAGAAGCCGGAGCTCAAAATCAAAGGCTTGGCGGCCGGGATGTCCTTGGTGGACAGGGTCAAGAGCTTCAGGAAGAAGGACCTCGCGTTCATCGCGGCCGGGCTTGCCGTGCTCTTCCTGGCGCCCTTGGTCGAGCATTTCCTCATGGCTCCCGACGGCGGCCCGCGCGGCGCGTTCCAGCCCGGCTGGGGCACGCGCGGCGAAGCCGGCCAATCGCCTTGGGGCGGCGGTAGATCGCCCTACGAGCCTGGCGTGACCGGCCTGGCCCCTGGCGGGCTCCTGGGCACCGGGTCGGAGATCATCACGCCGTTGAACGTGCGCGACCCCGCGTCCCTCGTCATGGGCCCCGGCCAGTCCGCTGCTCAGCCGGTGACCGCTCCCGCGCCGACCCAGGCCGCTCCGGCCAAGCCGGCCAGCGACTGGAAGGACGCTCTGGCCGCGGCCGCGGGGCGCAGCGCTTCGGCCGCGACGAAATCCGCGAGCCTGCCCGTGCCCAAGGTGCCCCTGCAGGGCTCCTTGAGGGGCCTAGGCGTGCTCGGAGGCGGAGGCAGCGGGGCGAGCTGGTCCGGCGGCGGCGTCGGACCGGCGGCCGGCTCGGGCAAGCCGGCGCAGAGCAGCTCTCTCACCAATGTGAAGACCCCGACGGGCTACCAAGGGGTCGCGGGCAGGCGGGGCAACTCCCCCTCGGGCAGCATCGAGGACTTGAAGAAGGCGGCCAACGACGCCGCGGGCAACTACAACCGGGGCGGCGGAGCCGGGGGCAACCTCCTGACCGCGTCGGACGCCTCGCAGGCCATCCCTGGAGGGAGCTCCTCGGGCGGAGCCGGCGGGGCCGCCGGCGACGGCAAGGAGGACAAGGCGGGCGGGCAGAACAAGGACATGCGCAGCAACCAGCGCGGCGAGCCCTCTTTGGACTACATCCTCCAGAAAGAGAACGCCATGAGGCAGCTCGAGCTCGACTGGCAGAAGAAGACCAAGAAGGAGATGTTCCCGATCGAGATGCAGCAGGAGGTCCAGAAGACCATGCTGATGGACGGCCTGGTCAAGCCCTTCGCCGGCGCCATCGGCAAGGGCATCGAGGGCCTCCTCGATCCGCTCTTCAACCGGGACGCCGCGACCCAGATCGCCTGCATCCCAGTCGGCTCGAAGAAGGCCAAGCCGTACGGGAGCGGCATCGGGAAATGCAGCGCGGCCTACAACAAGGAGCCGAGCGGTTACTGCCTTGCGTCGGAGCCCAACTGCACCGACGGGCCTTGCCTGTACTACAAGAAAGACTACGGTTCGAGCCAGGCCAAGCCTCTCGCCACCGGTTGCAGCAGCGATGGGGCGGGCGAAGGAGAACAGCAGAATACGGGCGGCACGCCCGAGGTGCCCGCCAGCGGGGAGACGCTCGGCAGCGACGGGAAGCCCGTGATGCAAGGGCTGATGACCGCATGCACCGTATTCAGGAAGGCCAAAGACGGAGTGGGCGGGGCATTCTCCCAGAAGATGTTGGAGGCCAACAGGCAGCTGGTCACCGCGAACGCGTATCTCCAGGCCGGCGGGTCCCTGAAGCCCGGGATGAGGTCCGAATGCCACGGGAGCCCGTTGGCCGGCCAAGAGCTGAAGGAGGATTCCTCGGTGCTGTCCCTCCACAACAGGATCGGCAAGAACCTGCAGGACTCGCTCAAGGAGATGGCCGCCGAGGTCAAGGGGGCCGAGAACGACGTGATGGCGAAGCTCGATCCCAAGGCCGGAGACCTCAAGACCCCCATCGCGAACCTGGGCGACGACCTCAAGCCCGAGAAATGCACGGATGCGAAGGAAGGCGGGGACTGCTTGACCGGCAAGGCCGGCATCCAGGCGGAGCTCGATAAGCTCGCCGGCGCTGCGGAAGATAAGTATGCGTTCCGCGCCGCGTACAAGGGGATCGCTGAGACGCCGCAGCGGAACTACAAGAAATTCGTCGATGAGAGCATGGCGGCGGAGAAGGGACGCAACCCCAAGGCCGCCAAGCTGATCGACGACGCGGCCAAGCTCAACGGCCGCGAGCCGGTCGCTCCGTCGTGGATCTTCGACGCCAAGGCGCGGCTGGAGTACGCCAGGACGCAGTATGAAACGGCCGCGAACTACATCGACAGCCAGCTGGGGGTCAAGGATCCTAACTGGAAAGACTTCACCAAGCAAGTGGAGGATTACAGGAAGACGACGGTGAAAGACGTCGAGAAGGCGCTGGTGGACAGGGAGGCCGTGCAGAGGGCCTTGATCACGCGGGTCGATACGGTCAACAAGGATGCCCGCGCGGCGCTGCTTGAGAATCCGACCGCGGGCAAGGGCGTGAAGACCTTCGCGGATTGGGCCGTGGCTGGTTCTGCCGACAAAGCGCCGGCCGATGGCTACAGCCAGGGCCTGAAGGACGGCGCGCCGCTCAAGACCTTCATCGACAAGAACGTCGCGCTTGACGTCAAGTCGAAGCTCGACGCGTGCGCGAAGGATGACACGCCGGGATGCAAGCAAGCCTTCGCTGACGCTGCGAAGACTTTGACTGATTCCGCCGCGGCCGTGCAGAAGGTCAGGGACCATTCGACGAGCCAGGTCAACGCGTGGCTCGGCGGGAACGAAGGCAAGGGCGGCAAGATCGACGAGATCAGCAAGGACGTGGAAGCCGCGTTGAAGCCTTAGCAGGGACTCGGGCGTCGGCCGCCCGAGTGTTCGAAAGCCGCCCCTGAAAGGGGGCGGCTTCCTTTATGAGCGGGGCGCCGCCGGACTTGACGCCTGACAGGAATTTCCTCTTGTTCGTAGAGGCACGGACGCGCGAGGAGGTCGTCGCCGTGCGCGGCGCCCAGCAGTGCGTGGAGCAGGCCGCTCCCACCCGGATCCGAGTTCCAGGAGCATCAATGGAGTCAACTCACACACGGCCAGGCGGTCTGCCAGGGACTCGGAGATGTTCTTCATCAAGCCGGTCGCGCAGAGCCTCATCGGGGTTGACCCCTCTACTCAATTTGGGTATATTTACTCCATAATGAGACCAATAATGGAGTTGGTTAACCGATTCCTCGCTATCCCTGACAGGAGTTTCTTCTTGTTCGGGCCCAGAGGCACGGGGAAATCCACTTGGGCGCAAGCGGTTTTCAGGGACGCGCTGCGCATCGACCTCCTCTCCCCGGACGCCTTCCGCCGCTATGCGGCCCGGCCGGAGCGGCTGCGGGACTTGGTGGAGGGTGAGGTCCGAAGAAGGGCCGTCATCGTCGATGATGTGCAAAAGGTGCCTGCCCTTCTGCCGGTGATCCATGCGTTGATCGAGGAGAAGAGAGGATTTGTGTTCGTCCTGACGGGCTCCAGCGCCAGGAAACTCAAACGGACGGGCGCGGACCTTCTGGCCGGCAGGGCCGTCATGAGGGCCATGCATCCGTTCATGGCCGCGGAGGTCGCCCCGCGCTTCGATCTGGATCGGGCCCTCCGGCATGGCCTGCTCCCGCTCGTCTGGAGGGAGGAAGACCCGGAGGATGTCTTGAGGGCCTATGCCGCTCTGTACGTGCGGGAAGAGGTCCAGATGGAAGGTCTGGTCAGGAACGTGGGCAATTTCGCCCGTTTCCTCGAGGTCGTCACCTTCTCGCATGCCGGCGTTCTGAACCTGAGCAACGTCGCGCGTGAGTGCGAGGTGGAACGTAAGGTGGTGGAAAGCTACGTCCAAATTCTGGAGGACCTGTTGTTGGCCTTCCGGCTGCCGGTCTTCGCGAAGCGGGCAAAGCGCGCCGTGTCCGTTCATCCCAAGTTCTATCTCTTCGATGCCGGGGTATACCGGTCGCTGCGCCCCTGCGGACCGCTGGACCGTCCCCAAGAGATCGACGGCCACGCATTGGAGGGCCTGGTAGCCCAGCACATTAGGGCCTGGAACGTTTACGGGGGAGGGCTGCATCAGCTCGCTTTCTGGCGAACGCGCTCCGGCGTGGAGGTGGATTTCGTGGTCTACGGGCCGCGGGGCTTCTGGGCCGTGGAGGTCAAGAACACGGATCGCGTGCGCGACGAGGAACTGAGGGGCCTCAGGGCGTTCTGCGAGGAGTACCCGGAGGCCCAGGCGTTATTCCTGTACAGAGGGGTCGAGAGGCTCAAACGGCACGGCGTCATTTGCCTGCCCTGCGACGCGTTCCTGAGGGCTCTGGTTCCCGGAAAGAAGCTGTTGGATTGATATTAGGGGAGTCGATGCGAGGGCTGGTCGACTGCCTGCAGGAAGTCCTTCAGCGAGGCGGAAAGCGTGGAGCCTTCGCGCGCGGGCGCCGGGGTCATGGAAATGAGCGCGCGACGGTCGGCCTGGACGAGATCGGCCATGTGATTGAGTTTCCTCGCGTCCTCCGGGCCCGGGCAGGATTGAGAGGAACAGGGAAATCAACCTGGCTCAGGTCAAGGCATCCAGGGTCGTGTCGGAGAGGGATATCGGGCCGCTGCTGGCTTTACTGCGGCGGCGAGCGCCTGACTATACGCGGCGTGCCCTGCCTCCCGTGCGAAGAGTTCCTCCGGCGCCTGGCTCCCGGCGTCTCCCCGGATGATTGGCTGCCGGCATCTGGATGAATCTCGAAGTTGGCGGTCCTCTTTAGCCGGTCGAGGATGGAGTCGCGCAGGCCCAGGAAAAACCGGTCCAGGGCCTTTCGGTCCAGGGGCCGGACCATGCGGGGCAGGACCGGGAGCTTGACGATTTCGGCAAGAAGGGAGGCCCAGACGAAGGGATCGAGCCCGGCGTCCTTTTTTTGGCCCAGTTCCAGGAGCTCGAAGACGTCGAAGGCCTCGTGCTGGAAGATCGCGTAGAGGTCCACGTAGTCTTTCGCGTCCAGGCGGCCGAGAATGGCGCAGACCTTGTTGACCGCGATGTTCTTGATCGTGTCCACCATGAAGCCGCCGATCAGTTCCGGGGCTCCGACGCGGAAATCCACGTCGGCCACCAAGTCCACCTGAAGGCTTGCGCCTACCCGGAAGCGCAGGAAGCCCGGGCTGGCCTGCGCGGACTCGACCGTCTCGCCGATCTCGCGCCCCATCTCGCGCATGAGGGCCGGCGCCGGCTCAAGGCCCGCGCCATGCGTGAAGAAATCCAGGTCGTCCGAGCGGCGATGCTGTAGGTGGAAGGCCGCCAGCGCCGTCCCTCCGGTGAGGTAGAACCGGTGCCGGAACCATTCCTGCGAAAAAAGGTATCCCAGGACTTTTGTCTGAAGCGGAGTGAGGATATCCGTCTTATCCATGCCTGGTCCAACGCTCGACCGCATAGGCCCAGCGTTCCGCAGTCTTGGGGGGCAGCCTCAGCTTCGGAAGCGCCCGTTTGACATCCTCCAAGTCAAGGTACGAGAACACCTCCTCGAAGCGGGCTTGGCTGAGGATCCTGGCGATCAGCCAGCGCTTGGCCTCGGAAAGGCCGGGTCGCCCCAAAATCTCGCGCGCCTGCGCGTCGCTCATGTCGTAGTCCCACAGGAACCTCGGCCGCGCCGCGCCGGCGGTTCCAACCGGTTTGAGCCGGACGCTTCCTTCAGCACCTATGAACGACATGATGGCGACTCTGGCCAATGATGAGAAACCGTCGAAGATCGTGTTGCCGGCAAGATAATTTTCGATGAGGGCTTTCTCTCCGGAGTTCAGGCGCACTGTCTGAAGATTGGTTCTATTGCTCATCACAATGTATTCTATTTGAATACATTAGTATTATAACATGTCAACGCTTGGTTGTCAAGAGAAATCAACTTGGCCACGGAGCAGCGCCCATGGGGCTTTGGGGTGATCGCGGGAATAGGACCTTTGGCCCTTGCCCGGCAAGGCCGATGCTGATATAGTTGAGAATGATGTTTTGGGAGGGTTCATGAAACGCCATTCCTTTTTCGTCTCCGTTCTCGCATCCACGTTCCTTGCGGCCGCTTGGCCGACCGGGGCCGCCGAAGACCTGAAGGCCCCGGAGGAGCGGCCCGTCAACGCGTTGGCCAAACTGGCGGCCGGCGACCCTAACGTCCGCGCTGACATGGCCAAGCGCTTCGCCAGGTTCATGCTCGACGGCGACGGCGGCAAGGCCAGCTATGTGGCGGCCGAGGCGCGCAAGGGCGACATGGCGAAGCGCCTTGAGGCCATGCCCAAGGCATGGGTCGAGAAGGTCTTCAAGGACGCGGCCGAGGCGAAGAAGGACGAGACCGCCAAGAAGGACAAGGCGGCCTCGGCGGTGAAGCTGTATTTCGTTCTGGGCGAGGAGAAGGCTCCCGCCTGGGCGGCTTCGGCGCCGGAGCTCAAGGACTCCTTGACCGGCTTCAGGCGCGAGCAGCTGATCTCCAACATGAAGCCCTGGACCGGCGAGGCCGACGCCAAGCAGGGGGACAACCCCGGCGTCAAGGCGGGCCCGCTCGCGAAGCCCGACGGCAACCTCGCGGACTGGGTCTACCGGTTCCTCGACTCGGCCGCCGAAACGGCGCGCCTCATCATGGACGCGGCCACCATCCCCAAGGACAAAAAGCCCGGCCTCATCGGGGAGATCGAGGAGAAGAGTCCCGTCATGGGCGGCATCGGGACCAAGCGCCGCATGGGGGCGTCGGCGGGCTACGGCGACGAGGACCTCTTCGTCGGCGGCGCCAGGACCATGCTCATCTACCAGGAGGGCGACCAGACCTCGCGGGAGATCTCGGTGAAGATGATCTCCTACAAGACCGACAACGGCGTCATCAACCAGGTCGGCATCTGCGACATCACCTATCCAGAGGACAAGTTCTGCCGGCGCTTCGCCATCAAGAACTCGGGCGGGGATGAGACCTTCGCGCTCGACGACCGCAAGCCCGGCCAGAGGCAGTACACCCTGAAGTTCAAGACCGACGAGACGGGCGTGCATCTGGCGTTCGGCAGGCCCAAGGCCGTGGCCGGAGGCGCGGGGGCGGTCATCGAAACCTCGGTCGCGGATCTGGCCGAGTTGAGGGCACAGCACGTCGTCGACATGAACCGGGTCGTGGTCATCAACGGGGTGGAGTTCCTGGTCGCGGGCCAGACCGCGGGCACGACGGGCGAGCACCTCTACTACCGCAAGGACCGGCTCGAGAGCGGCGGCGCCATGGCGGACCGCACGCCCGAGTTCGTGGCCGAGGTCGTCAGCCTGAAGGGAGGCGTCTCCGTCATCGCCAGGCACAAGGTCGGCCTCGGCAAGGTCAAGGACAAGGAGTACCATACCTATTACGACCCGGAGGAGCGCAAGTTCAAGATCGGGGAAGGCCCCGGCGAAGCGCCCAAGCCCCCGGGGACCTCGACGGGCACGACCGACCCGGGCACGACGAACCCCGGGACCCCGCCCAGCGGGTTCGACCCGATCGAGGATGAATTCCTCAACGTCGGCTACTACGCCCCCAACCGCGAGGTCAACGCGGCCATCAAGCCCGAGGGCCTCCTGCGCATCCACGACGCGACGGAGAAAGGCGTCAAATGGCTCAAGAACCATGAGAAGGAGGAGATCAGGAACACCTGGTGGGCCCGGCTGCACATCCTGTTCATCCCGGGCGTGACGAAGAAGGCCCTCTACGTCAAGTTCGAGCCCAACGAGAAGGGCCAATTCGTCGAGGACAACCAGCCCATCCGCGTCATCATGGACAGCAGATACCTGCTGTCCGTCTCCGACGGCGGCCTCCAGTTCCGCAACCTCAAGGCCAAGCCCGACCCCGAGAACGGCTTCCCGGCCGCGGGCAGGGTCAAGACCCCCTCGGGCGGGCCTAAGTCCATCGAGATGATCGACGTTTCGGACGCGGTGGCCGTCAAGCTCCTTCTGGGCGAGGTCCTCGGCAAGGAGGACGTGGAAAATGCCTTCAAGAGCCTGACTGAGGTGTCCAAGAACCGCAAGCTCGAGAACGTCCAGGGCACGGCCTCCTCCTTGGTGGCGAAGTTCAAGGAGGGGCCGAACGTGAAGTTCTGGCCTCTTCCCGTCATCGTGGCTCCCGAGACGGGCGGCGGTTTCCCGAACGTCACGGGCAAGGGAGAGACCATCTTCGAAAAGGCTTCCGGCGGGCCGCCCGCTGATTTCAGCGACGCCCCGGAGGTGGGCACCGCCGACAACCTCGAGAAGCTCAAGGTCTACAACGGGCTCAAGAAGAAGAACGCGGTCCTCTACGTCAACGCCGTCGAGAAGGGCAAGGGGAGCGAGGAGAAGCCGCGCAAGTGGTACATCCAGTTCAACTTCAAGAACTTCGCCAACACCCCCAACAACCCGAACCAGGACTACCGCTCGGCCTTCATCCCGCTCCCCATCAGCGAGGGCGGCAAGGGCACGCAGTTCCCCTACGAGGCCAAGACCCCGGTGGGCAGGAAGCCTGACGGCGCCGTCCTGTACTCGGACGTGGACATCAACGAGGACGGGCTCACCATCCTCACCGAAGGTCAGAAGAAGCTGGACCTCATGACGAGCGGCACGCACGGCCGCGTGGTCGCCACGCCCGCGCCCACGAAGGAGAAGGGCGTCTACGCCGTGTTCACCAACAGGGCCCAGGACGCGCGCGACGACGCGGAGAAATGCCTGGGCCCGATCTTCTGGTGGGGCATGGACAAGAAGGCGGCCTGGGACGCCTGCAAGGCCGACAAGTATTAGCCAGTGCGACGAGCGCGCACCATGCCGCCGAGGTGTGACTCTGATGCGGCATGGTGCAAGCGAGAAGCGACGAAGTCGCAGCCCGAAAGCGACCGGCCGCGCTCTTTAGGGAAATCACTCGGCAAGCGCATCGTTTCTCCTTAAGTGGCGCGGAGGCCCGTCTTTGGCCGGCTGCTGCGTTGCTCGTCGGTCGGATACGCCTGGTATCCTCCCTCCTCGCGCCTTGCATCCGGCTCAAATCCGGGCCTCCCAAGGCGCAAGCAAGTGGCGGTCGCAGCACTAGTCCGAAGGTCCTATCCGGCATGGGGCCATAAGACTGGCCAAGGTCCTACCCATAGGTCCCTGCCGCGGAACCGGGTACATGTTAAACTATAATGGGCCATGGGGAAGCTATTAAGAAAAACTGTATCTCTCGTCCTCGCCCTTAGCGTACTCCTCTACGGGTTCCCCGTCGTCGCCGTGGCCGAGGCTGCGAGGGGCGTCCAGCCCGTGAAGGGGTCCGCCAAGGACGACGTGTTCAAGCGCGCCCTCGACGCCGTAGGCTCGGAGTTCTCCGAGGGGGTGACGCGCGACAAGGCCTCCAAGGAGACGGCCCTGGCCTACCTCAAGTCCAAGGGAGTCTACAAGGACGAAGGTGACCCGGTCTACAGCTACCTCGTGAACGGTGGCAAGCTCTCGCCCATGGGCGAGGTCCTCTTTTCTTACCTCAAGTCCCTGCCCAACCCGGCGGAGGAGGTCGAGGCCATCCAGGAGCAAATCAAGATGCTCCGGGAGAGCGGCCCGAGCACCGAGAAGAAGCAGGCCGTGATGGACCGCGTGGTCACGGATTTCAACCAGAAGTTCGGCCAGCTCGCGGACCAGGACGGCTCCGTGGAGGATCTGTTCAGGTACGGGGCCCTGCGCGAGGCCATCATGACGGGCGCGGCCGTCGCGGACGCTCCGAAGAGGAGCTTCACGCAGGTCGAGACCAGCGACGGCTGGGAGCTCTGGGACAAAGAGGGCCTGGCCTACAAGCTCAACAAGAACCAGGTCACGACCTACAACCGCGACCTTCAGAAGAAGCAGCGGGTCATGAACCAGAGCCGGCCGCCGCAAAGCCCGTTCATCCCGGAGACCGGCCGGTACAACTACGAGATGCTGCAGTACTCGTACTTCCGGCTCCTCAACCAGCACAAAGAGCTGGACAAGGCCTACCACATCGACCGCATGATCGGCATGGCCGAGCTCCTCGGCAAGCAGTACAAGGACGACATGTGGTTCACGGACCTGACCCTCGAGGAGGACCTCGAGCGGTGGGCCAAGAAGAAGACCTTCAAGCACGCAGGCTCGGAGCATTCGGTCTACGACATCGTCGAGGCGAAGATGAAGGGCCGCGTGGTCTACCTGGGTAAGGCCAAGGAGGGCTTAAGCCGCTTCGAGTACGAAATAGGCCGCATGAAGGGCCTGGAGACCGTCAACGAGCCGAGGGTCCAGACCTTGCAGATGCACGAGAACTACATCGTGCGCTTCTTGAGCCTTTCTTATCTAGAGAGCCAGAAGTACCACGTGAAGGCGCAGCTCGAAAGGCTCGACCCCAAGTCCCCGGACGCCGCGCTCTTCGACAAGGCCCTGCTGGAGTCCCCATTGGACGACGCGACCAAGCAGCTTTACCAGCGCGAGCGGGAGAAGCTCCACCGCCGCGTTGAGGCCCTGAAGAAGAGGCTCCTCCAGATCCAGGACGTGCTGCTCGCCTCGGACTACGCGGGCAACCTCGACATCGTCACCGCGGCCTTGAACGCCGGCCAGAAGGACATTGCCGAGATCTCGCTGGACTACTCGCTCTTCGCGGACCTTCCCGCGATGATGCTCATGTCCAAGTCCCAGCTCGGCGAGGTCAAGCTCGAGAACCTGGGCGCCTGGGCGGTCAAGGCCTACTGGAAGCTGGGGATCCACGGCAGCCACGCCTCCGCCATGGACAAGATCAACGGGGCCCTGCCGCAATACATTCAGGCCGCCCAGCTCGTGGCTCGCGGCGACTACTGGGGCGCGCGCAGACTCATCGCGGGCATCCACCCGGACGCGGCCTACGTCCGGATGGAGTCGGGCATGGGAGGCGGGGCGGGCAAGGTCACCGAGAACCTCAGGGTCGCAGCGTCCCTAGGGGAGACCCGCCGTATGCTCATGCAGGTCGCGGGCACCAACCAGTGGGTGAACGCGGCTGGCAACTACCTCACTTACGCGGTGGCTCTGGCCCTGGCCGCGCCTGTCATGAGCGGAGCGATGAGCGGGGTGTCCAGGGTAGCGGGCTGGCTCAACACCCCCTTCGCCCGGAGCCCATATATGGGCCTTCCCTTGAAGATGGTGGAGGAGACCGCGCTCCACGCCTCCCTCCGGCTCAATTCCTTGAGTCCCGCGGCCCAGAACATCCCCAATGCGAGCCAGAACGCCCTCTTGAACGGCCTCTGGCGCTACGGGGCCTACTCCGGCGTGCGCTTCGTCAACGCCGCGGCCCGGCAGATGGCGTTCACGCTCACGGCCGGCACCATCTCCTCGGCCTTCACCGTGGGAGGCCACCTCTGGGACGAGTACGTCCCTGAGTTCGACCTCTTCGTCATCGCCAACGACAAGGACCACTCCCCGTTCAGGAGCGGCGTCGGAGGGGCTCTCGAGGCCGCGGGCGTGGGCTTCAAGGGCGGCGTGGTGTGGGCCAACGAGTCCTGGCACCCGCTCCTGGGCTACATCGGCGTGCCCTCGTCGGCGTACGAGGGCACGGTCCTGGCCTGGCCGGCCGAGGTCATCGGCTCCCACGGCTTCTTCGGCTCGGTGGGCAACTTCGCGCAGAAGGTCGGCATCCCGATCTCGGAGAAGCTGAGCCTCCAAGCCCTGGCCGAGACTGGCAAGGCCGGACTGGTCGGTTCCTTCGCCCTAGGGATGGCCGACAACATCGCCAAGTACGCCCTCTTCAGCAACGCGGTCGGCAAGGTCGCCGAGATGCGGTCCTGGGCCATGAGCTCGGGCGAGCCCGACCTCGAGCGCCGCATCAAGACCGCCCAAAGGGCCAAGAACTGGTGGCTTGAGTCCGCGGTCTGGATGGCCCTGCCGGTCTACCCCGCCAAGTACCAGCTCCTGGCCGCCGAAGGCCAGCGCGCCAAGCAGGGCCAAGCCGAGTACGACAGGGAAGGCAGGCGCCACGAGTACGCCAACGCGTCCGAGGGCCAGGAGCTGCCGCTCCTGGGCAAGCCCAAGATGCCGGTGGTCCAGCAGATCTTCGACCTGCGCTGGCTCGGCGAGAGCAAGGAAGGCGGGACCTGGAAGGTCACCAAGGAGATCAAGCGCTCGGGCATGGCCGCCGAGCTCGTCGAGGCCCTGGGCGGCAAGGGCGCCAAGGCCTCGGACATCAACCCCTTGGAGCTCTTCAAGGTCACTCGGATGGACGACGGCAAGACCGTGGGCAAGCTCTTCATGAACGACGAGGTCAGGCTCCTGGCCGGCGAGCGCTTCATCGAGTCTCTGGCCGGCAGGAAGGGCCTCGTGGAGCTGGTGCTCAACGCCAAGCCCGGGGCGGACGTGCCCGGCTTCGGCCACGTGACTCCCTCGCTCAAGAGGGAGGTCGCTCTCGCCGTCAAGCTCAAGCCCGTCAAGGGCGTGGCCTTCTCGCCCGAGGCCACGGCGCTCGCCGAGGCCCTGATGAAGCCTTACTTCGAGGCCGACTCCGTGCCCAAGCCCGCGGGCAAGGCCTTCATCGAGGCGGTGCGGGCCAACTCAAATGTTCAATCCCCGGCCCTGGAGAAAGCGGTCGAGGACATGTGGCTGGCCACGGCCGAATGGAAGGCGAACCGCGGCAAGGAAGGCCACCCCATGTTCAAGAAAGGGTACATGGACCTGGTCTCGGAGCTCAAGAGCAAGGTGGAACGCGCCCCGAACCTCACCGTGGCCGAGAAGCTCTCCATGACTAGGCTCTACGATTACTTCGACGCCATCGAGGCCCGGTTCAACTCCTTCAACAAGGTGGGCGTGGTGGACGGCTTGGCGAAGGAGAACCTGGCGGCGCTCAAGGAGCAGTTCAAGGGCAACCCCAAGGTCACCGAGCTTACGGCCAAGTTCGAGGCGAACCTGGCCAACTGGCGCAGCCAGGCCCAGGACCCCAACGCTCGTGCCGTGACCGGCAAGGGCTCCGCCTACCGCAACGCCGTCGGCGACTGCATGACCGAGCTCCACGGCCGGAAGGCGAACCTCTCCCCGGCGGACTACGACGCGGTCAAGGCGGCCTTAAAGGAGATGGAGGCCGCGCCCTGGGCCGTGCGCGACTCCAAGGGCTCTCCTTTGTGGAGCTGGCGGCCCGAGCAGTTCGAGGCCATGATGACCTCTCTGGGGCTCATCACCCTGATGGGCCGCGGCGGCACGCCGATCCAGGAGTTCCTGCTCTTGAAGACCGGCGGCGGCAAGACAATGATGGTCTTCGAGGGCCTGCTCCCCATCGCGGAGGCTGACGCCGCCTTTCACAAGATGACCGTGACTTTCTTGACGGTCCAGTCCAACCTCGAGGCCCAGGCGAGGCTTGAGTTCAACGCCTACAAGAAGGTGGCCTCCAAGCTCGAGTTCATGACCTACGAGGAGTTCAAGTCCAAGATCGCCGAGAAGAAGCTCGTGGGCAAGGACATCGTCAAGAAGCACTGGATCTTCGGCGACGAGGGCGACGGCGCGGCCCTCCAGCCCATGCTCACCATCGGCGAGACCACGGCCCAGATCGCGAAATCGGCCTCCGCCTACAAGCTCATCGAGTCCATAAGCAAGTCCCTCGAGGCCCGCGTGGGCAAGGGGTCCATCGAGATCGCGGAGGGCGTCAAGGCCGAGGTCAAGCGCGTCCAGGCGGTGGCGGAGGGGGTGGACGCCCGCACCCCGGAGGGCGCGGCCTTGCGCTCGACCATGGCGAAGCTCCTCAAGGCCGCTGACCGGCTGGGGCTGGCCCGGTCGCCCGAGCAGTTCGCGCTTGCCAAGGCAGAGATCGAGGGCATCCTCAAGGCCCAGTCAGGGATCGCGGAGTCCGCGGGCCCCCTCAAGGCGCGTGCCGAGCTCCTGGCCAAGCTGACCGCCAACGCGGACAGGATGCTCAAGCTCGCCGACACCATCGAGAAGGCCAGGAAGCCCGAGGTCGTGGCCCGCTCCGCGGAGCAGCTCCAGAGCCTCTTGAAGAAGCAGCAGGCCCTCATCGACCAGGCCGACCTGGGAGGCTCTGTGCGTGGCACTTCCTTGAAGAGCGCGGCCGAATCCCTGCGGGCCAGGCTCTTCAACGCGGTCCAGGCGGGGGATTCTCCCATGATCGCGAAGAAGGCGGAGTGGGCCAAGGCCGTCCGCGAGTCAAGCCAGGCCCAGCGCCAGGCTTTGAACGACCAGCCCGCGGCCGGACCCGACCAGCTCTCCGCCATCCGTGAGCTCAAGTCCAAGGTGATGGACCGGCTCAACAGCCGTCCGGAGATGCTCAAGGAAGCCCGCATGGACCTTGTGCAAGAGGTCCAGAAGTCCATCCGGCAGCAGGAGAACCTCCTGGGCCTGGTCAGGCGCGACCCCGCCAGCGCGCTCATGGACCTCTGGGGCGCCGTGTCCAAGGAGAAGTCGGCTGCGCAGTCCAGGGTCGACATCGTGAGCAAGGAGCTGGCCAAGGTCGAGAGGGACATGGAGGCATTCTCGAAGAGGGGCAAGACCGCCGAGGCCCTAAAGGCCAAGGCCGAGGCGCTCAAGATCGAGGTTGCCATGCTGAAGGAGCGCATCAAGGTCTACGAAGGCTTCTCCTCCGGCTCGCCGGACCTGGCGCAGTCCCGCCAGGCCTCCCTGGAGCTGAGGCAGTCGGCCCTCAGGCGCGAGGCGGTGCTCAACCAGGAGCTCGCCAAGACCCAGAGGAAGGTCGTGGAGGCGAGAGTCCGCGGCGAAAGCACCGAGGTGCTCGAGTCGCGGATCAAGACGATCGAAGGGGAGATCGCGGTGGCCAAGGCCGACCTGGTCAAGGCCGGCTCGGGGACTCCGCCGACCCGGTCCGACCTCGCGCACGCAAGGTCGCTCCTCAGCCAGGACAGCCGGGAGATCGTCAGGATCATCGAGGAAGGCAAGCCCGGCTGGGAGTCGGCAGCCATGGAGCGGCTGGCCGTGCGGGAGAAGCTGGTCCGCGGCTTCGCCTCCTCCGACAACCCCATCTACGAGATATATCGTGGGATGAGGCGGGACATGTACACCGTGGCCTCGGACATCGAGAGGATGTCGCCCGACGCCGCGGTCGGCGACGCGGCCGTTTTGCGCATCAACCGCGCGCTCGACGGCCGCAGCCTCCTGGGCCTGGGCGCCACCTACATGAAGAACCTGGTCACGGGCGGGTCGATGAGGGTGGAGGACATTGGCCTGACCCGCGTGAAGGGCGTCGAGCTCCTCAAGGCCGTCATGAGCGACTCCGTCATGCCCCACGGACAGAAGATGGACTTGTTCTGGAATATCGTGCCCTCCATCCTCTGGCCGCGCGGCCCCACCGGCCGGGGCGGCTCCTGGGTCCGCAACGAGCTCATCAACCTGGCCAGGGGCCACTTCGACAACCCGGCCACCGTGCGCCTCGACAACCGGGCCAAGCGCATCAACATCATCCACAACGGGCAGTGGTTCGACAGCATGGACACCCCCACCCGCAGGTTCTGGGAGATCGAGTACGGGACCGACCTCACCCTCCCCTACAAGCACAAGACCGTCTCCACCATCAAGGACATCATCGATAACAAGAAGGCGCGCTTCGTCCTGATGTCGGGGACGGCGGGGACTGAGCTGCGCCGGATCATGGAGTCCCGCGGCACCCGCTTCGGCGGGTCGCCGTCGAAGGCGCCCGAGAACGTCGGCTTGGACCTCAAGTCCCAGCAGGGCGAGAAGTTCGTCCGCATCCGGGAGACCCTGGAGACCGCCGCGGGCACCTCCAAGGACTACGTCGTGGTCAAGCCCCAGTCCGGCAAGTATCCCGAGGCGGTCAAGGCGTGGCTCAAGACCGCCGGCGTCGGCGACGAGAGCCAGGCCGTGGTCAGGATCTCCCAGGCGCCCACGAAGGACGGGGTGCGCGCCTACCTGACCCGCATTCGGCAAGACCAGCCCGGCTCCACGAGCCTCACGGTCCTGAGCCTCTCCGACACCAGGGCCCTCAGGGAGGTCCGCAAGTACCTCATCAAGCAGGGCCTGGCCAAGCCCAACGAGATCGCGCAGGTCTTCTCGGACACGGAGTGGCTCAGGGAGAACAGGCCCCAGGCCGACGTCTTGAAGCAGATGAATCTCGACGGCCTCAACACCGGCGAGGTGAAGATCCTCCTGCTCGACACCCGGGTGGGCGGCCGGGGCCTGGACCTCAACTTCAAGGGCGACCGGGAAAACCCCGACCCCAAGGCCTTCAAGGGCTACACGAACTACGAGATGCTGGTCATCGACCCGCACGACATGTCGGCCGTGCACCTCCTGCAGGCCCAGGGCCGCATCGACGTGGCCCGCGTCTTGTTCAAGGCGTTGAGGAACTTCACCCTCGTCATGGACGTCGGCAGCCTCAAGAACAGCCCCATCTTCGCGGAGATGGTCCAGAAGGACCCGGTCTTCGCGGAGCTGCGCGCCGACCCCGAGGCGCAGGCCTACGCCAAGAAGCAGGGCTTGGCGCTCGACTGGCCGACCATCCACGAGTACCTCAGGCGGCCTGAGACCGTGAAGCTTCGCCCCGAGCTCGTGGCGCGCTACAACGACGCCGTGCGCAAGGCTTTAGACGCCAAGCAGCTCGACGTCGAGCTCGAGCAGCTGCGCTCCTCCTCGGTCGGCGAGAAGTCCACCCGGTTCGACCCCAAGTACCGCGGGCTCGAATACGGCGGCTCCGGGCCGTGATGAGCGCTGCCTAGATGCTCCCGTTCCTTGCCTCAGCGGGGCTCCTAGCCGGAGGCCTCCGGCACCCTTGGGCCGGGACCGCGGCCTGCGCCCTGGTGTGGGGCCTGGCCTGGCGGACCGACCGTCTCGCGCAAAGGCGCCTCGTTGCCGGCAAGGGCGCCGGGTTATGGGCATCGTTCCTGGTCTGGCTGGGGCTCTCGGTCCTCGCTTCGGACCAGCCCTGGAAGGGGGTCTACCCCCTCTCGGTGTGGCTCGCGGTGTCGGCGTTCTTCTTCATGGCCCGCGGCCTCTGGGAGGAGCCTGAGCGGTTGCTCTGGCTCTGGACGCTCTGCGGCGCGAGCCTCGTCTTGATGGCGGGCTCGGTCTTGATCCAGAGGGTCTCCTATCCCTGGACCGGGTTCATGCCGCCTTACTACAACTACAACGCCTTCGTCATGGTGGCGGTCATCGGCGCCGGGATCGGGGCCTTGGGCTCGGGCCTGTCCGGCCGGCAACGCTGGGGCCTGATGGTCGTGATGGCGCTGGCGGTCCTGTGGCTCCTGGCCGCGCGCTCGAGAGGGGGGCTCTTCGCCGCGGCGGCAGCCGCAGCGATCTGGCTGTACCGTAAGGAACGGACGCGCATCCTCTTTGTCGGGGTCCTCGCCGCGGTCACCATCGCCGCTCTGATTCCTCAGGCGGGATGGGAGAGACCGCTCAAGCTCGACATGGCCTACGCCTTCCGCAGGCCCCAGATATGGGCCGCCGCGGTCAAGATGGCGACGGAGCATCCCCTGCTGGGCGCGGGGCTGGGGAACTTCGAGCAGGGGTTCGTCCGGCACGCCTTCCCGGCGCGCCTCGCCACCAACTACGGGTTCTTCTCGGACCGCGCCCATTCGGAGCCCCTGCACCTGCTGGCCGAGACCGGATGGGTCGGCCTGGCCCTGTTCCTAGCCGGGCTGGCGGTCTTCCTGCGGGGCGCCGCCTCGCCCGCCGCGTCCTCGCCGCGTCCTTTGAGGGATGCCGGGCTGGGCGCGTTCACCGCCATGTCGGCCCACCTCCTGGTGGACAACATGCTCCACCTGCCCGCACTGGCCCTGCTCTATTTCTCGGCGCTGGCCGTCGCGTCAGGGCGAGACGCTCTTCCCGAGGGGGACGCAAGACCCGCGGCGCAGGAGCGGCCGAGCCTCTGGCGGCCCGCTTGCGCCGCGGGGCTCGCGCTGGCGCTGACCGCCTGGATCCCGGCGAGGCTGGGGGAGATACTCAAGGCGCGGACATGGTCCGACCCGGACTCCGGCAGGAGGATCGCGGCCGCGAGGGCCGCCGTCTCCCTTGCGCCGGCCAACGACCACCTGCGCAGCGTGCTGGCGCGCGCCTATATGCGGGCCTCGCCGCCCCGCCCCGAGGCCGCCCTGCGCGAGTTCAAGGCCGCGTCGACGCTCAACCCGTTCAACGCTCTCCACCACGCGATGGCCGCGGAGGTGCACCTGCGGTCGGGCCGTCCGGGGCCGGCATTGGCTCCTCTCGGGGAGGCCGTCAGGCTCGAACCCAATTTCCACAACGCGCGGCTCCTGCTCGCCGAGGTCCTCTACCGCATGGGCCGGACGGCCCCGGCGCGGGAGGAGCTCTCGAGGCTCGACGAGAGGGTCGAGTCGGCCAAGGCGTTCGAGCTGCACGGAGGATACGATGAGATCGTGGTCTCGCTCGACGAAAGGAGGCGCGCCGCTCTGGCGGAGGCTTTGACCGTCCGCTCGCCGCGGGGGACGCCGAGGAGGTAGGCCATGGAGGTCGCCGCAGGAAGCGCGAAGATCAGGCTGATGATGGGGGACATCACCAAGGTCCCGGTGGACGTCGTCGTGAACGCCGCCAACTCCGATCTGATCGGCGGAGGCGGCGTCGACGGCGCCGTCCACCGGGCCGGCGGGCCTTCCATCATGCTCGAGCTCAACCGCATCCGGCCCGTGAACGGCTGCCCCACGGGCGGCGCGGTCGTGACAGGGGCCGGGAACCTGCCGGCCAAGTTCGTCGTGCACGCCGTCGGCCCCATCTGGCGTGGCGGGCGGTCCGGGGAGGACCTCGACCTCGCCTCGGCCTACAAGACGAGCCTGGAGCTGGCCTCGGCCAGGGGGGCCGCGACCGTGAGCTTCCCGTCCATCAGCACCGGGGCCTACGGCTATCCGGCAGGCTTGGCCGCGGCCGTGGCGCTCTCGACCGTGGCCGAGTTCCTGAGGGCCGGGACCTCGCCCATCCGCGAGGTGGTCTTCGTCCTGTTCGACGAGGGCACCTTGCGGGCGTATGAGAAGGCGCTCGCAGGCTTGAGGGGGGGCGCCTGCGCGCCATGAGCGCGGCCGGCGCCGCTATGGCAGCCCTCCTGCTCGGGCTCTCCTGCGAGGGCCTCGCCGCCGGCAAGCCGGCCAAGGCCGCATCCAAGCAGGCCGACCCGGAAACGATCAAGCTCGTCGAGTTCTTCGTCCAGGCGCCGGTGGCGGACTTGCCCCCGGAGGCCGTGCCGTATTTCATGGAGGTCGACACCGGCGCCCTGCCCACGAGGCTGCTCCACCGCTACCTGGCCAAGCGGGTCGAGCTCCAGTCGCTCAAACGGCTCGCCGAGGGCAAGGGCAAGGGCTCGCTGAGGCGGCTGGGCCAGGACCCGCAGACGACATGCGGCGATCCGGACATCCTGACCCCGCAGGCCCTCGGCCTCCTGCGCAAGATGGGATTCAACGAGTACAAGGACACCGAGGTCTCTTTCCTCATGAAAGAGACCAGCTGCACGCAGTGCGAGCTGCGTTCGGAGTTCACCCTCACCGTGATCCAGCTGCAGGCGAAGCCCGGGCGCAAGAGGCCCGCGGTACGGTTCCTCTTCAGGGACGACGACCCCATCATCGCGCTGCTGGCGCACTACTACAGCGGCACCAGGCCCCGCAACACCTCGTTCTTCGGCATCGGCGGCAGTCCGAAGTGCCGGTACTAGGAGCCTGAGCAATTAGTCGGCGCGGGGGCGGAGTTATCCACCGACATCTCTTAAGAGATGTCGGTGGATAACTTTGTGCGGAGCATCCTGGGGCGGTGGCGGCGGTTCAGATGCTTCGGCCGACGTTCCTTGGCCGGATGGCCGCCTATGTTGAACTATTAAGGCAATGGGTCGCGCCGACAGGGGGTCACCATGCGCCAGCGCTGCAACCTGCTTGAGATGATTGGGCCCGCGCCGACTAATTGCTCAGGCTCCTAGGCCTCAGGCGCCAGGCTGGGTAGAGGGTCAAGCTGCGGGGTTCAAGCCAGGCGCCTCCCCGCGTTTCGCGCGGGGCGTGTCTGACACTTAAAAATTGCTATAATCAATCCAATGGGCCGTCCTAGGAGGATCCAGTTCCCAGGTGCGTGTTATTTCATCGAACTGCGCGGCAATAACCGCGCGGACATCTTCCTCTCCAACCAGGACCGCAGGCATTTCCTGAACCTTCTGCGGGCCTACAAAGAGCGCTGCGACCTGAAGGTCTACGCCTACTGCTTGATGCCCGGCTATGTCCAGCTCCTTCTGGAGACCGTCAAGCCCAACCTGGCCCGCTTCATGCAGGGCTTCAACACGGTCTACACCAAGTACTTCAACGGCCAGCACAACACCAGCGGGCACGTGTTCCAGGGTCGCTACAACGCCTTCGTAGTGGACAAGGACGCCTTCCTCCCCGAGATGGCGACCCATGTCCATCTCGAGTGCCTGCGCTCGGGCCTGAGCTCCAAGCCCTGGCGCTACCAGTGGTCGAGCTGTTCCGCCTACGTGGAGGCTGAGGCCGCCGAGCCCATGATCGATTCCGGCCCGATCCTCAAGCGGTTCGGCAAGACCCGCTTCAAGCAGTCCGTGAAGTACATGCACGCCATCAAGGAGCGCATGAAGGCCGGGGCGAGGTCGTCTTTCCCGGTCGTTCGCGGCTTCTGCGTGGGCGACGATGCCTTCGCGGCGAAGCTCGAAGCCCAGCCGGGCAAGCCCGACCCCGAGCCTCCGCCGGCGCCGGCCGCCGAGGTCATGAAGATCGTCGGCGACGTGGCCGCGGGCCACGGCATGGACAAGGAGAAGCTCCTCGGCCGCGGGCAGTGGCGCGACGTGGCCCGCGTCCGCCGCGAAGCCATGCACCGACTCTGGAAGGAGGCTCGCATGGGCGTCACCGAGATCGCCCGCCTCTTCAGCAAGACGCCCAGCGCGGTCAGCCAGGCGATCCGGCTCCTCGAGCAGGGCGCTTAGAATCGCCTCTTCTCCGCTATCGCCCGCGGTCCGTCGGCCCCGCCCCGTGTGAACGGCGAGTTATCCACACGCTATCTTAAGATAGGTTGGTGGATAACTTTCGTCGGTCTTTCGGCGGCCAGGAGATACCTGGCCCCGCGTCAAGCGTCAGAGGAAGACCCAGAGCACGATCCCGATCGCGATCAGCAGGACGGCCGCGGCCCTCTTCCAGTCCATGTAGACCGGCCCGTGGTCATGTCTCGGCTGGGATTGCGGTTGAGGCAAGGCCGCGGGAGCCGAGTCCTTGCACTTCATGACGCATTCCTCCGTATTGTAGTAGTCGTCCTTCCTGCGGCACCGCTTCCAGCACTCGGAGCCGGCGGCGGACTGCAGGAGGAGCGAGGGCTCGCTCTGCGCGGAGTCGGCAGCCGTCCGTTCCGGCGAGCGGAGGACGTCCGGCGCTTTCGAGGCGACGAGGGTGAAGCGGTTTGCGGCCTCCCACGCGCGGGCGAAGGCCTCGTAGGGCATGGAGATCTCGGGCTCGAGCCTCACGACGCGGCGGTTGGGGTCGCAGCCGGCCACCAGCGCGTAATGGTTGAGCCCGTTGGGGCCGGCCAGCATCACGACCGGCGGCCGCCCTTGCGCGGCGTGGCGGCAGATGCCGACAGGGCCGTCGAGGTCCCCGGCGAAGACCTCGACCGAGAAACCCGCGGACTCGAGCGCCGACTTGAGCGCGGCTCCGCTCGTGACGCCGCTGGAGCGCGCCTCGGAGACCAGCCTGTCTTTTGCCGTTCCGAGCCCAAGCCCGTGCCGGACGCTGAGCCGTTCGGCCGCGTCGACCCCGCAGGAGCCCGGCGGCGCGGTCAACCGTCCGACGGAGGCGCAGCCGTGGATGACCGCGGCGACGCACGCTGCCAGCGCTAGGTTCTTGATCGGCATCGCCGCTCCTCGGTCACAGGCCGCCCAGGCGCTCGTACGCCCGCCGGATTTCCAGCGTCTTGCGATGAGCGGTCCTCTTGAGCTCCTCTCCGAGATGGGCGACCTTGTCCGGATGGTACTGGGCCATCATCTCCCGGTAGGCCTTCCGGATGAGCTCCGGGCCGGCTTCAGACCTCAAACCCAGGACTTGGTACGGGTCGGGCTCATGGTCCGCGTCGTCGGCGGGCGCCGCGGGAGGGGTCGCCGTCCCATCCTCGCCGCGGTCCGGCAAGGGAAGCTTGCCGCCGAACCCCCGCCAGAGCAGGATGAGGGTGACGGCCGCCGCAAGGAGGTCGTCGAGCCAGCCGAGGACGGGCGTGAAGTCCGGGACGGCGTCGATGGGAGAGAGGACGTAGAGAAGGCAGGCCAACGCCAGGAGGATCGCCTTGGCTGAGGGAGACAGGGCCTTGAAGATCTTCTCCACCACCCCACCATTATAGACCGCAAGGACGCGCCGCGCAACCGGCCTGGGCCCCGCGGGGTGCTCAAAGTCCCGGCCCGGGTGGGCCCAAAGGCCCGCCGTCCTTTTCCCCGCAGACCCATGTGGCTCGGAGGCGCAAGATGTTACCGTATGGCCATGAAACCGCTGGTCGCGGCGGCGGTTGCGCTTTTCTCTTTGTCGGCTTGCCCCGTGGCTGGGCAGGTCGTGACGCGTTCTGGCGTCGGCCCTGGCGCCAGCCAAGTCCCCGAGGTCCGGCTCGGCGTGGGCCCGGTCATGCCGACGATGAACCCCGTGTCCGGGCCAGGGGGCGCTGGTCTCATCGATTCCGGCGTCAGCTTCCTCGGCTCCGTGATGAACTTCCGCGGCGGCCAGGTGGTTGAGGCTGCTCCGGAGCTCCCCGTCTCGGTTGTCCCCGCGCTCGGCGATCTCCGGACTACGGGCGTTCCCGTGTCCGGAGCGCCAGCGCAGACGCCGGGTCAGGCTCCGGGGCTGAGTTCGCGGGCCCCTGCGCCGGAGGGGCAGTCCCTGGACCCGGAGAGCCCGGCGATGGGGGAGGGCTCCCGAGGCAAGCTCTCCGACGAATCGTCGGAGGACTCGGGCGGGGCCGGCTTCTCGCGGACGGCGGCCGCCATCTCCCTCCACCTCAAGGATGTCGCGAAGCTGCCGGAACAGCCTTCCGAGTTCGCGGAGGATTTCGGCCGCAGGCTGACGGACCTCATGCTCGCGACCTTGGAGCGCCGTTCCGGCGACATCGAGGGGGGCCCAAGCCAGGCGGTCGAGACCAACGGGTCGTCCATCGGCGGCTCGGGGCCCGGCCCTCTGGCCAAGGGGCCGGGCGGACGCGGGAGCGCATCCGAGGACGGCGTCGAGCGCTCGCCCGTCCGCGCCGGCCTCGGGCCGTCCGTCTCCCTTCCCGCAGGCTTTCCCGGGATCGGCCGCATCGTCATGGAGACCTCGGCGTTGACCCTGAGGTTCTCGGCCGTGTTCCCGTCCGCGCTGCACCGGCTGGTGAAAGGCGCCGCGGCCGGGACCTCGCGGGCCGTCCTCGACGGGATCGAGGCATCGCCGCCCGCGCCTTGGGCGCGGGCGGCGGTCGTTGGCGGCGAAGCCGCGGCCGCGCATCTTTCGGCTTCAGAGCCCTTTGGGCTCGAATCCGACCTCCCCTATCCGGGAGGCTTCGGCGCCTTCATGTCCAGCGTGGGCGCGTCCATGTCTCCGGAGACCCCGGGGGGAGGCGGCGGGACGAACTTCTCGCCCGCCTTGAGGCCCGCCGTTGCGATGTACGGCGACCACGGCTCCGAGACCATCCCGGAGCGGACCCAGCGGCCTCCGCGCTCCGGGAGCGGCGGCCGAAGGCTCCCCGGCGTCCCCTTGACCCTCCTTTCCTACGCCTTGCTGCCGCTCTTCCTGGCAGGGCTCGAGATCAGGTCCCGGGTCTGACCTGGCGCAGTCCAGGGGGCCCGGCCCAAGGGATGTGACCGTTCGGGGGCTTGTGGGAGCCGTCGCATTATCATTAAATTGAGGGACAAGGATGAGATTCCTCAGGTCAGGCCTCTTCCGCAGGTTCTTCCTGGTGATGGGCGCGCTGGCCTTGGTCCCCACCTTGTACCTCGCCGTGAGCCTCGTGAGGATGGCCAAGTCCGTCACTCAGGCCGCAGTGCTCGAGCTTCACCACGGGCTGGCCGAGAAGACGGCCGAGCGGATCGAGGGCTATTTCCAGAACAACGACGACAAGCTGAACTTCGCGTTCAAGGCCCTCCAGCAGCCGCTGGAGTGGTCGGACAAGCAGAAGCTCCTGCAGGCCCTCATCGAAACGCACCCCGACATCATAGAGATTTCGGTCCTCGGCGCCGCCGGCCGGGAGATGATGAAGGTCTACAGCCCGGACCCCAAGTGGGCCGTCGACGCTTCCCTCGTGTCGCGGGCCCAGGAAAGGGCTTTCCAGCGCGTCCTCCGGGAGGGCCAGCCGGTCCTGTCCGTCTCCGGAGAGGCTCGGCAGCTCGAGGCCTACTACCCGCTGCGCTCCGGGACCCTGGGGAAGAGCCAGGTCACCGTCGTCGTCAGGGTGATCCTGTCCCTGGCGGTCCTCGCCGACTCCATCGCCGACCTGCGGGTGGGCGGCACGGGCTTCGCCATCCTGCTCGACGAGAACTGCCGCCCGGTCTTCTACCAGAAGGACAAGCTCTCGGAGCCCCTCCTGCTCGAGATGCGGCGTTGGATGATCGAAAGGAACGAGAAGCGTCAGCCCCGTGTCTCACATCCGATGACCAGCGAGTTCCGGGTCGAGGGACGGACCATCGTGGGCACGATGTGGCCGGTCGGGAGGATCGGCGGGACTCTGGCCATCGCGCAGGCCTACGACGAGGCCTACGTGGAGGCCATCAACGCGCGCAGGACCGCGGTGAAGGCCATCCTCATCCTCCTGGCGATCATCATCGGGGCCGCGATCGTCCTGGCCAGGGCGATGACCTCGCCGCTCCTGAGCTTGAGCCGCGCGGCCGACTCCGTGTCCCACGGCGACTTCACGGCCAGGGTGGAGGTCAAGACGGGCGACGAGCTGCAGGACCTCGCGGACACCTTCAACCGCATGACCGACAAGCTGCGCCAGTACGCCGAGCTCCAGGTGGACAAGCTCCTGGCGGAGCAGCGCAAGACCGAGGCCATCCTGTTCTCCATCACCAACGGCATCCTGATGACGGACCACGAAGGCAGGATACGCTTGGCCAACCGGCGGGCCCTGGAGTTCTTCGGGCTGGAGTCGGGGGTCTCGCTGGACGGCAAGACCGTGGAGGAGGCCGTGCCGGCGGAGAAGCTGCGCGACGCCGTCCTGGCCGTGACGGCCGAGCCCAAGCCCGACGTCTTCAAGGAGGTGAACCTCTCCACGGAGAAGGTCCACAAGTACCTGCGGGTGGCGGCGCGGCCCCTGGTCTCTCCGAGCACGGGCAAGACCCTGGGCGTGGTGACGGCCCTGCGGGACGTGACGCTGGAGAAAGAGATCGAGAAGATGAAGGAGGAGTTCCTCCACTACATCACCCACGACCTGAGGAACCCCCTGGGCTCGGCCATGGGCTTCATCGAGGTCCTGCTCAAGGGCCTCGTCGGGAACCTGAGCCCCGAGCAGCACAACATGATCTCCTCCATCCAGCGCTCCATGAGCCGGCTCATGGCCATGGTCAACAACATCCTGGACATCGCCAAGATGGAGTCGGGCAGGATAAAGCTCTCGCTCCAGCCCGTGTCGCTCTCGGCCGTGGCTGGCCGCTCCATGAACATCCTGGAGTCGCTCTACAAGCAGAAGAAGATCGCGGTGGCCTTCGAGTCCGCCCAGGACTTCACGGTGGACGCGGACCCGGACATGGTCGAGCGGGTGTTCACCAACCTCCTGGGCAACGCCATCAAGTTCACCCCGGCCGAAGGCAAGATCACGCTCTCCGTGGTCGAGGAGGGCCCTATCTTCAAGTGCTGTGTGGCCGACACCGGGGACGGCATCCCCGAGTCGTACCGGGACAAGATCTTCGAGAAGTTCGAGCAGGTGACGGGCCAGCGCAAGGGCGGCACGGGCCTGGGCCTCACCATCACGAAATACTTCGTGGAGGCCCACAAAGGCAAGGTCTGGGTGGAGTCGGAGATGGGCAAGGGCTCGCGGTTCTGCTTCACCCTGCCCAAGGGTCTGAAAATGGACGCCAAGGGCAATGTGGTCGCCGGGGGAAACGCGCCGTGAGGCTCGATGCGGCGGTCGCGGCATTTGCGGGGGCTACACTGCTGGCGTGGGTCCCGACCGTCTTCGCCGCCCCCGACGAGGCAGGCTCGCGGGTCGTGTTCCAGGACATCGTGGTCCGGCCGGGGCAGACGCTGGGAGACATCGCCAACACCTACCTCAAGGACCCGACGCGCTGGGACGAGATCCTCAAGCACAACAAGATGCCCACCTCCGACACGTTCGTGGCCCTGCCCGGCATGACGATTCGCGTGCCGGTCAAGCTCATCAAGGAGAACCTCAGGGCGGCCAAGCTGATCTACAGGCTCAACGAGGTCCTTTTCCGCAAGAAGGAAACCGCGGCATGGAGGTCGGCGAAGGACAACATGGAGCTCTTCCGGGACGACTGGGTCAGGACCGGCAAGGAGTCCAAGGCCAGGGTCAAGTTCCTCAACGAGGACCTGCTCGTGTTGCCCGCGGACTCCATGGCCGTGATCCAGCCGGTCGGCAAGGACTTCGCCGTCGAGCTCAAGGCGGGAGGGGTCTTCGTCGGCAATTCCAAGGTGGTGACGGCTTCGGCCCGGATCACGCCCAAGACCAAGAGCACGAAGTACTCCGCCCAGGTGAGCGACGACTTCATCACCCGGGTCAAGGTCTACGAGGGCCTCGCCGCGGTCGAGGCCGAGGGCAAGACGGTCGACGTCAAGGCCCGGCAAGGAGTCGAAGTCAAGCTGGGCGAAGCCCCGAACGTCCCGGTCCCGATCGCCGACCTCCCGGACTTCCCGGGCAGGGCCGCGGATTTCGCCGACGCCCTGACGGAGCTCAAGGGGTCCAACATCAAAGTCGCGGCGCCCGCGGCCGTCCCATCGCCCCCGAAGGGCAAGGGGGGCTTGGGAGACCTCAGGAAGGACATCTTGGAAGTCCTCCCCGTCGATCCGGTGTCCGGCTGCCATATCCAGGCCGCTCTTGACGAGGGCTTCTCGAAGCCGGTGGTGGACAGGGTCTACGACATGGACGCCAAGATCGACTTCGCCGCCGAAGGGCTCACCCCGGGCCGCTTTTGGGTCAGGTTCTCGCTCATCGACCTGCTCGGCTCCGAGGGCAAGCCCTCCTCTCCCAAGCTCTACGACTGGAGCCCGCGTTCCGGGTTCTTGCCGGCGGCGGGCCCGGCCCAGGCCGCGCCCCCTTCGGGGGCGAACCCCGCCCGGCTGGTCACCCTCATGAAGCCCTCCGCAGACGAGACCGTGGCGTTCCCCAGTTACCGGGCGTCCGGCCGGGTCCGGGCGGAGAACCTCAAGGTGACGGTCAACGGCATAGAGGCCAGGGTCGACGAGTCCGGGAATTTCCTCGCGACGGTGCCGCTCCGCAGAGGCCCCAACGAGATCCGCATCGTGGTGACGGACGCCAAGGGCGCTTCCGGCGCCATCGTGCGGACCGTCACCTACAAGCCCTGATTCGCCCTGACGGCGTTGAGACGCAGGCTCCCTCCGGAGTTGATCCTTCTCCGGAGGACGCTGCCGGCGAGCGCCCCGCGGAGGATCGCCCCTCCTGCCGCCGGCTCGGCCGCGGTCACGACGTAGCCCCAGAGGGCCGGGTTGCCTCGCAGCCTCGTGCGCGGCAGGCTGACGCTGATCTGGGCGCCACCCGGGTCGGCTTGCGGCGCTCCCCGGGACTCGAGGACCGGGTCTCCGCGCGGGTTGGCGCGATGCAGCGCCCAGCCCCAGCCCGAGGCCTCCACCGCGGCCTCCCACGCGTCTTCCGGACTGATGGACGCGGGCGCGCCCCCGCTCTCCAGCAGCCTTGTCGAGCCGGCGCGGGCGACATGGTTGAAGTCGATGTAGGTGCCCAGGGTGAGCCCCTCGAATCCGTGCGGCGCGGCGGTGGAGGCGATGACCCGGCCCATGCGGTAGGTCAAGACGATGGACGCGTCGTCCCATCGGACGTGGAAGTTGACGATGCGGTGGCGCGGGTCTTCGTCGGCCGCAGGCCGGCGGACCGGGTTGTCGCAGGAGAGCCAGTCGGGGCCCAGGCGGCAAGGGACGGCTTGGCTTTGCGCCTCGAAGACCTGGCCGGGGGTCTTGGCGGAACTCAGCACGGAAAGAAGGAGGCTCTCCGGCACGGGCCTGCGCAGGCGCTTGTAGACCGAGATCAGGCGCTTGCGCAGTTCCCGGTCGGCCTCCTCCATCTCGCGGGGCGCCGCTCCCCCGAGGATGCGGTAGAACCTGCTCGCCTGCGCCTGACGCAGGGCAGCGGTCGCGGCTTCGAGGGCCTTGGGGCAGACGCCGGAGTTGCGGCTCTCCGAGAGCGTCCGGGCGGCGTCGCCGTAGAGCCTCCAGGCGACCTTCTGTTCCGGCGCGCGGGACCAGAAGTCCTCCTCGCCCGTCCAATCGGGCCATGCCCCCTGCCGCCCACCGCTTTCCTGATGGCGCAGGGGGCGCTCGGCCCCTGCGCCTGCCGGCCCAGGCCGCGCCCCTGCCGGCGCCCTTCCCCCGGGCCTGCGTCCGACCGCATCGGCCACGAGCTCGAGCCTCTTGAGGACGCCGGCCCCGCCGCGCAGTTCCGAGAGCAGCCTCAGCCAGGCTCCCTCGGCCACCGCGCCGGCGGCCTCGTCGATCACCAGGACCTCGTGGCCGGAGAGCCGGTCTTCGAGGTCCCGGCTCGTGAGATCCCGGCCGTCCGTCTTCACCGCCGAGCACGACGCCAGGGGCATTCCTTTGTATGACCTGCGGTCCTGAGGACCGGACTTGCCGGGGGACCCCATACGCCCTTCGGGCGTCACCCCCGGCACGGCCGGAAGAGGAACATCGCCGGCCGCGCCGGTCGCCACCCAAGCGAGATCCAGGCTGCGCAGCAGCGGGAACAGCCCCGGGTGGACCTTGCCCGCGGCCGGGACGAAGCCTGCGCGGACTTCTCCCCAGAGGTCGCGGTGCGCGCGTAGGCCGGCCGCGAGTATCTCGAGGGCGTCCTGCGGGCGGGCGGCTGACGGATGGTCGTGGATGAGGGGTAGGACGGGGTCGTCCTGCAGCCTGAAGGCGATCTCGAGCCGGCCTTCGGCGACGAACGGCTGGAGGCTGGCGCGGGCCTCGACGGTGGCCATGGCGGGCGTGAGGGCCGCCGTGAAGGACAGCTTCTTGTGGCGCCGCAGGGCCCCGGAGAGCCCTTCCCAATCCGAGAAGGACTCCGATGGGATCCAGAGGAGCCCGGCCCGGTCCCGCTTGCCGAACCAGAGGAAGGCGTGGGAAGGCGCGCACGCCAGGGCAAGGACCAGGAGGATGGATCGGCGGACCATCACTTCACGACCCGGACCGACGCGGAGCGGTTGTGCGTCTCCTCCATGTCCGGGTTCTTGGGGTCGAGCACGGGGACGCCGTCCACGATGAACCGGTAGCGGTAGCGGCCGGGCGGCAGAGGGACCAGCACCTCCCAGACCCCGCCGGAGCGCTTGCGCATGGCGATGGCGGACCGTTCCCACTGGGTGAAATCGCCGGCCAGCCGGACCTCCTTGGCCTTGGGCGCGCGCAGGCCGAACTCCACGAAGGAGAGGTCCCGCTGCGCGGGCCGGAACCTGCCAGTGGCAGGTTCCGGGGCTCGGTCGCGCGGGCTTTCGGGGAGGGAGAAGGTCCTCGAGGGCCGGAGGGTCCCGGGTTCGAAGCCCGTCAGGAAGCGGTGGTAGCTGCGCAGGGTGTCCAGGAGATCCGCAGAGGGCACTCCGATGATGGCGACGCTCGCCAGGACAAGGCCCCAGAAGATCCACTTGGCTCGATAGATCATGCCGCTGCGGTGCGTCCGCGGACCCATGTTACCATTTTCATAATAACGAGAAGTTTTTGGCTGACGCCTCCGCCCAGGACCCTCGACGGGTCGATGGTGCGCGCAAGCGCGCGGCCGAGCTCAAGTCCAGGCTCGCGCAGGCTCCGGGCCGCAAGCAAGACCCAGGCACCTCCTGAATAACGGCTCCAATGGGTCTGTATACCGACGATAAACCGGCATCCTCACAAACCGTCCTAATTGATACACTTGTGAGGAATGCCAAGAGGTCTCCGGAAATTCCAATTCCTCTTCGAGAAATCGGGCCTGACGC
>JACQWX010000091.1 GCA_016209035.1 Elusimicrobiota bacterium | reverse complement strand
GCGAGCTTCTCAACGTAGACGTCGCAGTCATGCCGCTTAAGGAGACTGCGTCAATGGACGGCATGATGATGGTCATATTCGACGCTGAAAAAATTCCCAGGAAGCCCGTCCGCAGAAAAGGGAAGGAATCCGCAGGCGCGGGAAACCCGCGCATCACCGCCCTTGAGCAGGAATTAAAATCCGCAAGGGAATACCTCCAGACTACAATTGAAGAACTTGAGACCTCCAACGAGGAGCTCAAATCAACCAATGAGGAATTGCAGTCCACCAATGAAGAGCTGCAAAGCTCCAACGAGGAGCTTGAGACGTCCAAGGAAGAAATGCAGTCCACAAATGAAGAGCTGGAAACGATAAACTCCGAGCTTCAGGACAAAATGAATGAGCTGAAACGCGCCAATGACGACCTCAGCAACCTCCTGGCCGGCACGGAGATAGGGACCATATTTTTAGACAGGGCCCTCAGTATCAAACGCTTTACGCCGTCCTTGACAAAGATCTTCAACCTTATACAAACGGACGTCGGCCGTCCCATCAGCGACATCACGTCAAAGATCGTTTATGCGGACATCTATAATGACGCCAAAGAAGTGCTTAATACTTTGACCAGGAAAGAGGCCCTGATACAGACCAAAGACGGAGAATGGTTCTCCATGAATATCCTGCCGTACAGGACGATGGAAAACGTGATTGACGGCGTGGGCCTTACCTTTACAAATATCACCGGGATCAAAAAGAAGGAGGCGGAGGCTGAAGCTGCGCGCGCCTTTGCAGAAGGCATCGTGGAGACAGTGCGGCAGCCCCTTATCGTTCTCGATCCAGAGCAGCGGGTAATGTCCGTGAACCGTTCCTTCTGCCTCCGGGCGTCCAAGGCCTTCTCGCGCAGGACCTTGAGCGCCTTGAACCTCTCGAAAGCCTCCCGGCAGCCGGGCGGGACCTTGCGGCCGGAAGCGAACTCGGCCTCCTTCTGCCGGGCCAGGAGCGCCTCCTTCTCCTTGCCGGTGGAGCGCTCCACGCGGTCGATATCGGCCCTGTTCAAGACGACCGTCCCGTAGCCGATGTCGAGCTCCAGCTCGGAACGGTCCTCGCGGAGGATGAGGCCCTCCATGGCGTTGCCGTTCTTCAGATGGACCTTGTCAGCGAAGACGGGAGCGGCGGCCCACCCCATCATCAGAAGGACCGCCGACAACCGCTTCATGGCCCCCTGATGATGCCTAGCTGGAAGCCCGTTGTCAAGCCGCGTCCATAGGTTCCAAAAGCGACTAGGACCTTTTCCCGCCCGCTAAAGCCCCGATGGACCTGTCTGGCGGGGTCCGGACCCGTTATAATTTTGATGCAGATGAAGCCTTTTCGATTCACGACGGCGCGGATGCGCCGTCGCCCCGAGAGCCCTCAGGAAAGGCGTTGGCTCTCGATGGTGGCGGTCCTCCTCGCCGCTGTCTTGGCCCTGCTTTCCCCTGGGACCCAGGCCTGGGCGGCCCTGGCCAAGACCGGGGCGGCGCCGTCGGCGGGCCAGACCCTGCCTGCTGGGAAGATGGCGGTCGCGCCCGTCATCGGCTCCGGCGGCTCGGCTTTCACCCCGACGACCCTGAACCTGGCGCCCGGCGTGGCGGCGCCGGGGGCGGCCCCCGTCCGCCAGCGGGAGGCGGGAGCGGCCGTCTCCGTGGAGGCCTCCGTCCCCATCGGCATGCCGGTTGTCCCAGGCTTGCTTGCGACCCCGGACCTCCACCCTGCGGAGCCGACGCCCTCTGCCGGCGCGGTCGTCCTGCCGGCCGCCCCGGCCAGCCAGGAAGTCTCGGGCCGAGAAGCAGTCTCCCCCTCGGCCGAAGCGCGCCTGGGCAGCCTCGCATCCGAAGCCGCTCCCTATCTCGAGGCCGCGGCGGCGAAGGATGCCTCCCCTTCCAGCCTCCGCGAGAACGCAGCCCTGCTCCAGCGGGTCATCGAAGGCGGCCTCGAACGGCCGACAGCAGCCTCCGCCGACGCCCTTTTCGCCGCGCCTCTCGCCGCGCCGTCCGGGACCGGACTCGCCGCCCCGTCGGACCTTGAGTCCGCCGAAGGCAGCGGCGACGCCGGGACTCAAGCCCCCCTGCCGACGCCGGAACTCTCCAAAGAGGCTAAGACCAAGTTCCGGTTCTATTCCGGCGCCGTGGCCGGGGTCAAGGTCGGCATCGAGGCGCTCAACCTTGCCGTGCCCCTGCTGCTCCTCACCCAGTTCCAGGCCGCGACCGCCGTGGCCACGCTCTACCTGGCCGCCGAGGTGGCGAGCATCTTCGCGGGCCTCGTGGGCGGTGCCCTGGTGGACCTCGTGGGTCCCAAGCAGGCCTTGACCCTGACGGGCTTCGCCCAAGCCTTGGCCATCGCGGGGGTGCCGCTCGCCATCGCGTCGGGCGGGGCCCTGGCCCTGCCCCTCGTCTACGGCCTCTTCATGGTCAACGGCGTGGCCTCCGAGCTCTTCGACGTGGCCCGGCGGGCGGTCCTGCCCCAGATCGTGGGGCAAGACGAGGGCCTCCTACGGAAATACAACGGCGGGGTCTATGTCTGGCGCGAGATCGCCGCGACCGTCGGCGTGTTCGGCGCGGGCTGGTACGCGCACGAGGTCGGCGCCATGTCCACCATCTGGCTCCATCCGGCCTTCTGCGTGGCAGCGGCATTGGCGGCCCTGCGCCTCCTGCGCAGCGGCATGAGAGCCCACCCCGCGAGGGCCTCCCCGGCCCAGGGGGCTGGCCGCGCACCCCGCGGGGTCAAGACCAAGTTCAAGGCCTGGTACGACGACCTCAAGCAGGGGCTCCGGTACGTGGTCTCGGAGAAGAAGCTGCGCACCATCGTGCTGGTCAACATCCCCCTGACCGCCTTGCACAAGATCTTCCACACCCTCATGGCCGTGGTCTACGCCGCAAAGGTCCTCGACGACCCGGCCATGGCGGCCGTGCTCCTCGGCGCCTGGAACCTCGGCGAACTCGCGGGCGCCTTCTACCTGAACCGCTGGGGCCGCCAGAGCCGCCTCTCCAACTGGATGCGCCTCGCGGCCGCGGCCTCGCTGGCGGTCTGGAGCTTCTACCTCCTGCCCTCGGCGTTGGCAGGGGTGCTGGTCTCCTTCGTCCTGGCCGCTGCCATGATCGGCAACGAGCTCGGCACGGCTTCCTACATCCAGGCCTCGGTCCCTGAAAAAGAGCTGGGCGCCGTGACCGGGTTCGTGTACGGCTTCGCCCGGGCGGTGGGGATGATCGGGCTCATCCTCTCAGGCTGGGCTTTTGACGTCCTCGGCCCCTCGGGCGGGTTCATGGCCATGGGCGTCATCTTCACGCTGCTCGCTCCCATCTACCTGCTCGCCTCGCTGCGCTTCAAGTCCGACAAGCTTGGGTCCGGGTCGGGCCCGCCTCAGAACTGAAGGCCGCCTTCATTTTTTCTATCATATCCCCCGACATGAACCTCTTCGAGAAGAGGCTGGGGCCTTTCTACGACCCCTGGGAGGCCGCGTCCGAGGCCGTGCGCCGGCGCGTCATGCGCCGGCGGCTCGCGGACTACGCGGCGTGGGCCCGCCGCCTTCCCTTCTATAGGGACCGGCTCGCGGGCTTCGACCCCAAGGCCGAGCACCCCCTGCTCAAGGTCCCGGTCCTCGCTTCCGACGACCTGAGGGACCTCGTGCCCCCCAAGTCGGAACGCCTTCTCACCGCGAAGAAAGGGGGCTGCACCGTGTTCCAGAGCGGCGGGACCACGGGATCCCCCAAGAGCGCCCTGTTCGCGTCCGGCGAGATCGACGGCCTGGACCTGCCCAACGCCAGGGGCTTCTTCGCCGTGGGCCTCACCCCCAAGGACCGGGTGGCCAACCTGTGGGCCGCGGGCAGCCTCTACATGACCTTCATCCACGTGAACCGCATGCTGCAGGACTACGGGTGCGTGAACTTCCCCCTCTCCAACCACGCCGCGCCCGAGTTCACGCACATGGTGGCGCGGCTCTTCAAGACCAACTGCGTGACCGGCATCACGAGCGTGGCCTTGAACGCCTTGAGGGGCATGGAACGTCTCGGCCTCGAAGGCATCCGCATCGAGAAGCTCTACTACGGCGGCGAGCACATCTACGAGGCGGACAAGGCCGAGATCCGCCGCAGATTCGGGACCGAGATCATCGCCGCCCCGGGCTACGGCACCATCGACTCCTGGTACATCGGGTATCAGTGCCAACTCACGCCGACCGGGGTCTTCCACTGCCACGACGACCAGTGCTGGCTGGAGATCGCGGACGAGGCGACCGGCCGGCCCTGCGCTCCGGGAGAGACCGGCATGGCCTTTGCCACGGCCTTCCCTAGGAGGCTCACCCCCATCGTGCGCTACCGCGTCGGGGACCGGGCGCAGTGGGTGGGGAAGCCCTGCCCCTGCGGGCGGACGACCCCGCTCTTCAGGCTGCTGGGACGCGGGGACGACGTCCTGCGCATCGGCTTCGACTCGGTGGCCTACGACTATGTCCAGGACTGCGTGGCGGAGGTGGGCGGGCTCTCAGGCTCGGTCCAGATGCGCAAGGAGCGCTTCCAGGGCCGCGACCGGCTGATCGTGGCCGTGGAGACCGCCGCCCCGAAGACGGAGCTCAGCCGGCTCAAGAAGGCCCTGGAGAAGCGCATCCTCGCCCAGCGCCCCACCTTGGCCAAGGCGGTGCGGACCGGCGAGGTCCTCCCAGTGCGCGTCGAGCTCAGGAAGCCGGGCGCGCTCCCCAGGAACCCCCGCACGGGAAAGCTCATCAGGGCGGTGGACGCTTTGTGACCAAGAAGGCCCGGCTGGACCTCCCCCTGGAGGAGACCTTCCTGGAGCCCGCGGCCGAGTTCGTCGTCGCCTTCGCAGACAGGTTCGAGCTGGCCCAGGACCGGCGGGAGCATCTGCGCCAGGCCATCAGGGCCGTCCTCTCCATGGTCATCGAGAGCAACAAGGGCGGCGGCTCGGGCCAGCCCGTGCAGGTCGAGGTCTCGGAGAACGGGGGGGTGCTCGTCGTCCATCTCCACAACCGGGGCGTGCCCATCCTGCTGGGCGGCGTCGTCGGCGGCTTCCAGCTCCCCTACGCGGCCAAGTTCCGCGAGGCCTCCCTGCACGCGGACCGCCTGAGCCTGGAGAACCGCGGCCGCAAGGGCCAGGCCGTGGTGCTCGAGTTCAAGCTGGGGGTGAGCGCCGCGGCGCGTCAGGCGTCGTCGAGCCCTGTGGTCACCGAGATCCCCGAGACCGAGGCCATCACCCTGAGGGACCTCGCCCCCGGGGAGGAGCAGTCCTTGAGCCGGCTCTTCTACCTGGTCTACGGCTACGACTACATCAACGAGTCGGTCTACTACCCGGAGAAGCTTGCCGCCATGCGCCAGGCCGGGGACCTCCTGTCGATCGTGGCGGCCAGGTCGAACGGCAGGCTGGTGGGCCACATCGGGCTCGTGCGCAAATGCGCCAAGCCGCCGGTCTACGAGGCGGCCATGGGCATCGTTGACCCGGCCATCAAGTCCCGCGGGCTCTTCGGCAGGATCTTCGCCAAGACCATGGAGAAGGTCCGCTCCACGCCCATGCAGTACTGCCTCTTCGACTTCGTCACCAACCACGACCTCAGCCAGAAGCACATCGCCAAGTACGGCTACCGCGAGCTGGCCTTGTTCGTGGGCTGCCAGTCCTCCAAGACCCAGGCCAGGCTCCCGCGCCTCGGCCTGGGCCCGGACCCCGAAGGCATGGACCGCTACAGCATCCTGCTGGCGGTCATCCCCACGGTCCAGCACCCCTTCGGCCGCAAGGTCACGCTCCCGGAGGACATCGGAGAGACATTCGGGTTCCTGCTGGCGCCCCTCGGGGTGGAATGGACCCCGGCGTCTAGGTTCCAGCCCCTGCCGCCGGGCGGCCGCTACAACACGCGCCTCGATCCCGCCCAGTCCGCCGTCCACTTCGACCTGGTCGAGCCGGGCGCCAAGGCCATCGAGGAGATCGCCAGGGAATGGGGCGACCTCGTCAGGGACGGCTACGAATACGCCGGCGTCGAGACCTCGGTGGAGGTCCCGGCGTCCGGCGCGGTGTACGACTGCCTCGCCTCCCACGGCTTCTTCGCGGCCGGCTTCATCCCTTACGGGGCCCCGGGCCGCCTGGGCTTCCGGTTCCAGGCCGTGGGCCCGGCGGACGTGGCCATCGACAAGATCAAGGTGGCGACCGGCGCGAGCAAGAAGCTCCTCGAGCTCGTGCGCAAGGATTTCGAAGCCGCGCGGAGGCCCTAGTCCGTCGCGGTCATGGAGAGCGCCTCCTCCGCGGAGGTGACGCCCATGAGGACCTTGCGCCAGGCGCTCGCGCGCAGGTTCCACATGCCCGCCTTCAGGGCCGCGCTCCTGAGCGAGGCGAGGTTCTTCGAGTCCTTGTAGATGATGTCCCGGATCTCCTGGTTGACCCGGTAGACCTCGTAGATGCCGACCCTGCCCTTGTAGCCGGTCCGAGCGCAGTGCTCGCAGCCCACGGCCTTGAAGAACGCCAGCTTCGACTGGTCCACCTGGGCGGTCAGCTCCGCCTCCGCGAAGCCCTGCGCGACGAGGACAGGCTCGGGACGGTAGGGCTGGCGGCACCTGGGGCAGAGCACCCGAACGAGCCGCTGGGCGGCGACCAGGGTCAACGAGGACGCCAGCATGTATGGCTCGATGCCGAGGTCCACGAGCCGGGCCACGGCCGTCATGGCGTCGTTGGTGTGCAGGGTCGAGAGGACGAGGTGCCCGGTCAGGGCCGCCCGCAGGCAGGTCTGGGCGGTCTCCGCGTCGCGCACCTCGCCCACCAGGATGACGTCGGGGTCCTGGCGCAGGAAGGAGCGCAGGGCCGAGGCGAAGGTGAGACCGATGCCGGCCTTGACCTGAATCTGGGTGATCCCCCTGAGCTTGATCTCGATGGGATCCTCGATCGTCATGAAGTTGAGGGCCGGAGTCTTGATGGTGTTGAGGAGCGAGTAGAGCGTCGTGGTCTTGCCCGACCCCGTCGGCCCGGTCAGGAAGACCAGGCCGTGCGGCTCGTGGGCCGCCGTCAGGAAATCCTCCCGCTGCCTCGGCTCGAGCCCGATCTTGGACACGTCGAGATCGACCGCCTCCTTGTCCAGGAGCCGCAGGACCACCTTCTCCCCGTAGTCGGCGGGGCAGACGGACACGCGCACGTCCACGGACCGGTTGTGGATGTTCAGGGAGAACATGCCGTCCTGCGGGAGACGCCGCTCCGCGATGTCGAGCCTCGAGAGTATCTTGATCCGGGAGATGAGCGCGAGGAACAGGTGCGCTGGGGGCGAGGTCCGCACGTGCAGGACCCCGTCGATGCGGAAGCGCAGCATGACCTCGTCGTCGAACACCTCGAGGTGGACGTCCGAGGCGCGCTCGCCCACGGCCTGCTTGAGGATGGCGTTGACCAGGTTGACGGCCTCGATGCCCTGCTCGGCCACCATGGCGGAGTCGAGGTTGACGCGGACATCCCTGCGTACCGGCTCGTCGGAGTCCTCCGGCGCCGCGCCGCCGGTCGCGATCGTCTTCGTGATGAGGTCCACGCCCCTCTGGTAGAACGCGTCGATGGCCTTGAAGAGCTGCGCCTTCGTGGCGACGAAGGGCTGGATGTCGCACTTCGTCATGAGCCGGAGGTTCTCCACGGTCATCATGTCCTCCGGGTCCACCATGGCCACCGCCAGGGTCTTCCCCTCGAGGGACAGGGGCAGGACCTCGTGCGTCCGGGCGAACTCCTCGGGGACGCGCAGGGCCAGCATCTGGTCGGGCTCGACCGAGAGGAGGCCGTTCTCCAGGGAGGCGAACGGGTGGCCCAGGTGCTTGGAGAGGGCCGCCGCGAGGACGGCCTCCGGGACGAAGCCCAGCCTCACCGCCGCCTCGCCGAAGGAGCACCTCCCCTGCTCCGCGGCCGCCTTGGCCTGGAGGCGCTGTGGCTCCGTGAGGACCCCCTGGCTTACGAGAGCATCGGGGAAGGAGGAGGACTTCATCGATCGACTCGGCAACTTGGGAAACGACTGACGCCAAATGATATCATATCCCGTCATGCGGTTGCTGTGCCCCGGCTGCAATTGCGAGCTCGACCCCGGCGCGGCCGCCTGCCCCATCTGCCTGCGGCCGCGGTCCCGCCAGGAGATCCTCGCGGGGTACAACCTCATCAAGGAAGACGCCGCCGCCCGCAGGCGCAGGCCCTTCGTCATCGTGGCCTGCGTCCTGGCCGTCGGGGCCGCCGGCCACGGACTGCGCCGCCTCTCTCAAGACCGTCTGGTCAGCCGCGCCAAGGCGGAGCGTACCATCGCCCACGGGCGCGACGACCTCATGGATTTCCTGCACCTCCTGGCCGGCCGGTTCGACAGGATCGACCTCGGCCCCCCTGTCAATCCCCGGCGGGTCCTCCCCCCGAGGCAGCCCCAGCCGGGCGACGCCTCCGCCGAGCGAAAGGTCCCCGTTTCCGCGCAGCCGGCGGCGGCCCCGGAAGCGACTCCGCCGGTCGCCTTCCCCGGCTCGCAGTACTTGGCGGCCCAGAGCGTTGCTCATGCTCGGGAGAGTGGAGCAGCGAAGGCATGGGCCTATAGGGTCCGCGCGCCCTTTGAAGAAGTGGTGGAGTTCTATAGGGAGCAGCTTTCCTCCGGGATCGTCTCGGAGAGCGAGGGCGGGGAAGGCTACATTGCCATCACGTCCGATCTGGAGGTCCGGATCGTCCGCGGGACAAAAGGAACGGCGCATGTCCTGGTCCAAACCTACACAACCAGGGTGACCTTGCAAGACAAGGATGCCAAGGCCGCGCCGGATTCCCTTCATTCCCTTCCCAGCGTCCCGGAGTCCAGTGCGCCGCGAACGCCAACGCCTCGGAGGTCTTCCGGTACGGACCGGACGGGAAGCAAGGAGTGGTGCCATCCGTTCTGCATTCGGTGAGGGCCGACTATCCGCGGCTGACGAAGGTGAGGTCCTGGAATATGACGCCGATGCCCAGGTAATCCCCCTTGGGGTTCCTGACCTGAAGCGTGCTGTAGCCGATGACCATGGGCTTGTCGGCGTGCAGGACCGAGAGCTCGGCCCGGTGCACGGTCTTGTGAGTCTTGAGCGCGTCCCGAACCACGTCGCGCAACGCCGGGAATCCGGCGAGCGCGGCCGAATAGGCCTTGCCCACGAGGGAGCCGGTGTCGGGGAGATGGAGGATCCGGCCCGCCATGGGGTTGACGTAGACCACGGCGCCGTCGAGGTCCACGCTCACGAACCCGCCGGTCAGGTTGTCCAGGATGCTCTTGAAGTACTCCGCTTCGCCATGCATGGTGCAGGGTATAGATCGGGAGTCCCATTATATAAAACTCCGCCAATGGTGTCAGGCATTGCGCAACTTGCACAACCTGACACCAGGGTGGGATATTTCCTTTAATCTTCCGGCTCGATCCGACATGAAGGTCCTCAAAGGCACGGTCTTGACCGAAGGCGTCGCCCTGGGAGGGGCCTGCCTCTACCGGGAGGACATCCTGGCCGCGGCCCCCAAGCGGGACATCTCCAAGGACGAGACCGCCGCGGAAAGGAAGCGCCTGCAAGCCGCCATCGAGGCCACCAAGCGCGACCTCGCCGAGACCTTCGCGAAGGCCGCAAGAGCCTTGAGCCCCACGGAGGCGAGCATCTTCAAGGTCCACTCCATGATCCTGGAGGACCCCTCCTTCATCGAGCCCATGGAGCGCGGGATCTCCGAGGGGCTCGTCAACGCGGAGTCCTCCATCGTCTCGAGCCTCGCCGACTACGAGAAGCAGTTCCGCAAGCTCCCCAACGAATACTTCAAAGAGCGCATCCAGGACCTCCACGACATCGCCTCCCGCATGATGCGGCATCTGGGCCTGACCCACGCGGGCTTCCGCTGCCGCTGCCAGCGCCGCGACCCCGCGGTCCTGGTGGCCGACCTCTTGACCGCTTCCGTCTTCTCGGGCTTGAGCGACAAGCCGCTGGCCGGCATCATCGCCGAGGCCGGGTCCAAGATCTCCCACGGCGCCATCCTGGCCAAGACACTGGGCGTGCCGGCCATGACCGAGGTCCGGGGCATCCTCGGCCAAGTGGGATGCGGCACCAGGATCCTCATCGACGCATCCAAGGGCGAGGTCATCCTCGACCCGGACCCCGAGACCCTGGCCTCACGCGCCCCGGGCCGACGCTTGGCCGCCGGGACCGCCAAGGCCCGGGACCGCTCCTCCATCGCCACCAAGGACGGCACGCGCATCCGGCTCTCGGCCAACGCGGGCACCATCGCCGACGTGGCCCATGCCCGCGAGCGGGGCATCAAGGACATCGGCCTGCTGCGGACCGAGGCGTTCTTCCTGGGCCGCGCCCAGGAGCCGAGCTTCGACGAGCAGGTCGACGCCTACCGGAAGGTCATGGCCGCGACGGACGGCGCCGTCACCTTCCGCCTGCTCGACATCGGCGGCGACAAGCTCATCAGCTACCTGCAGTTCCCGAAGGAGGAGAACCCGAACCTGGGCTTGAAGGGCATGCGGGTCTACGAGGAATACCCCGAGCTCATCGCGACCCAGTTCCGGGCCCTGCTCACGGCAGGCCTAGGTAGGCCGCTTCGCATCATGGTCCCCATGGTCTCGACGCTCGACGAGTTCCACAGGGCCAAGGCCAGGATCGCGGCCGCGCTCAAGCGCCTGGACAGGGTCCCTTCGTGCCTCTCGGTCGGGTGCATGGTGGAGGTCCCCTCGGCCGTCTACGTGGTCGGCGACCTGGCGGAGGAGGCCGACTTCCTGAGCGTGGGCACGAACGACCTCATCCAGTACGTGATGGGAGCCGACCGCATGAACGCCAAGCTCGCGGAGTTCCACGACCCCCTCCAGCCCGCGGTGCTCAAGGTGCTGCGCGACATCTCGGCCGGGGCCGCCCCGGCCGGCAAGGAGCTATCCGTCTGCGGCGAGATCGCCAGCGACCCCTCCGTCGCCAGGGTCCTGGTGGGGCTGGGCTACCGGCACTTGAGCGTCAACCCCCACCAAGCCGACAAGCTGGAGGCCGCCCTGGCCGAATCCACCGTCGGGGAGATTGAGGACCTCGCCCGCGGGCTCCTCAGGTCGAAGACCCTCTCGGCGGCGAGAAAGCTGCTGGCCGAGCCCGCCCGCGCCTAGGCGCGGCTCGTAGCTCAGTACGCCCGGGCCATGAGCACCCGCTGCTGAGAGGGCTTGCCGGTCAGGATGCACTTGCCTTCGCCCTTCGCGGCCGGCAGGATGTCCTCGGGCATGGGGATGCAGCGGATGGTGGTCTCGAAGCGCTTGGCCAACTCGTCTTCGCCCTCCACGCCGCCCGCCCAGTGCACCCAGGCGAACCCTCCCCCCTCCTCTTTGAAGAAGCGCTCGTAGTCCTGGATGTCGTCGATGACGCGGGAGCGCCTCTCCCGCAGTGCGGTCGCCCGGTCGAGAAGCTCACCTTGCATCCCCTCCAGGGTCGGCTGGACCGAGGCGAGGGCCTCGGCCCGGGGCAGGAAGGACTTGGAGCGCTTGCGCCGCTGGGCGTCGTTCTCTCCCTGGATTTCGAGCATGAACCGGCGGGCCAGGCACAGGGAGCCTTTCTCGAGGTCCTTGGGCCCCACTTCTATGCGCAGGGGCACTCCCTTGGCCTCCCATTCGTAGTACTTGGCCCCGGGCGTGACGCCGTCCCGGTCGTCGAACTTGACCGAGAGCCCCTTGGCCTTGAGCTCGGAGGCGACCTTCGAACCCTCCTCGAGCACCTGGGCCCTCTCGGCGTCTGTCTTGAAGATGGGCACCACCACGACCTGGAGCGGCGCGAGCTTCGGCGGCAGGACCAGGCCGTTGTCGTCGCTGTGGCACATGATGAGCGCGCCCACGAGCCTGGTCGAGACCCCCCAGCTGGTGGCGTAGACGTACTCCAGCTTGCCCTCGGCGTTGAGGAACTGCACGCCCGCGGACTTGGCGAAGTTCTGGCCGAGGTAGTGGCTGGTGCCCATCTGGAGGGCCTTCCCGTCCTGCATCATCCCCTCGATGCAGAGGGTCTCCACGGCGCCGGCGAAGCGCTCGCCCGGGGTCTTCCTCCCACGGACCACCGGCACCGCCATGACGTTCCGGGCGAACTCGGCGTAGACCCCGAGCATCCTCCAGGTCTCCTCGAGCGCCTCACCATCGGTGGCGTGGGCGGTGTGGCCTTCCTGCCAGAGGAACTCGGAGGTCCGCAGGAACAATCTGGTGCGCATCTCCCAGCGCACGATGTTGGCCCACTGGTTGATGAGGAGGGGCAGGTCGCGGTAGCTCTGGATCCAGCCCTTGAACTGCTCCCAGATGATGGTCTCGCTGGTGGGCCGGATGACCAGGGGCTCCTCGAGCTCGGAGGCCGGGTCCACGGACACCTTCCCGTCGATGGACTTGAGGCGGTGATGGGTCACCACCGCGCACTCCTTGGCGAACCCGGCCGCGTGCTCCTCCTCCTTGGCCAAGAGCGAGACCGGGATGAAGAGCGGGAAATAGGCGTTCTGGTGCCCGGTGGCCTTGAAGCGGTCGTCGAGCTCGCGCTGCATCCGCTCCCAGATGGAGTAGCCGTGGGGTCTGATGACCATGCACCCGCGCACTGCCGAGTGCTCGGCGAGCTGGGCCGTGCGCACCACGTCCAGGTACCACTGCCCGTAGTCCTTCGCGCGCGGGGTGATGGCAACCGCGCTCCGGACTTCCTGCCGCACTCCCTGAGGTTCCGCCATGGTCGGTCCTCCCACTCAGTGGAGAAATCTTAGCAAAACTCTGCTATGATACGGGGGCAAGCCATGATCAAGCGATACGTCCTGGAGAACGGGAAAGTCGTGGAGGCATGCGCCCCCCGCGATGGGAGCGCAGGCGCCGAGGGGACCATCCTGGCCTACATCGCGCCCGACGAGAGCGAGCGCAAGGAGCTCGTTGAGAAGCACGGCATCGACCGGCACAACCTCGAATCCGCCTTGGACCCGGACGAGATGGGCCGCATCGAACAGGAGCCCGACCACCTCGTCGTCATCCTCAAGCGCCCCAGGAACTACTGCTCCGACGACAACTTCCTCTTCCGCGTCATCTCCATGGGCGTCTTCCTCTACAGCTCCAAGATGGTTATCGTCATCTCCGACGACCTCACGCTCTTCGAGGGCAAGCACTCCTTTAAGCTCCAGGCCCTGCCGGACGTGCTCATCAAGCTCATCTACAGCACCATCCACCACTTCAACGGCCACCTCAAGGTCATCAACATGCTGTCCGACGAGCTCGAGCACAAGATCAACCAGTCGATGGAGAACAAGTACCTCCTGTGCATGTTCACCCTCGAGAAGAGCCTGGTCTACTTCCTCAACGCCGTCAACTCCAACGCCGCCCAGATCGAGAAGCTCAAGCACAACGCGGCCAAGCTCGGCTTCTCCGAGGAGAACATGGAGCTCCTCGACGACATCCACCTCGACAACCAGCAGTGCCTGACCCTGGTGCAGACCTACTCGAACATCCTGTCGAGCCTCATGGACGCCCGCGTCTCCGTGGTGAGCAACAACCTCAACGTGCTGATGAAGAACCTCACCGCCATCTCCATCGGCGTCATGGTCCCGACCTTCTTTGCGAGCGTGGGCGGCATGTCGGAGTTCACCATGATGACCGGGCAGCCTCGTTGGCCGCTGGCCTATCTCCTCTTCACGCTCGCCATGATCCTGGCGGGCGTCGTCACCTACCTCCTCATCGACCGCTGGATGCAGCACCGCGCCGAGTAACTGACCCCAAAGGCCCAAGAGAGCGTAGGCAATCTGCGCAGGGTCTCTTGGGCCTCTAGTTTCATGCCTCTGCCGTCCGGCCTCGCATATAATGTCCCCCATATGAAGGGCGACAGACGCGCGTCAGCGGTATTGCTCGCCATCTTGGCGGCTTTGGGGCTGGGCCTGCTCCCGCCCACCGGCGCCGCCCAGGTCGTGGTCCAGCCGGCCGCCGTCTCAGGCTCCCCGGTCCGCGCCGTCTTGCCCTTCATCGCCGGGCCCGCAAGCCTGGCCGCGCCGGTCCTCCGGTCCGGCCCGGGCCTGCTGAACCCCTCGGCCGTCCTCCCCGAGGTCCCGGATTTCAGGCTCTCCTCCTTCCGGATGAAGGAAGCCTACAAGGCCGCCGAGGGCAGGCTCATCGAGACCGCGGACGCCGTGGCCGCCATCCCCGCCGAAGCGCGCACCTTCGAGAACACCGTGCTGGCGCTCGAGCGGGCGGAATCCGATTTCCAGGACTCCTACCTGCCGCTCCGGTTCCTCAACGAGGTCTCCCCCGACGGCCGCCAGCGCCGCATGTCGGACGCCATCGAGAGGCGCACCAGCAGGTTCTGGCTCGCGTACGGCGACCGCGAGGACCTCTACCGCGCGACCAAGGACCTCGCAGCGCTCGGGCCCCGGCTCGAAGGCATGGACAAGAAGCTCCTCGAGGACGCCTTGCGCGGGTACGAGTACCGCGGCATGGGCTTGGCCCCCGACCAGCGCGCCAGGCTCAAGTCCATCAACCAGCGGCTCTCGGACCTCAGGCAGGAGTTCTCCAAGAACCTGGCCGGCATCTTCGACGGCATCGAGGTCACCCGGGAGCAGCTCTACGGCCTCCCCGAGGACTACATCAAGGGACTCGACAAGACCGCGGACGGCAAGTACAGAGTCACGTTGGATTACCCGACTTACTTCCCGTTCATGAAATACGCCAAAGACCCCGCCTTGAGGAAGGAACTCTTCCTCAAGGCGGAAAACAAGGGCGCGGACGCCAACGGCAGGATCCTCAACGAGGTCCTGACCCTGCGGCGCGAGACGTCGGCTCTGCTGGGCAAGAAGGACTACGCCCACATGATCATCGAAGAGAGGATGGCGAAGTCCCCGGAGAAGGTCCAGTCCTTCCTCGGGCGCATCAAGGACCTGCTCCAGAAGCCCGCCCAGGCCGAGTACCAGGCCCTGTTGGCGATGAAGCGGGAGGACGACCCCTCGGCCGACCGGGTCCCGGCGTGGGACCGGTCCTACTACGCAACCAAGCTCAGGCAGAAGCTCTACAGCTACGACTCCGAGGAGGTCCGGCAGTACTTCCCGGTGGACACCGCCATCAAGGGCGCCCTGGAGGTCTATCAGGAGCTGCTCGGCGTGCGCTTCCAGGAGCTCTCCCACCCAGGCTGGCACCAGGACGTCCGGCTCTTCGAGATCCAAGACGCCGCCACCGACAAGAGCCTCGCCTACTTCTACCTAGACCTCCATCCCAGGGAGCACAAGTACGGGCACGCGGCCCAGTTCACCCTGCGCAAGGGGAGGCTCCTCGCGGACGGCTCCTACCAGAAGCCCGTGGGCGCGGTCGTCACCAACTTCAGCAAGCCGACCCCGGACAAGCCGGCGCTCCTCACCCTCGGCGAGGTCGAGACCCTCTTCCACGAGCTGGGCCACTGCATGCACGAGACGCTCACGACCGTCAAGTACGGGAGCTACTCGGGCGGAAGCGTCTCCTGGGATTTCGTGGAGACGCCCTCGCAGATGATGGAGAACTTCGTGTGGCAGCCCGAAGTGCTCAAGAGGATATCGGGACATTACCAGGATCCTTCAAGGAGACTGCCTGAGGGACTCCTGAAGAAGGTGGTCGCGGCTCGGAACTTCCTCGCCGCGACCAGTCACCTCTGGAACGCGGCTCTGGCCGCGGTGGACCTGGCTTACCACACCGCCACGGGGCCCATCGACGCCTCCGAGGTCTACCGCAAGGTGTTCGAGGCCTTCGGCCTCAAGGTCGTGGAGCCAGGCACCCACCCCGAGACCTCCTTCGACCACATCGTGGGAGGCTACGCCGCGGGCTACTACGGCTACATCTGGTCCGAGGTCTTCGCCCAGGACATCTTCTCCGTGTTCAAGAAGTCGGGCGTCATGTCTCCCGAAGTCGGCAAGAGGTACCGCAAGGCCATCCTGGAGCGCGGCGGGAGCCTCGACGAAAACCAGCTCCTGCGCGACTTCCTCGGCCGCGAGCCCGACGAGACCGCCTTCCTCGAGGGCATGGGTATCAAGCACGAGGCCCGCGAGCGGCTCTGGAAGGCGCGGTTCAGCTGGCTCAAGCCCTGGACCTGGATCCCGCGCTGGGACGACCCGGACACCATGGACCTCGCCCGGCAGGTCGAGGCCGTGGTCTCGTTCGCCGATCTGCTGGCGCGCTGATGACCCGCTCCCCACTCTCGCCCATGCTCGTCCTTGCCCTGCTGTCCGCGGCCCCGGTCTCGGGCGAGCGCATCACGCGGCGACCTCGAGATACTCAAGGCCCTAGCGCGGGCCGGCGCCTCCGTATCCGAGGAGGGCTAGTGACCGCAGCCGCTCAGAGGGCCCGGGAAAGGGCGTCGTAGGATTCGCGGAGCAGCTTCTCGACCTCGCCCCAGTCGCAGCCTGACCCTCCCCGGTCGCGGACATGGGCCGCCTTTGCCCGGAGCAAGCCGGCCTTGTCGAACCCCGGCTTCTCCGCTCCGTAGATCACCGCGTAGAGCTTCGTGATCCTCCGGCCGACCTCCTCGGGGCTGTCCTGTCCGGGGGTGCGGCGGGCGACCCACCAGTCCAACTCGGCAGCCGCGGCCTTCTCAGGGTCGGACGGCAGCCCGCGCAGGGCCTTCAACCGCTCGTAGCCCGCCCTAAGGTCCGGCAGGACCGCGGCTTCGTAGTCCTCGCGGGTGTTGAGGAACTTGACCGCGGACTTCGCCATGGGCCCGGCCACCTGCATGGCCTGGTCCCGGGAAAGGCGGAACTGGTCGGCCACCAGCTGCTGGAGCTCCCTGGCGAGAGCTTCCCCATCGCCCCCATAGTAGGCCTTCCACATGCGGGTCTCCGAAGCCGCCGCCTTGGAGGCGTCGAAAGCTCCTGCCGACTTGAAGCACGAACAGCCGCCCGTCATCAAGGCCGCGAACACGAGCGCGGCCCCTGCCTTGAGCTGGTTCATCTTCCTCTCCCCGGATGCCCGCGGCATCCATCCCGCTGAGGGGATGATTATACCTCACTTGAAAGACTTTGATAGAATTGCCAGGCACCTATGAGATTCCCATATTCCGAGGCGCTCTCCAGGGCGCCGGCCCCATGCCGCTGGACACGCGGCAAGGTCCGGCTGATGGTCCGGGCCTGCCGCGAGTTCGCGTCGTTCCATTTCCGCAACTCCCCCGAGTTGCGGCGCATCTACCTCGACCGAGGCTTCGACCCGCGCTCCATCAAGAGGGAAGCGGACCTCAAGCGCATCCCCATGCTCGGGGTGGCGGCCATGAAGAGATTCCTCCTCACGTCCCTGCCCCATTCCGAAGCGGCGCTCAAGCTGACCTCGTCGGGAACCAGGGGCCAGAAGACTCAAGTTTGGTTCGACCAGGCGAGCCTCGACAGGGTCCAGAGGTTCCTGGAGACCCTCTGGCAGGCCGAGGGCCTGGTCTCCTCCGAGCCGACCAACTACCTTATGTTCGTCTACGACCCTGGTGAGGCCAAGGACCTCGGCATCGCCTTCTCTGACACCAACCAGCAGCGCTTCGCGCCCGTGGCCAGGCGGTTCTACGCCATCCGCAAGGGGGACGGCGGTGGCTGGGAGTTCCGGAAGGATGGTACCCTCGCGGCCCTGAAGGAGTACGCTGCCGAAGGCAGGCCCGTGCGCATCTTCGGGATCCCCAGCTTCATGTATGAGTTCCTGGATTTCATGAAGGAGCCAGTCCGGCTCCCCCGCGGCAGCTGGATGATGACGGGAGGAGGGTGGAAGGCGGCTGAGGAGAAGAAGGTCTCCAAAGACGAATTCCGCCGGAAGACCGAGGACCTGCTCGGTCTTCCGGCGGAGAACATCCGCGACGGGTACGGCATGGCCGAGCACAGCTCGCCCTACGTGGAGTGCCGCAAGCACCGCTTCCACGTCCCGGTCTACAACCGGGTCTATGCCCGCGACCCGGTCACCCTCGAAGTCCTGCCAGCCGGCGAACCCGGGCTCCTGGAGCTGATCTCGCCGTTCAACGCCATGATGCCCAACCTCGCCATCCTCTCCACGGACATCGGGTTCATCGACCCGGATCCCTGTCCATGCGGCGACGACTCCCCGACCTTCACCCTCACGGGCCGCGGAGGGCTGGCCAAGCACAAGGGCTGCGCCATCACCGCGAGCGAGATCGTGCGGAGGGCCTGATGAAGAACCGCTATCTCTTCGGCAAATGGGAGCGAGGCGGCCCCATCACGGCGGCCGACGCCTCACGTGTCTGCGAGCAGGCCCGCCAGGCCTGCTCGCACCTCTCAAGCTACCCTACCGACAAGGTCCTGTCGTTGCTCGGCCGCGTCTCCCAGCGCTGGGCGAGGCCGCGTTTCGGCCCGCGCAAGCGGGCCGAACGCGTCCTGCCGGGCATCACGGGGTTCTCGCTGCCGATGGTACGGAAAGGGCTCGAGGAACTTTGCTGGACGCTGAATCCAGAGCTTCTCAGAAGGAAGCTTGATAAAGAACTCCGAATGCAGGACGACCCGGCCGCAATCCTGTGGGAGCCACTGGGGGTCGTCCTGCATGTACTAGCAGGCAACGTCTTCGTCGGGGCCGCAGGCGCCCTGGTCGAGGGGCTCATCACCCGCAACGTGACCCTCTTGAAGATGCCGTCGGCCGACGCCTTCTTCCTGCCCGAGCTCTTGGCATCCTTGGCCGAGCTCGACGACGACGGCGTGGTCTCCCGGAGCATCGCGGCCTTCGAATACAGGCCGGACCAGGCCGACGTCATCGCCAAGCTCAAGGCCTCGGTGGACGCCGTCGCGGTCTGGGGAGGCGAGGAGTCGGTCCGGGCCTATCGCGAGGGGCTGCCGGCCAGGACGAGACTGATCGTGTTCGGGCCGAAGATCAGCCTGGCCCTGATAACAAAGGAAGGCTCCATGAAAACGGATCTCACGTCGATGGCGAGCTTGCTCGCCATCGACGTGAGCATATGGGACCAGAACGCCTGCACGGCGCCCCAGGTCTGCTACGTCGAGGGAGAGAGCCTCGCGCGGCGGCTGGTCTCGGCGCTCCCCGACGCGTTCCAGGCCGCTTCCAAGAGACTGCCTCCTGGAAGCGTCCATAAGGACAACGCCGTCGAGATCCAGAAGCTCCGCTCCGTAGCCGAGGTCGCCCAGGCCCGCGGTCAGGGCCTGCTCCGGCAGGCCCTGAAAGGCCTTGATTGGACGGTCATCATGGACAGGGACTTGACCCTAGAGCCCTCTCCACTCCACCGAACCATCAGAGTCATCCCCTTCAACCGCATCCAAGACGTGCTTGCGCAGATGGAGTCCTTGAGAGGATACATTCAGACCGTGGGGCTGATTGCGTCACCAACGGAGAACGCAGACCTCAGTTCGAGAATGGCTCGGGCAGGAGCCCTTCGCATTCTCGAACTGGGGAGGACATCCACAGGCGAGATCGACGACCCGCACGACGGGCGATACGACCTGCCCCAGATGATGAACGCGGTCTTGACCCGGCTGGCGCAGCCAGCCGGAAGATCCCTCCATATGCGTCCCGGGGCCAGGCAGCACCTCATCGACGCCCGCCTCCGCCGGCTCATCGAAGTCGCCCGGCGGTCCCGGTTCTACGGCAAGCGGCTCCGCGGCCTCAAGATCGAGACCAGCAAGGACCTCGCGCGCATCCCGATCCTGACCAGAGCTGAAATGGAAGCCAACATGCCGCCCCAAGGGTCCGGTCTCTCGACCGGACCTTGGGGCGGCGGATATGTCTCGCGCAGCGGTGGCTCCACGGGAGAGCCCAAGTTCTCCGTCTACGACAGGCACGACTGGGACGCCATGATCTCGAACGCCGTGGACCTGTTTGGCGCCATGGGTTTCGACGAGACCGACCGCCTCGGCAACTTCATGCTGGCCGGCGACCTCTACGGCAGCTTCGTGTCGTTCGACCACATCAACGCGAAACTCGGTCTTACGAGTTTCGCGTTCGCCGGCAGCTCCACTCCCGAGACCTTCATCCATGTGTGGAGGAAGTTCCGTCTCACCGCCATCCAGGGGATACCGTCCCAGTTCATGCCGTTCCTGAGGAAAGCCAAGAGCCTCGCTCCCGATCTGACGATCGGGAAGGTCCTTTACGCGGGCACCCCGCTTGCGCCCTCGGACTACGACTGGCTCGTACGCAGCCTCAAGACGGAGCGCATCGCCTCGGTCATCGGCGCCAACGACGGCGGGCAGGTGGCTTACCAGTGCCCCGCGATGCGCGGCTGCCTGCACCACGTCATGGACGAGTTCAACCTCGTGGAGATCGTAGACGAGAAGGGCCGGCTGGCGCCGGACGGGGAACCCGGACGCATCCTCATCACGAGCCTGCTCAAGCTCGCCTTCCCCCTCATCCGCTACGAGCTGGGAGACTCCGCCCGCGTCGTGCCCGGACCCTGCCCCTGCGGCGGGAGCGCGCGGGTCATCGAGTACCTGGGCCGCGCGGACGACTGCCTCTGCGTCGGGATGCTCAACGTCCGCTACCGGGATTTCCAGGCCGCCCTGGCCCGGTTCCCTGTCTCGGCCCTGCAACTGGCCGCGGTCAACGACGCGAAAGGCGAGGCGCTGGTGGTGCGCGCCGAGACCGAGACGGCCGCGGACGGCCTGGCCGCGCGGATGCGCCAAGCGGTCTTGGCCTCCCTGGAGAAGGTCCGGGAGCGCCTCGACTCCGGCGACCTGACGTCCGTCGAAGTGGAGCTCACCCGGCCTGGCGGGCTCCCCAGGAACCCCCGGAGCGGCAAGGTCAAGGCACTGTCCGACGAGCGCAAGTAGGATGCTCATCCTCCGCAACCGCGACATGCTGCGCCTCTGGCTCGGCCAGGTGTTGAGCCAGGCCGGGACCCGGATGCAGCAGATCGCTCTCGCCTGGTGGATCGTGACCTGCGCCGCGAAGGAATTGTCCGGCGGCGCAGGCGCCGCTGAGGAATGGCCCGGCGGCGCGGGCGCCAGGCTCGGGATCTTCATGGTGGCGGGCGCTCTACCGCCCATCCTCCTGGTCAAGGCCGCGGGCCGCAAGGTCGACTCCACTCCCTCCAAGAAGGTCCTGGTCGGCGCGGACCTCCTCTCCGCAGCGGTCGCAGCCGCCATGGGAGCGACGCTCGCGGCGTCGCGCTTGAGCTTCCCCTGGGCCTGCGTCGGGATTTTCGTTTTGGCGGGCCTCCAGTCCTTCTTCGACCCCGCCTTGAACAAGACGGTCTCCGAGGTGGTCGAACCGGTGGACATGGAGGAGGCCGTGGCCTTCCAGTCCTCGACCCAGTCCTTGGCGAGTTTCGCCGGCGCCGTGGCCGGAGCTCTCCTCATCGACCGGCTGGGCTTGGCCGGAGTCACCTTCCTCAACGCCGCCAGCTACCTCCTCTCCGGCCTGATCAACGCCGGCCTGCGCATGCGCTACGCCCAGCCTGCCGGGGCCCACCAGGACTCCGCCGGGCTCTCGGCCTGGGCCATCCTGGACCGCATGCCCCTCGTCAAGCGCGTGCTGATCGGCTTCGGCCTCGTCAACTTCTTCATGACCCCGATCCTGCTCGTCCTGCCCCTCTATGTCAAGGTCGTACTGGCCGGATCGGCGACCCTGCTGGGCACCCTCGAGGCGGGGCTGTGGGTGGGGCTGGTCGCCGGCACCGCGGTCTCGAAGTGGCGAGGCTTCGCCTCTTGCGGCGGAGACGAAGGCAGCGCCGGCATCCTGCGCCTGGGCGCCAAGTGCCTGGGAGTCATCGGGGCCTGCATCCTCCTGCCCGGCGTCTTCTCTCACCGCTGGCTCTTCATGGCGCTCCTCTTCTTCGCGGGCGCGGCCTTGGGCGTCAACAACGTCAAGTTCGTGGCGCTCTTCCAGGCCCGTGTGGCGCCGGAGCACAAAGGCAGGTTCTTCGCCCTGATGGCGGCGCTGGTCAGCTTCACCTTCCCGGCCGCCTTCTTCCTCTTCGGGCTCCTGACCGACTTCCTCGACCCGAGGCTCGTCTGTGTCATCCAGGGCCTGGGCATCCTCGGGCTGGCGGCCTACTTCTCGAGGCTCGCGGCGGCCAGCCGCTCCTTCGAATGCGCCGGCTCTCCCGAGGGCGGCAAGCCGGCGGCCATCGTCACATGAGCTCTCCTCCCACCTGCAGGCCCGCCACTCGATCCGACCAGGCCGCGCTCCGCAAGCTCTGCGAGGCCCGTGACCCGTCACAAAGGGAACGCTTCGTCGCGGAGCTCTCCGACAAGGCGTGCTCCTGGGTCGTGGGCCTGGTTGACGGCGCCATCGTGGCCGCGGGCAGCCTGAAGCTCGAACGCGACACGCGCCTCGGAAAGGTCCTGACCCTGTGCGCCCGGGGTTCCGAATGGGAGCGCCGCGGGCACCTTCAAGGAGTCTTGGCCGCGCTCCTCGACCAGATCCGATCCTCGGACGCGGCGGACATCGTCTACAGCACCACGCGCACCCTCGCCATCGAGGAACAGCTGGCCACCGTCGACGCCGGCTTCAAGGCGCTCGGCGTCTTCCCGGGCGCGCGGTCGGCGGATGGCGGGTCCGTGAGCGGCCTGACGGCATGGTTCGCTGAAGGCGTGATCAAGACGCTTCGGCACGCGGACTTCGCCCTGCACCCGGCGATCGCGCCCTTCTACGCGCTCGCGGGAGAGGCCTGCGGCCTGCCGCCCGCCCCCAAGACTGACGCGGCGGCCTCGGCGGCCGAGAAGTCCCTGTCGGCCTATCCCGACGTCCTCCCGCCGCTCGAGCTCATCGATGCGGCGCGCTTCGCCGCGGAGCGTTTCCGGCGCCTCAAAGTTCGGCGCGGCCTCTCCGTCAATTTCTACCCGTTCTCCGAGCCCAACGTAGTCATCCTCAGCGCCGACGAAGGGGTCCAGGTCTTCGCCTCGCTCCAGCCCGAGCTGGGCTTCGCCACGCTCATCGGCGAACACCTCCGCTCGAGCGTCCACCCCGTGCGGCTCTACCGGGAGGCAGTGCGCCTCCTGGAGGCCAAGGGAGCCGCTTATGTCGAGGCCATCAACGACGCGGCCGACGCCGCCAGCATCGAGTGCATCCTGCGCGCGGGCTTCTCCCCCTGCGGGTACTTCCCCTGCCTCAAGCTCTCGGCGGCCAGGCGGCGCGACTTCGTCGTCTTCGCCCATTCCCGGGCGCGCTCGATCGCCCACGCCGCCGCCCACCCGCTGCATCTGCGGTTCCTGGCTGAGTATCTCAAGGCCGTCGACCGCGGATGGCCTCCGGGCCCTGCGCCTCCGGCGCGGGCCGCGCCCCCGGACCGGCGCAAGGAGCAAGGATGAAAGCAACGCCGAGACCGCGGACCTCCGTCCCCCTCAAGGGAGGGAGGCATGCCCTCATCCGCAGGGCCGGCCCGGCTGACGCCGAGTGGCACGACCTGAAGATCGACCCCTCCTCGCCCTACGCCGGGGATTGGATCGAGTTCGAGATCATCAACCTCTGGAAGGCCATGTACATCGAAGGAGCCCAATGAAACTCTATCTTCTGCGGCACGGGCACGCGGTCTCGGCGCTGGAGGCCAAGGTCGCCAGCGACGCCCAGCGCCCCCTCTCGGGCCAGGGCCTGCAGGACGTCGGCAGGATGGCCCGCTTCCTGGCCGACCGCGGCACCGCTCCCGCAGTCATCCTCCACAGCCCTCTCAAGCGCGCCGCGCAGAGCGCGGCCGAGGCGGCCCGGGCGTGGCCCAGCCCCCCGCCCACCGAGCCCTTCGAGCCCCTCTCCAACACCTTGGGCCCCGAGGATCTCCTGGCCCGGTTCCTTGAGCGCACCGCGGGGCTCTCCGAGGTCCTGGCGGTCGGGCATCAGCCCCAATTGGGCGAGTTCGCCCAGTTCCTCACCGGCGCCTCCTTCGGCTTGAGGCCCGGCGGCGTCATCGCCCTGGAGACCGGAGACGGCAAGGCCCGCAGGCTCTGGGCCTTCAATCCCGAGGACCTGCTCTAGCGCTGCGACCGGCTACCGGTTGACGTGCACCACCTTCGCCGGCGGGAAGCCGTTGAAGTGGGTGGACGAGGCGTGGCTGTAGGCCCCGATGTTGGGGCTGTAGAGCCTCTCGCCGAGCCGCAGGTCCGCGGGGAGGTTCTCAGACATGGAGATGACGTCGAGGGCGTCGCAGGTCGGACCAAAGACGCCGCATATCTGCTCACGCCCCTTGCGGAACGCCTTCATGTGGTAGTGGCAGTGGTCGAAGATGATCCCGGAGTAGGTGTGGTAGACCCCGTCGTCGACGTAATAGCAGACCTTGCCGTCACGCACCGCCTTGCCGAGTATGGTGACCACCGAGGTCGCCGCCGTGGCGATCATGAAGCGCCCCGGCTCGGCCAGGATCTCGACGTCTTTCGGGAAGAGCCGTTCGAGCTCGGCGTTGATCTTCTCGGCCAGGACGCGGAAGGGCTTGACCGTCTCATCGTAGGGCGCCGGGAATCCCCCCCCGATGTCGAGCAGATTCATCCGGTGGTAGCCGCGCTCGCGCGCTTCCTTGAAGATGTCGGCGGCCAGGTTGATGGCCTGCACGAAGTTCTCGAAGTTGGCGGTCTGGCTGCCCACGTGGAAGCTCAGTCCCTCCACCACCAGCCCGGCCTCGACCGCGGCAAGGATGAGGTCCACGGCCTCGCCGGGCGCGGCCCCGAACTTCGAGGAGAGATCCACCATGGCCCCCGTGTTGGGAACCCTGATGCGCAGGGCCAGGCCCGCGTGCGGGGCGTAGCGCTTGATCTTGCGGATCTCCGACACGTTGTCGTAGGTCACCAGGGGCTTGTAAGGGTCGAGCTCGCGCAGGGTCGCGTTGGCCTTGATGGGGTTGGCGTAGATGATCTTGTCCCAGATCCAGTCCTGCCGCTTCTTGGCGGGCATGCGCTTGATGTTCTCGTGGACGATGCGGAACTCAGGCATGGAGGCGACGTCGAAGCTCGCGCCCGCGTCGTAGAGGGTCTTCACGATCTCGGGCAGGGGTTCCGCCTTGACCGCGTAGTAGGCCTGCACCCGGGGGAGGCAGCTCTTGAACTGGGCGTAGTTGGCCCGGATCTCGTCATGGTCCACCACGAAGATCGGCGTGCCGTGCCGGGCCGCGAGCTTCTGCAGCCGTTCGGTTGATATCATCGGGGTTCTCCTCGGGGCGGGGGATCAGTCGCCGTCCGTGATCAGGAAGTTCTTGAACTGCCAGGGGTCTTCCCGGTCGACGGCCGGGTTGTTGTAGCCCTGGAAGGCGTTGGTGTAGTGCTTGAGCGGGGTCCAATCCGAGGGCGTGGAGATGAACTTGCCCAGGTAGGGCCTGGCCACCCCGAGGATGAACTCGTGGGGCAGGTCGTCGGGCGCCAGCACGCCGCGGGCCGGATTGTCGATCATCCAGAGGGTCGCGGCCACCACCGAGACGGCGACCTGCATGGTCGTGGCGTTCTGGTGCGGCACGAGGCGACGGGACTCCGCGATGCTCAGGTCGCTGCCCACCCACCATGCGTTGTACGGGTGGCCCATGATCAGGGCGCCCAGGATGTCGGAGCCGCTGATGATCTCGTCGTTCATGATGCGGATCTTGGGCTGCAGCTGGTAGTCGTAGCCGCGCAGCTCGTTGAGCGAGGCGATGGCCGCGTCGCTGGGGCAGTAGGCGTAGTGCACCGTCGGACGGTAGACGGCCTTGCCGTTCTTCCAGACCGTGAGCTTGTCCGAGATGGTGAAGGCCTCGCCGTGGCGGACCACCATGCCGTGGATGCAGTAGTTCGGCACCCAGGAGGTTACCCAGGTGTTCATGCCCATGCGCGCCAGGCAGATTTGGTTGCGCGGGCCATCCTTGTGCCGGCAGGCGTAGGGCGGCAGCTCCCTCTCGTGCGTCCCCCAGCCCAGCTCGGCCGTGGTGGTCCCCTCCTCGCGGAAGCCCTCCACGCTCCAGGTGTTGACGAACTCGTCGACCTGCTTGGGCCGGTCCGAGATCTGCGTGTCGCGCTCGCTGCAGTGGATGACCTTCACTCCCAGCTTCATCGCCAGGTGGTTGAAGGCCTGGTCCGCCAGGAGCTGCCGGATCTCCTCGGCGGCCCGGCCCTTGACCTTGCGCTCCCCCAGGAGGCGCTTGCCGATGGCGAGCAGCCCGTACTTGGTGAAATGCGAGATGAGACCGGGATTGGCGCCGTGCTCGACCACCGCGGTGGGGCCGGGGCGGCGCCACTCGGCCGTCATGCGGCGGACGTTCATGTGCCGCCGATAGAGCGTGCGCTCGGTCGGGTGCTTGTCCACGGCGCCGGAGTAGGGATCCCAGACCTCGGTGGACGTGTTGACGTAGAGCACCCCGCGGTCGTGGCACCACCGCAGGATCTCGCAGGCGTCGATGTTCCAGGCCAGGTCGATGAGCAGGTCGCCCGCGTCGACGTACTTGCCCAGCAGAGAGCCCATGTTCTCCTCTGTGACCTTGGCGCGCGCGAAACGCACGCCCTTGGCGAGCCAGGGCTTGAGCCCGCCCCTGCGGTCCTCGAAGTCCATCACCGTGACGTTCCTGGCCGGGACCTTCATGAGCCTCATCAGGATGGGCAAGGCGCACTGCGCCACGGCGCCGTAGCCCAGGAACAGGATTCTCTTGTCGAATCCAGTCATCGGTTTCATCGCTGCAATGATAGCATGATTGCCGAGGTTTGGTATCATAGGGCTCAAGATGACACGGGATGCTCGAAGACCCTCACGCGCGCCGTGGGCGCTGGCCCTGGCGCTCAGCCTGCCGTCAGCCTGCCACGCGCTGTTCCAAAAGGGCGAGATGGACCAGATAGACACGGAACAGGCCCTGGACTACGAGTACTTCTCCGACTTGCAGGCCTTCTCAATCCCGATGGAATGGGACCTGGCGTGGCAATCCCCTGGGGGATCCACCATGTCCTACCGGGGCAACGGAGCCAGCCTCGACTGCTGCAGCCTGCTTTGGTCCCAGGAGCTCAAGTCCCGCTGGCGGCTCGCCGAGACCATGAACTTCACCTTCAGACTGAACCAAGCCGAGGACAAGGAGCGCCGCCGCTTCCACTACCAGGTCGGGTTCGAGAAACGGCTCCCCAGGGGGTTCTCCGTGTCCCTCTTCGGCGAGCCCGCCTACGACAAAGAGGACTCGGACATCGGGCTCGGCGCGGGCTGGAAGCCCTCCGAAGGCATCGAGGTCTCCCTCCGGCTCATCGTGGCGGACTTCCCCCTGAACCGCAAGGCCGGAGGTCCCCAGCGCTACAGCCGCCAGCCCATCACCCAGGAGCTCCGCGCAGACGCCGCCGTCGGCGCAGGGCGCTTGAGGCTCCACCTCGAGCTCGACCATCCGACGCGGCGCGAGGTCTGGGCCGACGCCAGGAGCTACTCCTACCGCAAGACTACGGCCCGGACAGAGTACCTCTGGCCCGTCCGGCATCTCACGGCCAAGCTGTCCTACGGGTTCGAGTACCATCACGAGGGCGACTACTACTCGCCGGACCCGGCATCCAAGTCCGTGGACTACCGCCGGATGACTCAGACCGTGCTGGCCGCGGCCTTGGCCGACCTAGGGGCCGACGACTCGCTCGAGGCGGGCCACAGCCTCATCCTGCGTCATGCCCGCAACGACCACCCCCATGACCCCGGCGCGGGCATCATGTACCGGCGCTGGGAGGCCCAGCCGTTCGCCCGATGGCGGCACCGGGCGAGCCGTCTCGTCGCCACGGAGCTCGCGGCCTTCCTGTCCCTGGGCGAGTACCGCAAGCGCCATCCCGCGCACCTCATCCCCTCGGTCTTCGACCCCCTCATCCAGGCCAAGCTGGGCGCGGGCCTCGACCTCACCTTCGGGCCGAAGGGGAGGCTGGGCTTCTACGGCGCCTTCGACCTCGACGACATGGCGTCCCACCCCTGGGACGGCGGCGGCATCCGGGCCATGTTCGTCTTCTGAGGTGTCAGGCATTGCGCAAGTTGCGCAATGCCTGACACCATCATGGTATAATCGGCCACGCGCATGTCGAGCTACAAGCGCCGCCGCTCCGACCGGGACGAGCATCTTCCCCTCTGGAAGACGATCCCGCATCACGTCCTGTTCCCCGCGGTCGGGGTCTTTTGCGGCGCGTGCGCGCCGGTCGGGGCCTTCGCGATGCGCTACTGGCTCGCGGACCCCATCCTCAAGGCCCTCTGGGTGCGCCACGAGATCCAATACAACCTCCTCTTCTACGCCTACATGGGGATCGGCGCCATCGTCACCTTCGTGGCGTTCGGTTTCCTCCTCGGCCGGCGCAGCGAGCGCCAGCGCCTGTCCAACAAGACCCTTCAGGCGCGCGTGGAGGAACTGCACCTCAAGTCGGTCACGGACTCGCTCACCGGCGCCTACACCCACGCCTACCTGCGCGAGAGCCTGGAGATCGAGATCCAGCACGCCCTGACCAGCAAACGCCCGCTCTCCGTGCTGATGCTCGACGTCGACGACTTCAAGAGGATCAACGACACCCACGGCCACCTCTTCGGCGACCGGGTCATCAAGGAGGCGGCCGAAACCGTCCGCGACAACATCCGCTCCGAGGACATCCTCGGCCGCTACGGCGGCGACGAGTTCCTCGTCATCATGCCCGACGCGGACCACGACACCGCGGTCCAGGCCGCCAAGCGGGTGCTCTCCGGGTTCGCGGGCAGGGGCAAGCTCGCCACGGTCTCGATCGGCGCCGCGACCTTGCTGGTCCAAGGCAAGGAAGGGCCCGAGGACCTGCTCAAGCGCGCGGACGCCAACCTCTACGAAGCCAAGCGGGACGGAAAGAACCGCGTCAGCGCCCTGGTCTTCCCTACGAAGGCGTCCCCGAAGCCGCCGGAGGCCGCGCCTTAAAGAAGCTCAGGTAGCTGTCCCCGTACTTCACCCGCCGGAACATCTCGAGGCCCGGGACGGCCCCCACCGGCTCCTTCACCTGATGCTGGCAGATGATCCAGCCTCCCGGAGCGAGCAGGTCCGCAGCCATGACCCGGGTCAAGGCCGCCGCGGTGTAGGCAAGGGGCCTGCCAGCCAGGTCCTTGTAAGGCGGGCCCGTGAAGACGAGGTCGTACTGCGCGGTCTTGGAGCGGAAGGGGACCCAGGAGAGGTCGTCGCAAGCGTTGCCGCGCAGGGCGGCCGACCTGTCCTTCAAGCCTGCCCGGGCAAGGTTTCTCTCCAGGTTCTCGACAGCGCGCCGGGCGAGTTCCACGAAGCACGCGAACGCCGCTCCCCGGCTCAAGGCCTCTATGCCCACCGCGCCGGTGCCCGCGAAGAGGTCCAGGAACCGCGCGCCCCCGACGACCTCCTTGAGGATGTCGAACAAGGACTGCTTGATCCTGCCCGAGATGGGGCGCAGGCCCTCCACTTTGGCGCCCGTCGGGAGCCGCCTGCCGCGCAGCCTTCCTCCGATGACCCTCATGGGGGCATATTATACGACATGATTGCTTAATCCTCGGCCCGTATAATAGAATACCCAGACCGCCATGCCGAGAATCATCGTTGTCGATGACGACGAGATCGTCGGGAACCTCACCCTCGACCTCATCTCGGGGATGGGCATGGAGGCGGAACTCATCCAGGACAGCACGCAAGCCCTCGGCCTAATCAAGGCCAAGATGCCGGAACTGGTGGTGATGGACATCCTCATGCCCGGCATCGACGGCCTCACCCTCTGCCACCGCATCAAGAGCGACCCCGCCACCCAGCACGTCAAGGTGGTGATGGTCTCTGGCAAGGCCTTCGCGGAGGAGATCGACCGGGCCAAGCAGTACGGCGCCAGCCTCCTCATCAAGAAGCCCTACGACGTCATGACCTTCGGTCAGCAGATCAAGGCCCTCATGGGCGGCCCGATGCCGAAGTACGACGACGTCAAGCCCATCCTCCGGGAGTTCACGCCCCCTGCGCAGCCCGCCCTCACCGCCGGGGTCTGGGGATGCAGGAGCCTCTCGCCGCACACCACGGCGATGAACTCCCACTACGGCTTCCAGACCTCCTGCCTCTCCGTCGAGACCGGAGGCAACCAACTCATCTTCGACGCCGGCACCGGCATCATCGACCTCGGCATCCATCTGGCGGCCAAGACCGACCTCAAGGAGGTCTGGCTGTTCCTGACCCACTTCCACCAGGACCACGTCCAGGGCCTGGCCTTCCTCCCCTGCCTGCGCCAGGAAGGCTTCACGGTGAACATCAGCGGCGCCGACGACCCGGACAAGCCCCTCGAGCAGCTCGTCAAGGAGTCGTTCGACCGATACCCCTCGACCGTGCGGGACCCCTTCGTCGCCGACATCCAGCTCTACACCCTGCAGGAGGAGTCCTACGAGATGCTCCCGGGCGTCAACCTCACCTCATTCTACGCCAACCACCCTTCCACGACCCTCGGGTTCATGCTCGAGACCCAGGGCCGCAAGCTCGTCTACTGCCCGGATTCGGAGCTCTACGGCGAGTTCGCCACGGCCCTGCAGGACTACGACGAGAAGCTCGGCGTCGTCGTCGAGGGCGCCGATCTCCTCATCCACAACGGCCGGTTCACCCAGACCGACTACCCTTCGCGCATGAACAACGGCCACACCAGCTTCGTCACCTCCCTGGAGTTCGCGGCCCGCCACAACGTCAAGCGCCTGCTCCTGTGGCACCACGACGACCAGTACAGCGACGGGACCCTCGACAAGATCGGGGACCAGGCCGTGGAGATGACCTTCAAGATGGGCTACTCCGTGGAGTGCGTGATGGCCAGGGCCGGCATGAAGTTCTCCGTCTGACCCGGCGATCCGCCGCAAGGGCCAGGAGTCCCCTGGGCCCCTGGGCCCCCTGCCCCGCCCCTGACCGGCCCAAAGAGCCCATGCGGTCCGGGCCGTCCCGCTGTATCCTTGTCCCATGCCGGTCTCTTGGCTGCTGGCGTCGTTGGCCTTAGGGGGGGCGCTCTGGGCCCTCCCGGAAGCCCGGGGGTTCCGGCCGTTCTCCTTCGCCATCCTCTCCGACCTGCACGTCGGCGAGGGGGCCGAGGACTTCGGCTCGGTCGGTTACGACGACCGCCCGGCCCCGAGCCTGCCGGCCCATCCGGCCATCCGCAACGCGCGGGCAGCGGTGGACAAGGTCAACGCCCTCGCGGCTTCGCGGGGCGTGGCCTTCGTCATCGTGCTGGGAGACCTCACGGACAGCGCGGAACGCTCCGAGTTCGCGGGGGCCAAGCTCATCCTGGACGGGCTCGCGGTCCCCTATGTCCCGATCCTGGGCAACCACGACATCTGGCCCGCCACCAAGGCGGGCGTCGCGCCGGCGCCCGAGGGGCCGCGCTATTTCGCTGAGGTCTTCGGACCGCGGCTTCAAGGGCTTGCGGCCGCCTTCCCGGACCTCGTCCGTGCCGGGTCCGAGCGGGGCCTGCAGAACTGGGCGTTCTCCCTTCGCGGGATCGGGTTCGTGCTGGCGGACTGGAACTCGCGCGGCAGGGCCGACGGAGGGCCTGACCCGGCCGCGGATCTGCACGACGGCGAAGGAGGCACCTTCCCCTGGCTGGAGGCCCTGCTGCGCGACGGCTGGATGACGTCCAAGACGCGCGCGTTCCTGGCGCAGCATCATCCCCTCAGGATGAAGGTCCCCTTCACCTCGCCCCACTTCGCCTTCTCCCCGCGGGAGAGGGCCAGGATCAAGGACCTCCTCGACAGGCTGGGCGCGGCGTCAGGATCCGCCGCGGTGCTCTCCGGACACGAACACAGGGATTTCGCCGGTCCGGCGTTCCCGGACCGGCCCGGGCTCGCCCAGATCGAGACGGCCGCGGCCAAGGACGGTCCCGCCGTCACGGTCATCGCCATGGATTCGCCGACCAGCTACTCCCTGTCCCGGCACTGACTCCCCCATGGCCGGCCTCGCGGCTAACTGATCCGGACGCCCTTGGTCAGCTTCTTCTTGAGGATGTTGCGCAGGTTCCGCGCGAACTCCGCGGCGTCCTTGAGCCACCAGCCCTGGCCCGGAGGGAAGAGGTCGAGCACGAGCTGGGCGCCCTCGCCCAGGCCGATGCCGTGGACCTCCACGTCGCGGGCGTCCTTGATCATCTGGCGGTACTGGTCCCGGTCGAAGTTGTTGTCCGGGTCCCCGTCGTTGACCATGATGATGAGCCTGTCCCCGCGGCCCATGCGGATGCGCTCGATGGCCTCCTTAAGGGCCGTGTGGGCCTCGGTCGAGCCCGAGCCGTTGAGGATCATGGAGACGATCTGGCTCTTGAGCTGGGGGGTCAGCTTCATCTGGTAGGGCTTCAATACCTTGGGGTTGGAATCGTATTTCACGATCTCGAAGACCACGCCCGGCACCTTCTCAAGGGCCTCCATCATCATGACGGCCCCTTCCACGGCCCGCTCCTTCTTCTCCGTGCTCATGCTCCCGCTGGTGTCGATGAGGAGCGAGACCCTGTAGAGCACCCGGTTGGGGGACATCTCCTCCTTGAAGACGTCCTTCTCCCCGCGCGGGATGGACGGGAGCGCGTCCTCGTCGAGGTCGCCGGAGTCGCGGCCGTGGATGGTGCGCTGGCGCAGCTTCTGCTTCAGGGCCTGCATGAGAGAGCGCCGCGTGTGCGGGATGAGCTTTCGCACGCGGTTCAAGAAATCCTGGTACTTGAGCCGGTCCTGCAGGGAGGTTTCCTTCTTCTCCTGGTCCGGCTTGGCCAAGCGGCTCACCTGCTTGGCCGCCTGCTTGGGGTCCGACTTCTCGGCCTTGTTCTTCTTGCTGGCCCCGTCGGGCCGCCCCTCTCCCTTCTGGCCTTCCTGGCCCTCTTGTCCCTCCTGCGCCTGCTGGGAATTCTTCTGCCCCTGCTGCTGGCCCTTCTCCCGGGCCTCCTCCATCTTCTTGCGCAGCTCCTCCATCTCCTTCTTGGCCTTCTCGCGGTCCTTTTCGGACATCTTCTCAGGGTTGTCGAGGACCTTGCTGGCGTGCTTGTCCCGGTAGTCCTTGGAGGCCTTCTGCATCTTGTCCTTGGCCTTCTCCTCGACATCCTTGCGGTCCTTCTCATCCAGGCTGTCCGAGGGCCGGGGCTTGGACTTCTTGTGCTTGCCCTGCTGGCCCTTCTGCTTCTGCCCGTTCTTCTGCCGCTTCTGCCGGGCCTGGCGGTCCATCTCGTCGCGGGTGGCCTCGTCGAGGAGATCCCGGTAGATGGGCCAGATCTCGTTCAAGACGATGTCGAAAGCGCGCTTGGCGTCCGGTTCCTTGGACGCGCGCGCGATGGCATCGCGCGCGCGAGCGAGAGCGTTCATGACCCGGGGGTCAGTGACACGGGCGTCAGATATGCCCTTCCACCATTCGTAGACGAGGGAATAATTGAATTGGAGGTGCAAAGGGATGGACCTCCATTCCACGCGTTCGAGCTCCAGGTCCCTTATCTCGTAATCTCTAGCGTAGGCTGACTCTATCCACGGCCTGGCGCCCGGATGGCGCGCCAGGCCGAGATTGTTGACCCGGGGGTCCTCCACGGCCCACCACAACGCCTGGAAGTGCATGTTCTCGACCAGCTCCGGATGGTCGAAGATGAGTTCCGGCCGGCTGTGGAGGAGGTGCCAGGACTCGTGAGCGGTCCGGCCCAGCGAGACTCCCTGGTCCGGGTCGGCCAGATCCTCGGGGAGGTAGTGGATCTCCTCCATGCCGTTGACGACCCGCCAGGTCCGGGGAGTGCTGAACTGCGATTCGCCGTGCTTCTCCAGAAAATAGAACGGGACCAGCCGGATGGGCGGGTACCGCGCCAGGAGGCGCGCCACGTTCTCGAGCACCTTGGCCCAGGCGTCGATGGTCTCCTGGTCGACCTCCAACTCCGGCGGCCGGCCCTTGGGAGAGGTGAACGGCATGGGCGGGAGGCGCCGGTGCCAGTGCCCGAACCTGCCGCCCATGAGCCCGCCGTGCATGTCGCCGAAGTCGTAGTCCGTGTCGCCGGCGTAGCGGGGAGGAGGCAGGGAATTGGGATCGAACTTGTACTCTTCCTGCTTGGGCGGTTCGGGCTTGGGCTCGCTCTTAGGCCAGGGCTTGGGCTTGCTCAGGACGGCGGCCACAGCCGCGGCCGCGCCCATCCTCTTCGTGGCGCCGCCCTCATCCGTCTCCGGGGGCGAGGGCCGCAGGCCCTTGCGCACGAGCGCCCTGTCGATGGCCTCGCTGATGGCCGGGTCCTCCACGATGGACGACGGGTTGTAGGTCTTGGTGAAGATGTCGGCCACGTCGTCCGTCGGGAATCTCTGGATGTGGTCCACGATGTGCATGAGCGTGCGCGGCGCGATCGGGAGCGGCAGGATGTCCGGGTAGATGGCGCGAAGCTCGTTGGCCGCCGCGACCAGGGTACTGATGATCTCCTTGGGCACGCGCTCGAAGAAGATGGCCAGCAGCGCCTCATCCTCCTCGGGCGGCAGGTACTTGACGTCCAGCGTCATCCCGAACCGGCTCGACAACTCCCCGCTCGGCGGCTCCCCCTTGTAGGGGGGTTTCACCGGGTTCATCGTCCCGATCACCCACGACTTCGTCTTGTCGTACTTG
>JACQWX010000090.1 GCA_016209035.1 Elusimicrobiota bacterium | reverse complement strand
TAAGAACGCCACGTTCGACGATATCCAGGCCGCAAAGTCGCCGCCAGGGATGCCGCAGCCCTTGACAGAGTCGCAGGCATTGTTCCACATCCAGCCCTGGGCGGCCGCCACGTAGTTGGACTTCCACTCGCCAGAGCTGACGAAATGCTGCCAGTGGTAGGTTGGGTCAGAAGCGTTAAACTTGAGGGTGTACTCCACCGCGTTCACCCCAAAGCCCACGTCCGAGGCGGTCCCGGTAATCTGCGCCAAGTACCCGCCCAGTTTGTTGGACCCCACGGTCAGCGGCCCGCCGCCCGGGGCCGAGGGCGTCACGATGCCCGCCGTAGGCGGGGTCTTGTCCACCTTGAAGTACCGTACGTACTTGGGCGTCGCGTCGTCGCCGGTCAGGCAGTTGGACGCGGGATCGCCGGGCTTATAGGGGCAGTTGAGGACATGTTTGTTGCCCGCCTGGTCCTTGGCATAGACCTCGATCATGTACTTGTTGCCGGCCACGAACTTGGAGTTCGTGAGGTCGAAGTACCACTAGTCGTTCGTCTGCTCGATGAGCGCCCAGGCGTTGGCCGCGACGGAAATGTCGAAGTTCACCAGGGTGTTGGGGTTAAGGTACTTGCCCGTGACCGTGTCCTGCACCCTCATGTAGATTTGCCGCATGTCCGTAATGTCCGACACGTTGTCCGTGATGGTGCCGCTGGCAAAGCTGATGTCGGAGAGCGGGGTGGCCAGGGCCGTTTCGGAGGAGAGGGTCCTCAAGAAGTAGTGGCCGGTCATGGTCGGGCTGTCCACGTCGTAGATGAAGCTCTGCGCCCCGGTGTCGTAGTGTTGAAACGCGGTATTGCGCGTGCGCACGTAGGTCTTGTACTTCCTGCCGTTCGCCCAGACGGGCCGCTTCATGGTCGTGGCGTCGGTCAGGCTCAAGGATATGGTCGAGAGCCCGTCCGGCGTGGTCCCGGGCTCGAAGGCCATGTCAGGGCTCCCAGGAGGCTTGCCCGTATGCGCGGCAGTGGTCAGCCACACCGCGCCGGGGACCCAGGGAGTCGAGATGTTGACTGCCAAGGGCAGGGGGTCGCCAAGGCCCAGGCCGCCGGTGCCCGGGTACTTGTTTGCGCTCCAGGAAGACGCGGTCCAGTAGTACCCGTCCGTGTCCACTGCCACGAACCACGCCAGGATGGTCCTGCCCCCCTCAGCAGGCACGATGTCGAAGCTCACGGAACCGGAGACGTTGGAGGCCGAGCCCGCGGCTGGCACCATGTTCGTCACCGTGGAGGTGCTCGACCGGTACGAATACACCATCTTCACAGTGGCGCTAGACTCCACGTTCTTCTCGTGCCCAGGAAAGTTGATCGAGTCGCGCGCCGAGGTGTACACCACGAAAGTCTCGGTGTCCCGGCACAGGTCATAAAAGGTAGAAGGAAGGGCCAGGCTCCAGTTCTTGACCCCGGTCCCGCCTCCGACCAGGACGTTCACCGAGCTTTCATAGACCGCTCCGGTGGCGGCAGTCCAGGTCGAGCCGGTCCAGTAGAAGTCAGTCGCGTCCCACGGCTTCTTCAACCGCTTGACCGCCACGTAGAAGTTGCTCCCGTCCAGGCCCGCGGGCGTGCCCGTGGACACCTCGTCCGCCACCGTGCCAGCGATGGCGTTCACCCGCGAGGTGTAGGCGCCTCCAGCCGTGGTCACCACCGAAGTAGGCGAGCTGCGGTCCAGGGTGAAGGTCGCGTACTCCTTGCCGAAGGTCATCGACGTCAGCTCGGACACGTTGCCGGCGCCGTCGATGGCCCGCACGGTCAGCATGTAGCCCTGGCTGTCGAAGAAAGCGATGTTGGAGGAGATCCAGTTGGCCCAGGTCCCGCCGAGCTTGCCGCAGCCCACCACGGAGTCGCACGCGATGTTCCAGACGTCGGCTTGGCAGCCTTCCTTCCACCGCCCGGCCGTGCTCGTGTAGAGCTCCCAGCAGGTGGTCGGATAGTCCTGGTTGAATCGAAGGGTGTACTCGACCGAGCTGACGCCCACCCCATCGTCCGTGGCCGTGCCCGTGACCTGGGCGAGGTACCCCCCCAGCTTGTTGGTCAGTGTGGTCAGCTCAGGAGACCTGATGTCCACCTTCGGAGCCTTTTGGTCTCTCTTGAAATACCGGACGTACTTGGGGTTTGTGGAACTTCCGGTGCGGCACTTGGCCGGGTAGTAGGGGCCGCCGATCTCGTCGTCCGAGTCGTAGGGGCAGGCGTCCTCGGCCCTGTTGCCGGCCCCGTCCTCGCCGTAGAGCTCCAGCTTGTAGTTGTTGCCGTCCACGAACTGCGCGAGCGAAAGGTCGAAGTCCCAGGTGTCGGTCGTCCTGTAAAGTTCGGCCCAGCCCGAGCCGGCCGAGGTCACGTCGAACTTGATGAGGGTGTTGGGGTTCAAGTATTTGAGCGTGACCGTGTCCTGCACGCGCAGGAGGATGCGCAGGGACGAGGCCACCGCGTAGACGTTGTCCCGGACAGTGCCGCTGGCGACCGTGACGGCGTTGAGCACGGTGGGCTTGGCCGTTTCCGTGGAGAGGCCCACGATGCTGTAGTGGCCGGTCACGGTCGGCACGGTCACGTCGTAGATGAAGCGGTAGCCTGAGTCGGGCAGGGGAAAGGCCTGGGACCAGGAGCCCGTGCTAGCCGAGGTCTCCGAGGTGCCGACCAGCCCCATGGCGTCTGTTGAGACTAGGGCTATGTAGTATTCCTTGCCGTCAACCCAGGGAGGGCCGCAGACGTCCTGGCTGCAGCTTCCGGACGCGGTCGCGCTGGCGATGTTCAGCGAGCGGAAAAGGTACTTGGCGGTCCATTCCATGGGCGGGTTCCCGCTCGTGCCGGTCGAAATCCAGTGGAGCTGGCCGCGGCTCGAATCGTTGTCGTCCCAGCACCAGCCGCCGGCAGGATCGCCGGCGGCGCATTCGCAGCCGGGCATGACCCCTTTCCGGCACCACGCGACCCAGGTCTCAGTGGCCTTGCCCGTGATGTACTGATTGGTGGTCGCGTTGCTCAGCGGCGCCGTGGTCATGATCAGGGCCCAGGCCTTCTGCACGCCCGAGCCGGTCGAGCCCGCGCCCAGGGCGTCGTCCAGGTTGACCTTGAGCGGGAAGGCGTTGGCTTGGTTGGCGCCGGAAGCCCTTGGAGGCCGGGTAATGTCCACCTTGGGCGACTGGCTGTCTTTAAGCATGACAACGATGTTGGAAAACGGCCCGCCTGCCTTGGTGGGTTGGCCACCCGTGGTCTTGGGCTGGTCAGAGGTGATGCCGCGGGCCGTGAGCTCGTACTCCCCGTCTCCAGGGGACCAATTGTATTTCCATGGGTCGGATGAGTTCGTGGCGAAGAAGGAGTCCTCGTCGTTGAACCAGGTTCCGTTCTGGAAGGCCCCGTCCGCCGCGCTCCAGATGTAGCCGTCGGTGACTCTCTTGATCCTGAGCTGGGTCGAATAGTCCGCGGTCGGGGCCGCGTTTGCCTGGCCGTCTTGCGGGTTGAAGTACATCCGCCCGGTTACAGAGGAAAAAGTGATGACGCGGTTTTGAGAGTCGAGCCCGTTGCCCACGATGGGAAACGTAATCCCCGCGGTCGCGACCGTCAGGACGAAAGTCGAGGAAACGGTCGCGTACTGGCCGTCCGGGTTGAGGACCCGGACGGCGTAGCGGGTTGCGGCCTCGCTGGGGGCGGCCCCGGTCGAGATCTTCAACCCGCCGGTGAAGCTCCCGGCCCCTGGCCCGGTCACCAGACCCGTCACCTCGCCTGTCCAGACGCCGCCGATGAGGTCGCCGCCTCCGGTGCGGACCTCCAGCCTGGTCGTCCAGGTCGAGCTCCAGGCCATGAAGTTCGCGCCCTGGACCGACATATTCCTGTAGACGCCTCCGGTGGCCGCGTTGTCGTGGAACGACGCGCCTGAGACAAAGCCGTCGCCGGAATCCGGATCAGCGAGCATGTTGACGCTCGGGGCATCGACCCGGATCGCGTTTTGCTTCCTGATGAATTTCGCGTCCGGGTTGAGCACGATCAAGTCGTATGGCCCGCCTGATATGGGCGGCTGAACAGCGACCGAAGCCCGCAGCTGGGTATTGCTTACGAAAGTCGTGCTGGCAACGTAGATCTCGGCTTGGTTCTCGCCGCTCAACTGGATCACGACAACGGCTCCGTTTTGGAAATTGGCGCCGTCGACGATGAGATCATAGGTCCGCGTCACATAAGGGCCCGCGGCAGGCGCGGACGAGACGCTCGCGAAAGTCGGGGCAGGCTGCGTGGAAGTGCCGATCTGGTCGAACTGAAGGCCGCCGGATTCGAAGATCACGGGGATGGGCTGAGGAATTCTTACCTTGAGCCCGGCGATCGGATAGTTCCCGTCATCCTGCCACTCCGTGACGATCGTCCAGTCCGCTGATACGGTGTTCGTGGCAGACGCGTAGGCGTAGTGGACCGGGCCGTAGGATGACTTGTAAATGATGTATACCATCCCGTCGTTTTCATCGTTGGCGGCCTGGACATAGGCGATCGTAGGATGCCTGTTCGGATCAGTGTCCGCGCCGCTTCCATCCACCTCGATGTCAGCGGTCCAGGTCCCTGCGGCTGTGCGCCGCCTGTACTGCAGTCTGCCGGAGCTGTCAATGTAGGCCAGGTGCGCGATTTGCTCTGTGATAACAGATGAGATGGTCACGGAATACCCTGGGTGGTCGATCTGCTTGGTGCGGTCTATCGCGTTTACCGTGAATTCATTGGTGCGAGTCGCTGCCGCGAACCGGTCCATCACAAGGGTCCCGCCGTTGCTGCCGTCGGTATAGCTTACCAGGGTCTGGTTGGACGGCCCGATCGGGATCAAGCCCGTCAACACCTGCCTAAGGTTGGCTACTGCATCAGCGTCCGCGTTGTTGTCGCCGTAGCCGTAGAGTGCGCCATCGGCATTGATGGTTTGGTTCGCTGCGGTGCTGATGGTTACGATGCCTATGACGCCGGTGTTGAGGTCAGGCGCAGCGTCAGCGTTCTTTCCAGTGACCGAGATGGCGATCTTGTTGTTGTTCGTCCACACAATGCCGCCCGCGTCCGGAGGATAGTGGTCGGCCCGGTCGGTTGCATTGTCGAACACGTTGTCAGGATTGGGCTGCCTCATCGAGTAAACGCCCCAGGTGATGGTGCCGTTGGCGTTGAGCTTGCCCATCCTCATGAATACCTTGTTGTTGCTCCCTACAACCCTGTTCGGGGCAACGTCGCTGCTCCTGTCTCCCATCACGACAAGGACCTCGCTTGACTTCTCAATGTGCCAGACGCTGCCCATCGAGCTCAAGGTCTGCCCGGCATCATCGATGACCTTGACCTCGTCGGTGAAGTTGCTCCCGTCAAACGAGCGGTAGACGAACAAAGTGGGAGAGTCATCGTTGGCGTAGAAAATCCAGTAGCGGTTGTAGCCTGGATGGTAGATGACCTTGCGGGTGTTGGGCCAGCGGCTCTGCCCGCCCGAGTCCACGAGGAACTTGAGTCCCAGGCTGATTGACGGCAAAAGGCAGGCCAGGGCTGCCCAAAGCCCGAGCCCGAGTCCCAGGGTCCGGCGAATATGGCTAATCTTCAACCAAGTGCCTCAAAGCGCCGGGGTCTAGATTGACCGCCTCTGTATATAAAGAAGCCGCCTCATGCCCCATCTTGCATCCGTCATAAATCCTGCCCAGCCGCACCAGGAGCTCCGGCCTGGCTGCCCGGCTTTCGACCCTTTGAGCCAGGCGATGGGCCAGGCGCCTGACCTTGTGCCCGGGCGCTCCTTCCCGCTCGATCTCAGCCAGGAGGGCCAGTGCCTGGGATTCCAAGCCCTGCCTCAGGTAATAACTCACGAGATCGAGCCTCTTTCTCGTTGCATGGCCCTGGCCCGCGTTGGAGAGATAGCGCCAGACCGGCTCGCGAACAGGATGGAACGCCGCGGCCTCCAGCCGCGGGGCAAAGCCGTAGAGCCTTCTTGGCCCGAGGAATTCCAGGATGGGCTTGTCATCCGTATTGGCCGCGATGCCGGAGCACAGCCGGGTGGTTGTCTCATGCCCGAAAACGAAATATTCGAGGAGCTTGTCCGCTGAGGCGATCCCAAGCCCTTCAAGATCATGGGCCGCCAGGGGCCGGGACATGGCCTGCTGCATGGCTTTGAAGTCCATCCGCAACGGCTCGCTGGATGCGATCGCGATGGCGTCCAGGAACATGTCCCATTCCAGGTCAGCGCGCCTGGCCTTGACGCTGGACCAGAGGCTGACATAAGGAAATTCCGCGCGGATGGCTGCCAGGGCAGCCTCATAATCCAAGGCCGACATCTCCGAAGGAGGAAGCCATTGGCAAAACACCCCTCCAGGCTCGAGCCTTCGGGCCACAAGGCGGTAGAATCCGGCAGTGAAGAGGTTGGCTGCGCCGGCGACCCAAGGATTGGGCGGGTCTGAAACGACGACCCCGTAGCGTTTCCCGGTCGTCAAAAGATGGTGGCGGCCGTCGTCTACGATCAGGCTCACCCGGGGGTCAAGGGTCGCCCCGCGGTTCCACTTCCTGAAATGGCGGCTCGCCTCGATCACGGCAGGCTCGATCTCGACCAAATCCACGCTCTTGACAGGATGCGCCAGCACCGCAGCCAGGGTCATTCCAGTGCCAAGACCGATGACAAGGACCTCCTCCGGGGCAGCCCCCTTGACCACAAGCGGCAGATGCCCCAACAAAAGCTGAGTGCTCACGTCGGTTGAGCCCGGCCCTGCGGAGGCATCCACCCTGCCGTTGTTCTTGAGATACCGCACCCCCTCCGGACTGTCCTGAACCAGCACCCAGCTCTCCTTGCCTTCGCGGCTGAAAACAGGCCGGTACCGTTTCATCTTGGCGCGATACAGCGCGAGCATTTCTTCAAGGGGGCGGTCAGACCGGACCAGCCTGTTGAGGTCGTGATGCGCGCCGGTCGAAAGAGCCTGGACGTCCCAACGCGGCAGGAACGCGCTCAAGAGCAAGGCGGCCGCAAAGCCGGCCCCGGCAATCCTCCAGGCATTGGCGCCGGCTCGAGCAAGCGCCAACGCGCCTGCGCAGCAGAGGAGGTTGAGCCAGGCAGCGGCGGTCAACGTGGCCTGAGTCCCCATTTGCGCAATCAGGATAACTCCCGCGGACGCGGCTCCCAGCACTGCTCCGGCCGTATTCCAGGCATAGGCCCGGCCCGCTCCATGCGATGAATGGCCCCGGCCAGGGAGCGCCTGTGAATGCTCCGGGCCTGCCAGTATCTCCGCTGAAGCCGGGAAGATCAGGCCGAAGAAAAAGGCCGGAAGGAAAACCGCGCCAAAGGCCAGCAAGCCGGACACGATCGTCACGGACCAAAAGTTGAGTTGAAGCACTGCGAAGCCTCGGATAAGGAGTTCAGGCAGAAGCTCGGCAACGGCCATGATCGCCAGGCTGGCCAGGCCTATGGCAAGCTCCCCGAACCCCAATACCCTGGCCGGTCGAGCCTCGAATCTCCTGGCCCAACCATACGTCAGGCTCCCCGCGCTGATGGCGGCCAGGAACGCGGCCAGGACCAGCGCGAAGGCGTATACCGAGGAGCCGATGGTCAAGGCGAGAAGCCGGGTCCAGCACACCTCGTAGACCATGGCTGCAAACCCGGAAAGCGCGACAATCAAGACCATGGGCCAGTTGCCGGGAGCCTGCGAGGCCTCAAGGCCGCCCCCTGCTCCCGCCGCTACTACAGGAGCCGGCCGGCGCTCTCCCGCGTCAGGCAATGCGTCAAACATTGGTTTGAGACTCCAGAGCCAGACGCCGGCGCCAAGCAATGCCTGAAGCCCGGCCGTGGTCCATACAGAGGCGCGCACCCCAAGCGCCATGATGAGGACAAAGGCGGCTGCCAGGGTCCCGGCAACCCCTCCCCAGGTATTGGCCGCGTAAAGCGAGCCCACGGCCCGAGAAGTTGTCCGCAACTCGTGCCTCGCCGCCACCTCGACGGCCAGCGGCAGGGTCGCTCCCATGAGCGCCGTGGGAACCAGGAGCGCGGCGGCGGAGAGCGCCACGCGCGAAACAGACGCGAAAACCGGCAGGCTCGCGCCGGCCACATGGACATACACGGATTCTATCTGCCCGAATAGCCAGGGACTCAAAGCGCAATAGGAGGCCACGCCAAGCTCGATCCAGGCGTAAACGCGCAATGGATTGCGCAGGCCCGCGCCCAATCGGCCAAACAGGGCGCTCCCCAGGGCCAAGCCGGCCATGAAACTGGCCAAGAGCACGCTCAAGGCATGGGTCGTGCTCCCGAACACCAGACCCAGCATCCTGAACCAGAGAACCTCGTACACGAGGCTGGCCGCGCCGGACAAGAACAAGACCGCTGCCAACAGCCCGAATAGGAATGCCTCCGGCCTGCCGGGGACCGAAATATCCACGCGCGCGCGCGACGCCGCTTCCATCAGGGTCTTTTTTGTCACTTTATCCTGCGCCCGATTCGTTTCCAGACTTCGAACACGCGGACGACAAGCGAGAAGTCCAGGCTGCTTGCGGGGGTTGGGGGGCTTTAACAGCGCAGGACGGCGGGAGCCTTCGAAGCGGAGCCGACCGTCCGCGGCTGGCTGCGCCGCGCGACGACCGACGAAAGCGCGAGGAAAGCCGCGGCGAGCGCGACGAGCATGATCCTCGGCGGCTTGGGCACGACCGCGGCCGACGCCGACGCTGAGCTGCGGGAGGGCAAGAGATTCCGGAGCCAGGAATCCACGGCCGGGAGGAGTTCCATCAGAAGGGTCGCGGCTCTTGCGTGGGGCAGCTTGGACGCGTAAGAACCGTCCGCCGACGCTTGCGCGGCGGCGAGCTTGAGGTCCCGTTCGAGGCGGCTGCGCGACACGGGGCGGTTCTGTTCGTCCCTCAAGTCGAGCCCCCAGCGGTCGCTAAGCGCCGCCCAGGGGCTCACGCCGGAGGCCTCCATGCCGACGCCGCCGGCCTCCATCCCCACCCCGGCCCCGCCCCCTGCCTCAACTCGCGCATGGACCGCCAAGGCCGAGAACGCCGCGCAAAAAAGCGCGAGACACAGGAAACGCGTCCAGCCTCCTCGCATAACCTTGACTTCCTCCACCGTCCCCAAAAAACAGGCCCGGCCTCACCGACTATCTTACCCCTCTATCCCGAAGATAGCCGGTTAAGGCCGGGCGAAAACGAACCCTGCTCAGGCACCTTCGGCAACCGGGCGACCTTGAATCCCAAGGCCCGCGGCTTTGCGCCCCTCCCTCGCGGGAGGTTTGCCAGTATCGGGCGACCTTGCTCCAACACTAAGTATAACAGAACCCCGCCCCTTGTCAAGACCCAGGCCCTTGACACATCCATTCTTCGCCGACCCGGAAGGCGCCTGCCCCCGCGTCCGCCGCCGGAAGCGCCGCCGGGGCCCCGGCCGGCATCAGTATAGCCGCGGATCCGCGTCCGGGTATTGCGGAATTGTTACGTCTGGACTTCGCGCCGACGGCGCCGGCCATGGAAGGAAGCGGAGGCGCTTGCGGCCGCATGCGCCATCTGTTAGACTTGAGTTGAGGAGGACTTCATCCATGACGAAGACCCTGCTGGCCCTGCTCGCGGCCCTGTCGCTCTGCGCGCCCCCTGGGCCGGAGGCCCAGGCCGCGGCCAAGGAGGACAAGGCCTTCGCCAGGGACGACGCCATCGCGGCCGCGGAGAGGTTCATCTCCGACCAGGGCTACACGGCCCAGCCCGCCGCTGTCTCGAAGGACGCCCTCGCCCCGGACCCCCTCGACGCGTCCAAGGATTCCGATGAGATCCTCAAGGCCAGGCGCGGCGCCCTTGAGCCCAAGGCCTTCGGCGCCCGCTTCGATTCGGACCTGTGGTTCGTGGGGTTTGGCGCCCGGGTGGGCGGCCGCGTCCGCGGGGTGCGCATGGACGCCAAGGGCGGCGGCATCAAGATGGTCAGCCAGAGCCTGCAGGCCGACTGGCTGATGGGGAACGATCCCAAGCCGCAGGCCATCTCGAAGGATGAGGCGAAGGGGATCGCGAAGCGCTTCGTGGAGGCGCAAGGCGCCGGAGGCCTCGCCAAGGAGCCTTTCAAGGTCGAAAACCACCAGCCCGACGACAAGGACGGCTGGGACGCCTGGTGGCTGACCTTCCCCAAGGCGGCCCTGAAGAAGGGCGCCGAGCCCAAGCCCGGAGAGTACGCGGTGGTCTCGGTCCACAAGCTCAACCGCGACCCCAAGTGGGTCGTCGAGCTCATCGGGCCTCCGGCGCCCGCTCCGAAGGCCGCCGTGAAGCCCGCGGCCAAGCCAGCCCCGAAGGCGCCCGCCAAGCCGGCCCCCGCGCCGACGAAGGGCGGGAAGAAGGCCCCGAAGAAGTAGCCTGCCCCTGGAGCGCGCCGCGCGCCGCGCGTGGCAGGGGCGCGGCCCTTCTGTTATACTATGGATGCGTCCGGCGCGTGAACCCATGAGACGAACGAGTCATCAGGTCGACGACACGGCGGTCGAAACCCGGACATACCTGGCGGCATGGCAGGCCCTGTCCCCGGCCGAACGACTGAGGCGGTCCTGGCGCATGAGGAGCCGCCTCAGGGATCTTGGCGCCGTACACGATGCGAAGTCTTTTCCGCAGCTTTGAACGCTCGGGGGTCGACTACCTCCTCATCAGCGGGCAGGCCTCGGTCCTCTACGGCGCGGCCACCTTCTCCGAGGACATCGACTTGTGGATCCGCCCGTCCATCGGCAACGCGCGACGCCTGCTCCGCGGCCTCGCCTCCTGCGGCGCCCTCGTCCACAAGCTCACCCCCCCCTTGGCGCCGCGCTATCTCCGGGCCGGCCACGGCTTCCACTTCCTGATCCCCCGCCCTCCGGGCCCGGTCTACCTTGACGTGATGGCCCAGCCGCCCCGGTCGCGCTCATTCGCCGCGGCGCGCGCCGGGACGCTCCTGGCCGAAGGAACACCGGTCTCGGATCTCGCTCGGCAGGGAGCCTGATTCGCCCCCCGTCAGCGGGCTCTGGACGCCGGGACTCCTCGCCGGCGATGCGTTGAACGAGCTTCGCCTGCGACGAGGGAGGCATCCAGAATCCGAAGGCGCTCCAGGAGATGCTGGAAATCTACTTGACATGGGCGGACAAGGGGAGACTGCGGCGCGTCACGGCGCTCGTGGCCGGCTCGCGCTCCGTCGACCTGAAGCGCGGCGGAGAAAGGCTTCCGGGGAGGAGAGGCGCGGCCGAGAGCGCGGCTGGAGGACTACCTCCTGACGGGCGGATTCCCGAGGCCCGTGGCCGACAGGCTGCGCGCGGGAACGGTCCAGCGGCAGACCTACGACACCTACCGGCAGTCGGTGCTGGGCGACCTTGCCAGAATCGGGAGAAGGGAGGATTGCTTCCGGCAACTCGTCGCTACGCTTGCTGACCGGCTCGGGTCTCCCGTGGATTGGCGCAGCGTCGCTTGGGACACCTTCCATCATGTCCAGGAGTTGGGATCCTGCCGGCCGGCCTTCCGCAAGCGTCGCAAGGTCCTCTTCAAGGACCCCTTCATGTTCCATGCCTTGAGGGCCTGGGCGACGGGCCATCCGGACCCATGGTCCCTGGCGAAAGAATACCTTGGGGTTCCCGCTGAGAAAGGCAAGCTGCTGGAATCGGTCATCGGCGCGCACCTGCGCAGGCTGCGGGAGGGCATATGCTTTTGGAGACGGGATGAGACCGACGAGGTCGACTTCATCGTTCCCCTTCTGATCGAGTTGGCGCAAGCTCGCGGCAATGGACGCGCGGAGCTCACGGCAGCGCCTGCCCCGAAGACGGCCCCGCGCCGAAGAAGAAGGACGGAAGAAAAAGGTCGCCCGCCCTCCGAGCCGGCTGCAACGGTGGTGGGACCATCGGGCCCGGAAGAACCTCCTCCTGGTCCTCTGCGGATCGAGCCGCGGTGAAGGAGCCCCCGATGCAGGTGCGCGTGAAAGACCCGCCGGTTGCCGGACGGGGTCAGAAGCGCGCGATCTCCCGCAGGAGCCAGTCCGCGAACGCCTCCCTGCCCGGGATGGCCCGGCCGGCGCCGGCGCCCGGGCCGGCGGCCTTCTCCCATTCAGACGCAACGCCGTCGATCCATTGGGCCTGCGAGTCCACGCGGGTCATGGAGCCCGAGCCGGGATCGCAGTCGAAGGTCGTGCGCGAGGCCGTTCCGGCGACCTCCCACACCCCTGCGCTCTCGATGAGCAGCGGGCCTCCGGAGTCGCCGGTGCAGATGCTGGACTCGCCGCCGATCGCGATGATCCGGTCGTTGACGCCGCGCGCCCGGGTGTTCCCGATGTTCTTGGCGATGCCCTTGCCCTGCCCCGTGGAGCCGTATCCAACGACCAGCCCCTTCTGCCCGGCCTCCGGGGCGCCGCGGGCGATCCTGTAGGGCTGGATGTGGTCCGCGACGCCGGCAGGCAGCAGGATCAGGCCCATGTCCAGGGCGTCCCAGGAACCCCCTCCCTGCCATCGCGGGTGCCATTTCGCCGCCTGCGCGCCTTTGACCAGTATCTTGCCCGACCTGGGGTCATCGGGATCGAGGTCCTTGCCGATGACGACCCCGGTCCATACCACGATCTCATCCGGGTGCTCGGCGTAGTCCTTCTTGGAATAGGCCGAGTTCTTGTTGAACAGGCAGTGGCCCGCGGTCAGGATGGTCCTGCGCGAGATGAGCGTGCCCGTGCACAGCTTGGACCGGCCGTCCGAGGTGTAATTCAGGAACTGCAGGAAGACCACGGCCTCCTGTTCGCCCGGCCGGGCCTCCCTCGGCTTGCCGACGATGCTCGGCTCCACATCCGCGAGTCCCGCGGCCTGCGGGGCGCCGGCATCGGCGCCTTGGCGGGATTGCGCAACGGCGGCTCGGCCGGAGGAATGCGCCGCAAGAGCGAAGAGCCCTGCCGACAGCAACGCCCAAACGGAGTGAAAGGAAACGGCCATGCCCACCTCCGGGCGGAATACGCGATGAGACCTTTGCGGCCAATATACCAAATACTATCGAACCCGTGCTATAATATCTACCGATTTATCGGTAACATTGGCTTGAAAGCTGCCGATACAATTGCGATATGAATGAACAACAAATCCTGGAAATGCTCCATGACTGGAATCTTTGGGGCGGCTATTCCGTGGCAAGCGTCGCGCGGCCGGAGTATCAGGGCCGCCTGGCATCCGCCTCGAAGGCCGGGGAGGTGGTAACGGTCAAGGGCGTCAGGCGCGGGGGCAAGTCCACTCTTCTTGTGCAACTCCTTCGGCGCTTCGTGGCGGAGGGGGTCCCGGCCAAGAACACCCTGGTGATCAATTGCGAGGATCCGCGCTTCGGCCCGCCCGGCTCCTCATCCAAGATGTTCTCGGAGGAATACGCCACCCTTCTCGCCGGCCGCCATCTTGACGTTCCCGTCTTTCCGCTTTCCTTCCGCGAATTCTTGGGCTTCCGCGGCCTGGAAGCGGCATCCCCGCTGGATTGGGCCCGGCACCGCCATCGCATCAGGCATTTACTCAACGAGTTCCTGGAGAACGGCGGGTTCCCGAAGGTGGCGCTGGTCGACGCCGGAGAGAAGAAGCACCTGCTGGAGAGCTATTACAACGACATCCTCATCAAGGACGTCCAGAGACGCTTCAAGATACGCGCCTCGGACAAGCTGGACTTCCTGGCGAAGTACTATCTGGCCAATATCTCCACCGTTCAGCCCTGCAACCGGGTCAAAGTCCCCGTGGGATTGAGCCTGGATTCCGTGGAACGCTTCTCAGGCTACTTCGCGTTGGCCGGGTTCTTTCATTTCGTCCGCAAGTTCTCCTTCTCTCTCAAGGAACAGCTGCTCAACCCCAGGAAGGTGTACGTCGCCGACACAGGATTGAGGAACGCCATGGGATTCAGGTTCTCCGCGGACCTGGGACGAGTCATGGAAAACGTCGTCTGCCTGGAGCTCGTTCGCAGGGGACACGAGGTCTTCTACTGGAGATCGGCCAAGGCCCGGGAGGTCGATTTCGTGGTGCGCGCCGGAGGGCGCACGAAGGAGGTCATCCAGGTCTGCTTCGACCCCGATGATCCGGCCACCCTCGGCCGGGAGATGGACGCCTTGGCCGATTCGCTGAGTGCGCTCAAGTGCGGCCGCATGTCGGTCATCACCGGCGACCGCGAGGGCACGGAGCTTCTGGCCGGCCGGATCAAGGTCAGGTTCGTGCCGCTGTGGAAATGGCTGCTCGGCAATGCGCCCCCTGCGACGGGAGGAACACAATGAGCGGGGTGGAATGACTACCTCCTGACGGGCGGATTCCCTAGGCCCGTGGCCGACCGGATGCGTGCGGGAGCGGTCCCGCGCCAGACCGGAAAGAGCACGCTGATCCGGCGCCGCTTTGGAGAGTCTGCCTGGCGGATCGACCTCCTGCACGGCGAGGAATTCCTCAAATACTCCAAGGACCCCTCCTTGCTGCGCCGCGAGGCGGCCCATAAGATCCAGAAAGACCTGGTCCGAACCATCTTCATCGATGAGGTCCAATAGGACGGTCAGCGCACGACGACGCCGGCTTGAGAACAAGCTGCCCTGATCAGAATACCATTACTCGGAACTAGGCGAGACCCAGCTTCACGAGCCGGCACGCGAGGTTGTAGACGTCTCCGCGGTCGCCCCGCCTGCGCAGGCCCACGGCGACCGCCGTGACCGTCACTTCGCGCCGGTCCACCCGGTAGATGACACGGAAGCGCTGGCCCACGGCCCGCAGGCTGCGCAGGCCGGAAAGTTCCCCGACCAAGGGCCTGCCCTGCTTCTCCGGCTCCCAAGCGAGCCCGTCGATGCGCTTGGCGATGAGGGCCCGGACCCTGGCATCCGCGACGCCCCGGAGCATGTCGAGCGCCGTCGGGGTGATCAGGACCCTGAACGTCACGCCTCGAGCCTGCCCTTGGCCTTCTCCCAGGGGAGCGCCTTCCCCCGCCGCAGCTCGTCGAGGCTCCGCCGCAGGAGTTCGGTCTGCTCGCCGTCGGCGAGCACCTCCATGGTCTCCATCAGCGCGTCATAGAGCTCGATGGGCATGATGGCCAGGACGGGCTTCCCCCGATGGGTGACCTCCACCGCCTCGCATCCCTTGGAACCGAGTTCGCGAGCCAGGGAAAGGAGCCTGCTGCGCGCCTGCGTCACGCTGAGCGTCGTCATCGCACCCTCCGGGACAGCGTCTTTCTGCCCACTTAAGTGTACATCCAGAAGTACACTCTGTCAAGGCCAGGGCAGGCCC